>JAFEIL010000127.1 GCA_017495105.1 Emticicia sp. | reverse complement strand
CACACATGGCTCTCTTTGCCTACATTTAGTGGCTCACTTTCGCTACATTATACAACTTAACGCTTCGGAAAGTAGAAATTAAAGAAAATGCTTTTTTAAGTGCCGTGCTAAAGCAGTTTGAAATTGATAAGAAATTATTGAAGTAAAGCGGATTTTCAGAATAACAAAAAAAGGTCAAGCAAAATGCTCGACCTTTTTTGTGTTTTATGTAAAGAGAACAAGAGTTTTTAATTCTCCATTCTCAATTCTACATTATTTTAAACATACTCTCTGCGTTGTTTTGCTGCCTCTTGTTGTTTTTTCTTTTCAGCTGCTGCTTCGAGTTCTGCTTTGCTACCAACGATAATGTTTTGGTATTTACGGTTACCAGTTCCAGCAGGAATCAAGTGACCAACGATAACGTTCTCTTTCAAACCTTCGAGTGTATCACGCTTACCTCTTACGGCAGCTTCTGATAACACTTTAGTAGTCTCTTGGAACGATGCCGCTGACATGAATGATTCCGTACCCAACGATGCCGTAGTGATACCTTGTAATGTTGGACGAGCAACCGCTGGCATTGCATCACGAACCACGATTTGTGCTAAGTCAGCACGCTTCAATCGGCTATTTTCGTCACGCATTTCACGGCCTGTAATAATCTGACCTGGCTTATACTTATCAGAAGCACCAGCATCCATTACTACTTTTTTGTCCAAAATCTTATCGTTTCCTGCACGTACCAACCACTTGTCAATCATTTGATTATCCAAGAAGAGCGTATCGCCTGAGTCGATAACCTCTACTTTTTGCATCATTTGGCGAACAATCGTTTCGATGTGCTTATCAGAGATTTTTACACCCTGTTGGCGATAAACGGCTTGTACTTCGTTTACTAAGTATTCTTGTACGGCGGTTGGCCCTTTGATACGAAGAATATCGGCTGGCGTGATAGCTCCATCAGAAAGTGGGTCACCTGCCAAAACGAAGTCTCCGTCTTGTACTAAGAATAATTTCGACAAAGGCACCATGTATTTCATCTTGATACCATCTTTTGCTTCCACAAAAATCTCACGATTACCACGCTTGATAGAACCGTATTGTACGATACCGTCAATTTCAGATACAACCGCAGGATTTGAAGGGTTACGAGCCTCAAACAACTCAGTGATACGAGGTAAACCACCCGTGATATCACGGTTCATGTTGATGGCACGAGGAATCTTAGCTAAAATTTGACCAGCTTTGATGATTTTTCCATCTTCTACAGTCAAACGAGCCAAAACTGGCAAGTTATATGCTTTCTCTTCTTCGCCATTGCTTGTTTTTACAATGATTGATGGGTTTTTGGCACGGTCTTTCGATTCGATGATAACTTTATCACGGAAACCAGTTTGCTCATCGGCTTCTTCTTTGTAAGTTATATTCTCTTCGATTGCATCGTATTCTACAATTCCATCAATATCTGAAAGGATAACGGCGTTGAATTGATCCCAGTGACACATTATGTCACCTTTGTTTATTTTTTGTCCGTCTTTTACCTCCAAAGTTGCACCGTATGGTACGTTATTAACGATAAGTACGTTGTTTGTACCAGTTTCGATAATACGAATCTCACCACGACGACCCAAGACAGTTGTAATTACATTGCCTTCACGATCGCTCGACTGAACGGTACGCATTTCTTCGAGTTGGATTGTTCCTGCAAATTTTGCTTTAATGTTTGCTTCCGAAGCAACGTTTTGAGCAGTACCTCCCGTATGGAATGTACGAAGTGTAAGCTGAGTACCAGGCTCACCGATTGATTGTGAGGCAATTACACCAACTGCTTCACCACCTTCCGACATGCGGCCGGTTGCCAAATTACGTCCATAACATTTCGCACAAACACCTGTCTGTGTTTCGCAAGTTAGTACCGAGCGGATTTCAACTGTTTCGATTGCAGTATCGTCGATTTCAGCGGCAATTTCTTCCGTGATTTCTTCGCCAGCTTTTACGATCAGTTTTTTTGTTAGTGGGTCGATTACATCATAAACCGAAGTACGGCCTAAGATACGCTCAGAAAGTGGCTCAACGATATCTTCGTTGTCTTTCAAAGCTGAAACTTGAATTCCACGTAACGTTCCGCAATCAACTTCGTTTACTACTACGTCTTGAGCAACATCGTGCAAACGACGAGTTAAGTAACCAGCATCGGCAGTTTTTAGGGCTGTATCGGCCAAACCTTTACGAGCACCGTGTGTAGAGATAAAGTATTCGAGTACGTCGAGACCTTCTTTAAAGTTAGACAAGATTGGGTTTTCGATGATTTCTCCGACCGACCCTTGAATATTCTTTTGTGGTTTCGCCATCAAACCTCTCATACCACCCAACTGACGCACTTGTTCTTGCGAACCACGAGCTCCAGAATGCATCATCATATAAATTGGATTGAAACCTGCTTGGTCATCTTCCAATTGCTTCAATAGAATCACACGCATCGAACTATTTACACGTCCCCAAATATCAATAATTTGGTTATAACGCTCACGCTCAGTAATGATACCGAACATATAGTTGTTTTGTACTTCTTCTACTTCTTTTTTAGCATCATTAACGAGTTTTGGTTTTTCAGCAGGAACAATGATATTGTCCAAGCCGATTGATAAACCACCACGGAAGGCTGTTTGATAACCCAATTGCTTGATGTCATCCAAGAATTGTGCTGTACGAGCATAGCCTGCCTCTTTGAATACTCGACCGATAAGCTGTTGTAGCTTTTTCTTAGTCAATAATTCGTCAAGATAACCTACCTCTTCTGGTACGCATTGGTTAAACAAGATACGTCCTGCAACGGTATCAACGATTTTCCAAACTAATTCACCTTTTTCGTCTTTAACTTTCACACGACATTTGATGTGAGCGTGTTTTGATACCGCTCCTTCGTTCATCGCAATGATTACCTCTTCTGCTGAATAGAATGTAATACCTTCGCCTGGCTCTTTGTGAGTTGGAGTCGATTTACGTCCTTTCGTAACAAAGTAAAGACCCAAAACCATGTCCTGAGAAGGTACAGTAATTGGGGCTCCGTTGGCAGGGTTCAAGATATTATGAGCAGCCAACATCAATATTGAAGCCTCCATGATTGCTTCTTGGCCAAGCGGCACGTGAACGGCCATTTGGTCACCGTCAAAGTCAGCGTTGAAGGCTGTACAAACGAGTGGGTGCAATTGGATAGCTTTTCCTTCAACCAATTTAGGTTGGAAAGCTTGGATACCAAGTCTGTGGAGAGTAGGGGCACGGTTCAAAAGAACAGGGTGTCCTTTTAATACGTTTTCCAAAATATCCCAAACTACGGCATCTTTTCTATCAACAATTTTCTTAGCAGACTTTACAGTCTTAACGATTCCACGCTCAATTAACTTTCTGATAATGAACGGTTTGAAAAGTTCAGCTGCCATATCTTTTGGTAAACCGCACTCGTGTAGTTTTAATTCCGGACCTACAACGATTACCGAACGGCCAGAATAATCAACACGCTTTCCAAGTAAGTTTTGACGGAAACGACCTTGCTTTCCTTTCAACATATCTGAAAGTGATTTCAAGGCACGATTACCTTCCGAACGAACAGCGTTTACTTTACGAGAGTTATCGAACAATGAGTCAACCGCCTCTTGCAACATACGTTTTTCATTACGTAAGATTACTTCAGGTGCTTTGATTTCTAACAAACGCTTTAAACGGTTGTTACGGATAATCACACGACGGTAAAGATCATTCAAGTCAGAAGTTGCGAAACGACCGCCATCCAACGGTACAAGCGGACGTAATTCTGGTGGAATAACTGGCACCATACGGATAATCATCCACTCTGGTTTATTTTCGATACGAGTGTTTGCATCACGTAAAGCTTCTACGATTTTCAAACGCTTCAAGGCATCTGCCTTACGTTGTTGTGAAGTATCGGTAGCCGCAGCGTGACGAAGGTCGTATGATAATTGGTCTAATTCAAGGCGAGAAAGCATCATTTCTAGAGCTTCAGCACCCATTTTGGCGATAAATTTATTAGGATCTTTATCGTCGAGCATTTGGTTGTCACGTGGCAATTTGTCCATGATGTCCAAATATTCTTCCTCCGTCAAGAAGTCGTTTTTAGCAACTCCATCTTCACTTTTCAAACCTGGTTGGATAACGACGTATCTTTCATAGTAAATAATTTGGTCGAGTTTCTTCGACGACATACCTACTAAATAACCAATTTTGTTTGGTAAACTACGGAAGTACCAAATGTGAGCCACAGGCACAACGAGTTCGATGTGTCCCATACGTTCACGACGTACTTTCTTTTCGGTAACTTCTACACCACAACGGTCGCAGATGATACCTTTGTAGCGAATACGTTTGTATTTACCACAGTGGCATTCCCAGTCTTTTACAGGGCCGAAAATACGCTCGCAAAACAAACCGCCCATTTCGGGTTTGTAAGTACGATAGTTAATTGTCTCAGGTTGAGTAACTTCGCCATAAGAGCTTTCTAAGATTGACTCTGGTGAAGCCAAACTGATAGTGATGCTCTGGAAGTCACTATTGAGTTTTTTATTTTTCTTTAAAGACATTTTCAAGTATGATTGATGTGAAAATGATATGCTCATTTTTAGGTGTGTAATTCCGTGGAAAAACACACCTTTATTTTTTCAGACTACTGCAAGGTAATCTCTAATGCTAAGCCACGTAATTCGTGAACCAATACGTTGAATGATTCTGGGATATTTGGTTTTGGCAAATTCTCTCCTTTTACGATTGCTTCGTATGCTTTGGCACGACCCAATACATCATCAGATTTTACAGTCAAAATTTCTTGTAAGATATGCGATGCACCGAATGCTTCCAATGCCCAAACCTCCATCTCTCCGAAACGCTGACCACCAAATTGTGCTTTACCACCCAATGGTTGTTGCGTAATAAGTGAGTATGGTCCGATTGAGCGGGCGTGCATTTTATCATCAACCAAGTGGCCAAGTTTCATCATGTACATGATACCTACGGTTACTTTTTGGTCGAATGGCTCACCTGTCAAACCGTTGTAAAGTTGCGAACGTCCGTAAGGTGGTAAACCTGCTTCATCCAATTCTGCGGTTACTTCTGCTTCAGTAGCACCATCAAAAATTGGTGTAGCATATTTACGTCCTAATTTTCTACCGGCAAGACCTAATACAACTTCATATAGCTGACCGATATTCATACGAGAAGGTACACCAAGCGGGTTCAACACGATGTCCATTGGCTGGCCTTCTGCCGTAAATGGCATATCTTCATCACGAACGATACGTGCAACAACTCCTTTATTTCCGTGACGACCGGCCATCTTGTCACCCACTTTCAACTTACGTTTTTTGGCGATATAAACTTTAGCCAATTTCACGATACCTGCAGGTAGTTCATCTCCTACTTCCAATACAAAACGCTCACGTTTGAATCGACCGATTACTTCGCTACGACGAGCCAAGTAGTTCTTACAAAGTGCTACAATTAATTTGTTGAAAGCGGTATCTTCTGTCCAACCATCCAAGATTACATCTCCTAATAAGTTTACTTCTTCAGGAACATTATATTGGCTTTCGTCAACGTAATTATTTTTGTCTGGAAATAAATTATTGGCAATATTTCCGCGATTGAACTTCATTCCTTTAGAGATAAGTTCATCTCCAAATTTATGTTTCACGCCGACGGTTGTTTTGCCGTCAAGCAATTCCGTCATTTTATCAATCATTAAGCCACGGAGTTCAATTAATTGACGACCGTGCTTTTTCATTAATACTTTTAACTCTTCTTTATGCTTAGAGCGTTCTTCTTTGCTTGGGCGAGAGAAAAGTTTTGTGTCGATAATTACACCGTCCATCGATGGTGGTGATTTTTTCGAGGCATCTTTTACGTCACCAGCTTTATCTCCGAAGATTGCACGTAGAAGTTTTTCTTCTGGAGTTGGGTCTGATTCTCCTTTTGGAGTAATCTTACCAATCAAAATATCTCCTTCACGTACACGCGTTCCTGTACGAACTATACCGTTTTCGTCGAGGTTTTTTACAGTTTCTTCCGAAACGTTTGGAATCTCAGCCGTTAGTTCTTCTTCACCACGTTTTGTATCACGTACTTCGAGTTCGTATTCTTCGATGTGAATTGATGTGAAAATATCTTCACGCACAACTCTCTCCGAAATTACAATCGCATCCTCAAAGTTATATCCTTGCCAAGGCATGAAGGCAACCAAAAGATTACGCCCAAGAGCAAGCTCTCCGCCTTGAGTCGCATATCCTTCTACGAGGATTTGACCTTTTTTCACAGTATCACCTTTCAACACAATCGGACGAATGTTGATACAGGTATCTTGGTTCGTGCGGCGGTGTTTAATAAGCTCATAAGAAGTGATGTTGGTATCAAAGCTTACGAGTGTTTGCTCAGCTGTCCAGTTATAACGTACTTTGATAACATTTGCATCAACGTATTCAACAACTCCGTCTTCTTCAGCAACGACCAAAGTACGTGAGTCACGAGCCAAACGACCTTCAAGACCTGTACCTACGATTGGAGCTTCTGGACGGAGCAAAGGCACAGCCTGACGTTGCATGTTTGAACCCATCAAGGCACGGTTGGCATCATCATGCTCAATGAATGGAATCATCGAAGCGGCTACTGATACAATCTGATTTGAGGCAATATCCATGTAGTCGATTGAATCTGGCGATTTCATAGGGAAGTCACCTTCATAACGACATTTCAGGGCATCTACTGAGAAGTTTCCGTTAGCATCAACGTCGGCTGTTGCCATCGCAATGTTTTTACCATCTTCTTCTTCGGCAGTTAAGTAAATTATCTCTTTCGTCAATTTACCGTCTTCAATCTTAACATAAGGGGTTTCGATGAAACCCATGCTATTGATTTTGGCGTACGTACAAAGCGATGAAATCAAACCGATGTTTGGTCCCTCTGGAGTTTCGATAGTACACAAACGACCATAGTGCGTATAGTGAACGTCACGAACCTCGAAACCTGCACGCTCACGGCTCAATCCACCAGGCCCGAGTGCCGACATACGACGCTTGTGCGTGATTTCGGCCAAGGGATTAGTTTGATCCATGAACTGCGATAACTGGTTGGTTCCAAAGAATGAGTTAATTACTGAAGAAAGTGTTCTCGCATTAATCAAGTCAACTGGTTTGAAGTCTTCGTTATCACGAACGTTCATACGTTCTTTGATTGTACGAGCCATACGAGCTAATCCTACACCAAATTGTGCGTAAAGTTGCTCTCCTACGGTACGAACACGACGATTCGATAAGTGGTCAATATCATCTACAACTGCTTTTGAGTTGATGAGTTGAATGAGAAACTTAACGATTTCGACAATATCTTGGGTTGTCAATACACCAGTTTCGAGCGGTGTAGTCAAACTCAATTTTGTATTTACACGGTAGCGACCTACCTCTCCTAAATCATAACGTTTATCAGAGAAGAACAATCCTTGGATAATCTCACGGGCTGTTGCTTCGTCTGGTGCTTCGGTGTTACGTAATTGACGGTAGATTTGTTCAACTGCCTCTTTTTCAGAGTTTGAGCTATCACGTTGTAACGTATTGTAGATAATGTTGAATTCTGATACGTTGGCATCTTCACGGTGCAAAATGATTGATTTTTGCTCAGTGTTTAAAATAGTGTCAATATCATTTTCTGAGATAATAGAGTCACGCTCTAAGATTACCTCATTACGGTCGATTGAAACAACCTCACCAGTATCTTCATCTACGAAGTCTTCTGTCCATGTACGTAAAACACGTGCGGCAAGACGACGACCGATTG
Source organism: Emticicia sp. (assembly GCA_017495105.1). Taxonomy (GTDB): domain Bacteria; phylum Bacteroidota; class Bacteroidia; order Cytophagales; family Spirosomataceae; genus Emticicia. Next base: position 29,461 of record JAFEIL010000127.1, on the reverse strand, counting down.
ATTTTTTCAAGGCTTCGCGTGTGCCAGGAATTTCTTCTGAAAGGCCAAAAAGGTTGAGGATATCTTTATCAGAACCAAAACCAATTGCACGAAGCAATGTTGTAACTGGGAATTTTTTCTTACGGTCGATGTAAGCATACATTACGTTATTTACGTCAGTCGAGAATTCAATCCACGAACCTTTCATCGGGATTACACGAGCTGAGTAAAGTTTCGTTCCATTTGTGTGCTTACTCATTGAAAAGAATACCCCCGGTGAACGGTGTAATTGTGATACAATAACACGTTCTGCTCCGTTGATAACAAATGAGCCACGACCATTCATGTATGGAATGTTACCCAAGAATACTTCTTGCTCGATTGTCTCGAAGTCTTCGTTGTCGGTATCATTACAAATCAAACGCAATTTTGCTTTTAAAGGCACAGCGTAAGTAAGACCACGGTCAATACACTCATCAACTGAGTATTTTGGTGGGTCGATGGTGTAATCGACGAATTCCAACACGTAGTTTTCACGTGAGTCGGCGATTGGGAAGTTTTCGGCAAATACATTGAAAAGCCCTTCCATTTTGCGATTTTCGGCTGGAGTCTCAATCTGGAAAAAATCTTGGAAAGATTTTACCTGAATATCCAAGAAGTCTGGGTATTCGATGAGCGGCTTTACCGTTGCGAAACTTTTTCTACCGGTTTCTGTCAGATTCAAGGTTTGAAAAGTTTTAAGTGAAAAATTTTTTACGATGATAGATATTCGAAATTAGGATATTAAATTGAACTTTAAAATCCAAAAATCAAGCATCGAAACTCGAACATCTAAATTTATTTATCGTAGTGGAGCGAATAAATATCCCTGTTCGACTATCCTACGAAAATAGTCGTGTATCGGACAAAAACTCTACTAATGAAAAGCGTATTTTTTCGGGGTAATCCTAAATAGGGTGCGAAATTACAAAATGATAATGAAAAAACAAGGCTTTGTTATCGATTTTTTTCTGTGTTTTCTTGAAAAGAGTTTATTTTGTCGATAAAACTAGAAAAAATGTAAATAAAAATTAGCTTTTCGGCTTTTTTAAAAATTTAGTTTTAAATTTCGATAAAACATTTGTGTGCTATCAAATGACTTCTAAGTTTATTTCAAGCGAAGTATCATAAATTTTATTTCCTAAATAGTATAAATTAGTATGATATTTGCTTTTTTTTGTAAATACAGACCTTTCAATTTTATACTGTTTATTCCATGAGCGAAGTTCTACAATATTTAGCTTTTGTATCAATCGTCGCAATTGCGTTGGTAGCGGTATTTTCATTAATGAATAACTCTTATTCAAAGTATAGACATATTTATATAAATAATGTAGAGGAATTATCGAAGCATTATTATCGCTATGTTCAGTATTTTTGGGGGGTGGGCATATTTGTGCCATTTAGTGAGTTTTACATTGATTTGTTTGGTGTCAGAAAAGAAAGTGAGCTAAGATATAGTTTAGTTGTAGGGATTTTCTGTCTTGCAGTAGCTTTTTTTAGTAGATATTTTGAAGTTATCCGTAAGAATCTTCACTTACTTTTTGCTGTTTTTTTTGTCGTTTACAATTCGTTAGTTTTATACAAGATTGCCATTTTTGGGCAAATGGATTATCTGACCTTGGCCGAGTTTACGCTCGTCAATATGATTTCTTACTACGTCTTTTACACTTTCAAGTACTTTTACACGTACCTTCTTGCTATTGTTAGTGCTTTAATGTTTTTAGTCTATAGAAAATTTATTTCGACCAAAGATTTTATTATATATTTTAATAGCTCATTCATTGCATTCATCATCAATTATGTTATTCATTACATAGACCTAAGTATTAAAGAAAACCTCTTTTTTGCTTATAAATTTGTGAACCGAGGTAATTTAATAATTATAGGCATCAACACGGAAGGAATTGTAACCTTTGTAAGCAAAAATGTTGAGCAAATTTTAGGATATAATGATAATGAATGGATTGGAAAAAGCTGGGAAAACGATATAATCAAAACTTTAGGTTTTGAGCAAAATGATGAAAGTCATGCCAAGAAAGTTAAGGTCAAAGACGGTACTTTTAAGTTTCTTGATTGGCACGAAGAGGTATTTAACAATGATTTGGTATTGAAAGTGGGGCGTGATGTAACAGAAATCAAAAGGACTGAAACGCAACTCACAACTACTAATAACAGACTAAATAGTTTGCTATCAAACATTGGAGATTTAGTTTTTGTGCTAAACTTAGATTATGTTTTTACGGAGTATTATCAAAATGACAACAATGAAGATTTATTTATTCAGCCTTCGTCATTTTTAGGAAAAAGTATCAACGAAATTGGTTTTCCAGATGATGCTCTTAAAGCAATGAAAGTAGGGATTGAAAAAACCATCGCTAACTACAAAAAATCAAATGTAGAGTATAGCTTACAATTAGAAGTTGGTCAGCGGTGGTTTAGTATGGTTATTTCACCACTTGCTGATGACACTGGAAATTTGACTGAAATTATCTGCATTGCTCGTAATATTACCGATGATAAAAAAGCCGAACTTGAGCTTAAACGAACAAAAGAGGTACTCGAACAAACCAACCGTGTAGCGAGAGTGGGTGGCTGGGAGTATAATCTGCTTGAGCAAAAGTTGTATTCTTCAAAAATAACCAATGAGATTTTTGAAATCGCTGATAATAGCGACGCTGATTTTAATCAAGTAATCAATTCTTTTGATGAAGAAGAATCGAGAGAGGTACTTTTAAATGCGATTAATAAATGTATAAACGGAGGTATTTCGTATGACCTTGAATTGGCTATTATTACGGCTAAAAGAAAAAAACATTGGGTAAGAGCCAAAGGTGCAGCCGAATTTGTGGATGGGGTTTGTCTTAGAATTTATGGAATCGTTCAAGATATTGACGAGCAAGTTAAATCGAAAACTGCTCTCAAACAGAGCGAAGAGAAGTTTAGGTACATCAGCGAGAATATCTCAGATGTCGTGATTGTCTTTGAAAATGGCAAAGTTTCGTATTTGTCATCGGCTCACGAACGCCTGTTTGGCTATACAACCGAAGAATCTATCGCCATTTCGCAACGTAACATTTATGAGTTTTTTCATCCCGATGACCACGAATTTCTTAGGAATCTATATCGCAATGCCATTAAAAGTCAAACTCCTAAATTGACTTATTTTATACGTTTTTTACACAAAAATGGTTCTTACATTTGGCGTGAAGACTCTGTAACACTCACTTACGACTCAACGGGATACCTTGTTACAAAACTTATCACGGCCAGAGATATTAGCGAACGTAAAAGCCAAGAATTAGAGAATCAACATCGGCAAGAACGAGTATTATTGCAGCATAATATTCTTATTCGACTTTCTAAAACACATCTTGATGAAGGTGATTTCTGGAAGGACGGATTACACACAATTACTGAGGCCGCAATCGAAGGGATTGATGTTAGTCGAGCAAGTTTGTGGATTTTTGAGAAAAATAAGATTGTGTGTATTGATTTATATATAAAAGCCGAACAAACACACTCATTTGGTACCGAAATTTACGAGAAAGATTTTCCTATATATTTTGAAAGTCTCAAAAATGAAATAGCAATTGTTGCCGATGATGCATGTAACCATAAGTACACCAAAGAGATGGCCGAAATCTATCTTTTTCCTGAAAAGATTGTTTCGATGCTTGATTTACCAATTTATATTGGCGGCGAATTAGTCGGCGTAATTTGCTGGGAACAAACAGGGATAATTAAAAATTGGTTAGAAGAGGATATAACATTCGCTCGTTCGATAGCAGATATTATTTCGCTGAGAATCGAAGCTGATAAACGTCTAAAAGCTGAAAAAGAACTTAAATACACCAAAGAGCTATTAGAACAAACCAGTTTTGTGGCAAAAGTGGGCGGTTGGGAGATTGATGTGCAAAATCAGACTGTCTTTTTTTCGGATATTAACAAAGCGACACTAGAAGCCCCAACCTCATTTTCATTAGAATTGGCAACCGCCTTAGAATTTTTTAAAGAAGGTGAAAGCCGTGATAAAGTATTAGAAGTATTTACGAAGTGTTTCAAAAAAGGTATTCCGTTTGATATAGAGGTGCAAGTCGTCACTATGAAAGGTAACGAAAGATGGGTGAGGGCTTTAGGGCAGGCAGAATACAATAATGGTAGATGCAAAAGACTTTATGGAACATTCCAAGATATTGATGAACAAGTAAAACTAGTACAGATAATCAAAGATAAGGAATCACAATACCGAACTCTCATCTCTAACATTTCGAGTGTTACTTTTAGATGCTTGAATGATGCAAACTGGACAATGATTTTTATCAGCGATGCAGTAGAGCAACTAACGGGCTACCCAGCCGAAGATTTTATCTTGAATAACAAACGAAGTTTCGCCGAAATTATTCATCTAGAGGATAGAGGTTTTCTAAATGTAAACCCTAATGAAACTAATCGAGAATATGCAATCGAGTACCGAATAATTAATAAAAATAACGAAATCGTTTGGGTGAACGAAAAAAGCCGATGGTATTTTGATGAGGTAGAAAAACGGTTTTTATTGGATGGAATCATTTCTAATATCACAGAGAGAAAGCATGCCGAAATTGCTCTTGTGCAAAGCTTCGAAGAACTAAAAAATACTCAAACCCAGTTATTGGCGATTCAGGTAGAACAAGAGAAGTTTGTAAATTTGGTCAAATATTCGGGGGCATATATCGGAATGTCGGATATGCGAGGTAATTTGATTTTCTTGAACAAAAAAGCCAAAGAAATTTCAGGCCTTGGCGATAATTATGAAGGGATGATTGCCAAAGATTGTCATTCGGAGGCAGGTAAGCTTTTGCTTGATACCACAATTGTTCCACAGGTTTTGGAAAATGGAATGTGGCAAGGAGAGCATGATTTGGTTAATTCTAAAACCAAAGAAATCAAATATACAGATGCCACAACATTTATTGTAAAAGACCCTCTTTCTAAAAAAGCAATTGCATTTGCCACGATTCAGATTGATATTTCCGAAAGAAAAAAAGCCGAAGCACAATTGCTAGAAAATCAGCGGGAATTAGTCTATAAAAGCGAGATGCTGTCTGCAATTGCCAAAACAACCGAAAAACTCTTAGTAAGCAAAAATATAGAAGAAACCCTATCGGAAACCTTCAAACTCATCGGCGAATCTATAGGAACAGATAGGGTTCATTATTTTAAAAATGATTTAAAAACCAATCTGGTTAGCCAAAAAGTAGAATGGGTACGTGAGGGTATTAGTTCGCAGTTGTATAACCCCGACACCCAAAATATATCTTTGGATGATGTTTATTTCTATGCTGAACCATTGCTTCAAAATAAAATTTATCGGAAGATTTTAAGTGAAGTATCTGATCCCAAAATAATAGAACGCTGGAAAAAACAAGAATTACTATCGGTACTACTTCTACCAATTTTCATCAAAGATAAGTTTTATGGCTTTATCGGTTTTGATGATTGTACAAACGAACAGATTTGGTCAGAAGATAAAATCAATATTCTACTCTCGTTGACAACTAATATTGCTAACGCCATCGAACGTATCATTAATGAAATAATCATCAGCGAAAGTGAAAGTAATTTTCGACAACTCAACGAAACACTCGAAGATGTTTTCTTACTCTTTGATGTGACCAATAGTCGATACATATATGTGAGTCCTTCATGTAAAAAAGTTTTAGGTCCAGACCAGTTGTATTTCTATAAGAAAAATTCATTCGTAAGAGATTACCTTTTTGAAGAAGATCAAAACATTAACGATATTATTGAAGAACAAATCAAAACCAATAATTCGTCAGAAGTTGAATATCGAATCATTACGGCAGAAGGTGCTGAAAGATGGATTTTTCAGAAATCATTCGGAATCCGAAATGACGTTGGTGAGTTGGTCAGGATTTCAGGCATTTGTTCGGATATTACAGAGCGAAAAGTCATTCAAAGTGAAGTCAAACAACTCTCTTTAGTTGCCGAAAAAATCACAAATGGTGTTTTAATAGCTGATACTCAAGGGCGTGTTTTGTGGGCAAATCAGAGTTTTCTTGAGATGATGGAAATAGAAATACACAACCTTATTGGAAATCGGCCACGAGATTTATTCAATTTTAAAGATAAAAAAACTAGGAAGCAGATTGATATCATCAATGGCTGTAATTTTAGTATCGAGTTGGAGATACAAACCTTTAAAAAGACAAAAAAATGGATTGAAATTATCAACACAGGTATTAAAGACAATGAAGGGAATTTTATTCAACAAATTGAGGTAGTTATTGACATTTCGGAGCGAAAAAAGGCAGAAAACTTATTAAAAGAAAGTGAAGAGCGTTTTCGTTTTATTGCCGAAAATACTTCTGATGGAATATTTGTAATAGAAAATACGCTCATTGTTTATACATCACCTTCTTTCCAAAAAATGTTTGGATATAGCTTCAAGGAAAGTGTTGAGCAAAGTAAAGGTGACCTTTTGTCTTTATTACATCCCGATGATTTACCCGGTTTTGCAAGAATAATCAGTAATACCGTGAATACTCAAGGTACAACTTTCACACATGAATACCGTTTCCTTCATAAAAATGGCTATTATGTTTGGCGAGAAGATACCGTTACTATTATTTATCAAGAAGGTAAGGTATTTAGATTTATTTGTATCGTCAGAGACATAACAGAGCGTAAAAAATCCGAAGAACGCCTCCGGGAAAGTGAACGCAAACTAAGTAGTATTCTCAATGCTTTAGACGAAGTTGTATGGGCTATCAGTGTACCTGATAATAAATTGCTGTTGGTTAGTAAGTCATTTGAAAAAGTCTATGGTAAAACCTCAAGGCAATGGAAATCAGACTTTAATTTATGGAAAGAGGCTATCATTGAAGAAGATAAACCTATTGCCCAGAAAATGGAAGAAGATATTTTGGTTTTAGGCGTGGCTTACGGAGTTTATCGAATTGTCGATACACATGGAAATTTCAAATGGCTCGAAAATGCCGCCAAAGTGGTTAGAAATGAAAACGACGAGCCATATATGATTATGGGCATTATGACCGATATAACAGAAAAGAAAATCGCTGAAGAAGCCCTCAGAGCCGCTCAAGAAGTGGCTGAAGAAGCAAATCGTGCAAAAGCCGAACTTGAGCTTAGAGCCTTACAGATGCAGATGAACCCGCATTTTGTTTTCAATGCACTCAACTCGATTCAAAGCTACGTGATGAATCAGGATACGCTCAAGGCAAACTTGTATTTATCGAAGTTCTCTCGACTCATTCGTTTATTTCTTGATTCATCACGGAGTAAATTTATATCCTTGTCCGAAGAAATAAAACTATTGACACTCTATATTGAGTTAGAAAAAATTAGGTTTGAAAGTAAGTTTGAATTTGAAATAATTGTCGATTCGATGGTAAATAAATATGTCGAAATTCCAACGATGATTCTGCAACCGTTTATTGAAAATGCGATTAATCATGGGCTTCGGTACAAACACCAAAAAGGGCTTTTGAGTATTAAATTCTACAAAGAAGTCGGATATCTAATTTGTAAAATTGAAGACAATGGTGTAGGCAGAAATAATGCCAAAAAAATACAGGCAAAATCAAGCAGGGGATATAAATCGCAAGGTCTAAAAATTACAACCGAACGCCTTATGACTTATAACAAAATCAACGATGCCAATATTGTGTTTTCAATCAAAGATTGCATCGAAAACCCTGGCAGCCCGAATGATGAAGTTGGTACCTTAATAGAAATTCGATTCCCTGAAAATTAAACAAAAGTAAGATGCCGATGTTAACTTGAAGGCTTTCTTTGAATAAATAGCTTGCAAATCATGCATCATTCTTCATATTGATTGCTTAATTTTGTAAAAAAATAGAGGTTTAATGCTTCCTGAAAACTTTCGTTAAGTATTAAACATTAATCATCATACATTTATATAAATGGCACTTAGCGAACAAGAATTATTACGCCGTCAGAAAAGACAAGACCTCATGGCAATGGGAATCGACCCATATCCTGCCGATTTATTTGAAGTAAATGTAACGGCTGCCGATATAGAGAAGAACTATGGAAATAATAAACTGGACTATAAAAATGTATCAATCGCTGGTCGTTTGATGTCGTTTCGTATCATGGGAAGTGCGTCTTTCGCTGAGTTGCAAGATTCAACGGGGCGTATTCAATTATACTTCCGACGTGATGACCTTTGCCCTGACGAAGACAAAACTTTATATAATACAGTTTTCAAGAAATTGCTTGATATTGGTGATATTATTGGCGTAAAAGGTTATGTTTTCACCACTCAAACTGGCGAAACTTCAATTCATGTAACTGAGTTTAAGATTCTTAATAAATCACTTCGTCCGCTACCAATCGTAAAAGAAGTTGATGGTAAAATCTATGATGCCTTCTCTGATCCAGAGCAACGCTACCGACAACGCTATGTTGACCTCATAGTGAATCCGCACGTAAAAGAGGTTTTTATTAAGCGTGCAAAAATCATTAGCACGATGCGAAGAATGTTTGACGATAAAGGTTGGTTGGAAGTAGAAACGCCAATTTTGCAGCCTATTCACGGTGGAGCGGCGGCACGCCCGTTTGCTACGCACCATAATACGCTCGATATGCCTTTGTATATGCGTATCGCAAACGAACTTTACTTAAAACGCCTCATTGTGGGTGGTTTTGAAGGTGTTTATGAGTTCGGAAAGATGTTCCGCAACGAAGGAATGGACCGCACACACAACCCAGAGTTTACTTCGCTCGAATTCTATGTGGCCTACAAAGACTACGAATGGATGATGGGAATTACGGAAGAGATTTTTGAGAAAGTAGCGATGGCCGTTCATGGCTCAACGACTTTCAAATTGGGTGAAAACGAATTGAATTTTGCTGGCCCATTTGCTCGTTTGAGTATTTTGGAAGCTATCGAAAAATATACAGGCGTAAACTTGGGAGAACTAACCGAAGAAGAAACCCGTGCCTATTGTCGTCAGTGGGGAATGGAAATTGACGACACTATGGGCAAAGCCAAATTGATTGACGAGATTTTTGGCGAAAAAGTAGAAGCAAATCTTATTCAGCCGACGTTTATCATAGATTATCCAGTCGAAATGTCGCCATTGACGAAAAAACACCGCTCGAAACCAGGTTTGGTTGAGCGTTTTGAGTTGTTTGTGAATGGAAAAGAGGTTGCCAATGCTTATTCGGAGCTAAATGACCCAATCGACCAACGTGAGCGTTTTGAAGAACAGGCAAGACTGGCAGAGCGTGGCGATGACGAAGCAATGGCAATGGACGAAGATTTCATTCGTTCGCTCGAATATGGAATGCCACCAACGGCAGGAATCGGCATCGGTATCGACCGCCTCACAATGATGTTGACTGATAATGTGAGTATTCAAGAAGTACTTTTCTTCCCCCAAATGCGACCAGAAAAGAAACAAGAACTCTCGCAAGAAGCTGATTATGAAGCAATTGGTATTCCATCCGTTTGGGTGCCAGCCTTACAAAAAATGGGTTTTGTGATGGTTTCACAACTCAAAGAAGCCAATGCCAACAAAATCTTTAATGATTTGGGCGGAATGAGAAAGAAACTCAAAATCGACGAAAAAATGCCGAGTAAGGAAGAAGTGGAAGCTTGGGTGAAGTAAAAAACAAATTGTTTGTTTTTGAAATCTCTTTGAAATATTCTAAATTTGAAAAATAAACATTTGCAAAATGGGAGCTGACATTCAATCTCGAAAAATGCTTTTTATGCAAGAATATCTTAGACTTAACGATGAACAAATCATTGATAAGTTAAGTGATTTATTGCATAAAGAGAAGTCAAAAATGATAAAGGTTAAATTTAAGCCAATAACTCAAGATGAGTTGGAAGCCAAGTTAAACCGTTCGGAAAAAAATATTGAAAATGGAGAAATTTATAGCCAAAGTGAGGTTGAAAATTTCTTCAAAAATAGATTTCAATAATGCCTAATTATAGTATAATTTGGACGAATGAAGCTTTTGATGATTTACTTCTGATAGAAGATTTTTTAGGTTTTGATAACGCACAGAAAACTATTGATAAAATAATTGCTCGTGTAAGGCAATTAGAAGATTTTCCGCTTTCAGGTAAGGTACAACCAACGCAAACAAAACAAGAATATCGTTTTTTGGTGGAGGGAAATTATAAAATTATCTATACATATAGAACTAGTAAAGTTTATATCAATACTATTTTTGATACTCGGCAAGACCCAGATAAATTAAAGGTGTAAATTCAATATACTGAAAAGCGTGGTAAAAGTGCCACGCTTTTTCTTTTGACTCCAATTTTCACCCATATTAGTCTTACCTTCAGCAACTTAACAAATATTTTACAATACCATTTGCAAACAATCTAAAAACTTTTATTTATCTTGCCTTGCAAATATGTAATCGCTAATTTCTAAATGTTTTATGAGCAGGAAAGTGTTAGTTTTAAATGCCGATTATAGTGCATTAAGTATTTGTACTGTGCCAAAGGCCTTTTTATTGGTTTACCTCGACAAAGCTGAGTTAGTCGTTGACTCTCCCAAAGGAATGCTTCGCACTGTCGATAAGACTTATCCGCTTCCATCAGTCATAAGACTCTATCATTACGTCAGTTTGCCATTTAAAGGCGTGATGCTCAGTAGGCAAAATGTATTTAGGCGAGACGGAAATAAGTGTATTTATTGTGGAAGCCACGACGACCTTACTCTCGACCACGTTTTACCAAAATCAAAAGGCGGAAAAACCAACTGGGATAACCTCGTAACCGCCTGCCGCCGCTGCAATTCTCGCAAAGGCGACCAAACTCCCGAAGAAATAGGATTCTCTCTCCTCAAAAAGCCTTACAAACCTTCTTTTATTATGTTTCTACGAGATTTCGTAGGCTCTATCGAAGAGAACTGGCTGCCTTTTCTAGGAACAAAAGAACGTGCATAAGTTTTTTATATAATCATAAATAATTGATAGTTAAACCTGTAAGGTGTGAAAGCTCTCGTAGGTTTTTACTTTTAAATATTAATGGAGCTTAAATACTACTTTTCCTCAAAAACTACTTACTTTTGGTAATTGCAGGTCTATTTTATCCCACATAATCAATTTCCTATGTCAACAAATACTTTCGACATCAATGGACTATCTCAAGAACAGGTTTTAGCAGCCAGAGAAAAATTTGGTAATAATAGTCTCGACTACAAAAAAGAAAATGGTTTTCTAGAAGCCGTAAAAAGTCTTGCCAAAGAGCCAATGGTTATTTTGCTGCTCGTTGCATCTATTATTTATTTCATCAGTGGTGATATTGGCGATGGTATTTTCTTGGCATCGGCCATTGTGTTGGTGGCTACGATTTCCCTCTATCAAGATTCTCGCAGCCGCAATGCCCTCGAAAAACTCAAAAATTTTACTCAACCAACTTGTAAAGTTATTCGTGATGGCAAAATTATCGAAATTTCGAGCGAAGAGTTAGTACTTGGCGATAGTTTGATGGTGGAAGAAGGAACGTCGATTTCTGCCGATGGAATTATTATTCGCTCAAATGATTTTTCGGTCAATGAATCAATTCTTACTGGCGAATCGCTTTCGGTCGAGAAAGACCCAAGCAAGGAAGATAACCTTATTTTTAGAGGAACGAGTGTAGCGAGCGGTTTGGCAATTGCCACTATTACGGCCATCGGCAATGAAACTAAATTGGGAAAAATTGGTAAAAGTCTTGAAAGCATCGAAGAAGAAGAAACTCCTTTGGAGCTACAAATAGGTAGTTTTGTCAAGAAAATGGTCATCGTTGGGGCGATAGTTTTCTTGGTCGTGTGGGGAATTAATTACTTTAAATCGCACGATGTTTTGGATAGTTTGCTCAAAGCCCTCACGCTGGCGATGAGTATTCTGCCCGAAGAAATTCCAGTGGCATTCACGACTTTTATGGCATTGGGAGCATGGCGATTAATGAAAATGGGAATCGTTGTAAAACAAATGAAGACCGTCGAAACGCTGGGAAGTGCGACTGTCATTTGCACTGATAAAACAGGTACGATTACCGAAAATAAAATGTCGTTGGCAAAGATTTTTGTGCTAAGTTCGGATAAAATTTCTGAACCAGAAAGCACTTTAACCGATGCTGAAAAAAACCTGCTAGAAATTGCCATGTGGGCAAGCGAACCAATTCCTTTCGACCCGATGGAAATTGCTTTGCACGCCGCTTACGCAAAAATATTTTCGCAAGACGAACGTACAAGTTTTGATTTGGTTCATGAATATCCGTTGGGAGGAAAACCACCCATGATGACACATATTTTTGCAAATAAAGCAGAAAAACGCTTCATTGCGGCCAAAGGAGCAGCCGAAGCCATTATGAATGTAAGCGTTTTGACTGAAGCTGAAAAGCAAAAAATCAACGAAGTAATTGACACTTTAGCAAAAGAAGGTTACAGGATTTTGGCAGTAGGAGAGGCTCAATTTGATGGAAATAATTACCCTGCAACTCAACAAGAATTTAAGTTTGGTTTCAAAGGTTTAGTCGCCTTTTACGACCCACCAAAAAAGAATATTCAAGCGGTTTTAAATAGTTTTTATAAAGCAGGAATTGATGTAAAAATCATCACGGGCGATAATGCCGCCACAACTACGGCTATTGCCAAACAGATTGGTTTTAAAGGTCACGAACGTAGCCTTACGGGCGACGAATTAATGCAATTATCGGAAACTGAATTGCAGAAAAGAGTAAAAGATACCAATCTTTTTACTCGAATGTTTCCCGAGGCGAAGTTACGTATCATCAATGCTTTAAAAGCACAAAATGAAATTGTAGCCATGACAGGCGATGGCGTAAACGATGGCCCTGCTCTAAAAGCGGCACATATTGGTATTGCAATGGGCAAAAAAGGTACGGAAATTGCCAAACAAGCTGCTTCATTGATTTTGGTAGAAGATGATTTATCGAAAATGGTCGATGCCGTGGCAATGGGCCGAAAGATTTATACCAATCTTAAAAAAGCCATTCAGTATATTATTTCGATTCATATTCCGATTGTCTTGACGGTCTTTATTCCGTTGGCTTTAGGTTGGTTGTTTCCGAATATCTTTTCGCCCGTTCATATCATCTTTTTGGAGTTAATTATGGGGCCGACTTGCTCCATTATCTACGAAAACGAGCCAATGGAAAAAAACACAATGAGCCAGCAACCACGTCCAGCCACTAATACTTTTTTTAGTTGGAAAGAATTGACTATCAGTATTATACAAGGCTTGATGATTACGGTAGGTACGTTGGTAGTTTATCAATATGGTGTGTATGAAGGCTATAATGAAATGCTTACTCGTACGTTGGTTTTTGCAACACTCATCATTGCCAATATATTCTTGACTTTGGTCAATCGCTCGTTTTATTATTCAATTTTCACGACTTTGATGTACAAAAACAACCTCGTGTTATTAATAATCTCCATTACTTTGGTTTTGCTGGGCTTGCTGATTTTCGTACCACCTTTGGCCAATTTTTTTGGTTTTGCACCAATGAACATCACTCAATTTGGCATTTGCACCGCCATCGGCTTTATTTCGGTGATTTGGTTTGAGGTAGTGAAATGGTGGAAGAGGAGGAAGTGATTTTATTGTGGAGAGTTATTTAACTCTCCGCAATAAAATTTTCAAACCGCTAATTTCTTCCTACTCATAAATTTCGTAAGGGCTTTTTGAACTTCGTTGGCAATGAATTCTTTCAATTCTTGTTGTTCTTTTTCAATGTGTTCTTCGGGCGGAGAACTTGTCAGTAGTTGAATTCTTAGCACTCTTTCCATTTGCCACAGCGTTTCGGTCGTGAAATTATGCGTACCGCTCAACCAGCGAGTTACTTCCGAAGGTTTTTTGCCCATCATAAAAGCAAATTCTTGGTTGGTCAGCCCTCGTGACCGCAACGCTTCGGCAATTTTTACGGCAAGCCCCATTCGGCGGTCATTTGGCTCGCTGATTGCAGGTGTAATTTCTGCTTTTAGTCGCTGTATTATAGGACTTCTATATTGTCTTGGCTTATTCATTTGTGTCAATAATAAAGTATTTATTCTACTTCTCTGGCACAATCAAAGCTGGAATAGCCTTTTGTTTATACATTTCGTTGAATTTTGCTACTTCTACGTTGATGAGTTTATCTAAGGTTGCTTTGTGCGTTTCCCATTCTTTTGTTAGGTCATTTAGGCGAGTATTTGCTCCAGCAGTTGGGCGTGGGTCGTGTACGTCCACACGATTTTTTAGGTCGAGCAATTCGGCGTTGAGGCGATTATAGAAATTAATCACATCTTGAAAAGTCTCCTGTTTTGGCGTAATCAGGTTTTCTTCCCAAGTGGTTATTTTTTTTAAAACGGCCTTTCCTGTGTCTACCAACGCAACCATTTCTTTATTATCCTTCAACAATGCTGTGATATTTTCAATCTGACTTTTCACTTTTCTCATTCTATTGACTGAGTTATGAATGTCTTTGGTTTGGACTTCAATTTTAGCAAGCATGGCTTGTTGAGCATCAAAATCGGCTTTGGTAGCTTTCAGACGTGGGTCGGCAATGATGCTGGCTTCGGTCATTGAAGTATCTTTTTCGGCAATGAGTCTTACTTTGTAGGTATTTGGAGAAACCAACGAGCCACGATAATCGCCATTGACAAAAACCTTACTAATGCCTGCAATACCTTCTCGACGCATATCCCACGCAAAACGATTGATGCCTTTTTTACTAGGAATTACTGCTTTTTCGGCTGGCCCACCTTCGTATTTTTGAAAAGTTAAATCCTTTTTATTGTCGTAAGTTCTAATTACATTTCCTTGATTATCAAGTATTTGTAGGATAACATTTAAGCTATCCATATCTTTTGGCAAGAAATAATCTATTATGACACCATTCATTGGGTTTTGACCAATTCCCGGAACTGGTTCGGGTGGCGTTTGCGTATCAAACTTTACGGTGGCTTTTGGATTGTAAACTTTAGCTTTAGTTTCGGTCAAAAGGTTTTCAGATTGCTGTAAAACCGCCAAATCATCTAAAATCCAAAAAGCACGTCCAGCAGTAGAAGCCACCAAATCATTGTCGTGTACAATTAGGTCAGTGATTGGCACAACTGGTAAGTTTAGCTGCAATTTCTGCCAATTTTCACCTTGATTATACGAAATATAAAAGCCCAATTCGGTGCCACAATATAACAAACCTTTATGTTTTGGGTCTTCTCTCACAACTTTCGCAAAGCTTTCCGCTTCAATGCCTTGCGTAATTTTCTTCCAAGTTTTACCATAATCTTTGGTTACATAAATCAAAGGCGTAAAATCATTAAAACGATATTTAGTAGCTACAATATAGGCCGTTGCTGGGTCATTTGGAGACACTTCGATGCTGTGAATCAAGCATTCGCCCAAATCTTTTGGAGTAATATTTTGCCATGTTTTGCCATCATCTTGCGTTAGGTGTACCAAACCGCAATCGCTACCTGTGTATAAAATGCCTTCTTTGTGAGGAGAAACCGCAATGTAGGCCAACGTATTATACACTTCGCCACCTGCACCTTCGTTGGTATATGGCCCACCGCCATCTTCTTGCTTGCTTTTATCATTTCTGGTTAAATCGCCACTAATTACTTGCCAATTCTGGCCATTATCGCTGCTTTTCAAAACAACATTTCCACCATGATAAATTGTGCCGTTTTTGAAAGGCGAAGCCATGATTGGGGAGTTCCAATTGAAGCGGTATTTTTGAAGTTTGGGTGTTATGGCCAAACCAATGTTTGGATATGCCATAACATCTTTCGTAATACCAGTTTTGGTGTCAAAAACCTCAATGTTTCCTTGATAACAACCGCCATAAATTACTTGTGGGTCGTTGGGATTATCGAAAGCAATGTAGGCCGACTCGCATCCTGGGCCTGTGAACCAATCTTGGCGTTCGATGCCTGCACCGTTGGTGCGAGAAACCGTTCCAAGCGAACTATTATCTTGCTGACCGCCGTAAACGTAATAAGGAAAACGGTTGTCTGTAATTACTCGGTAAAATTGTGCCGTTGGCTGGTTGTTTTGGCTGCTCCAACTTGCTCCACCGTTGAACGAAATATTTGCTCCACCATCGTTGGCGTTTATCATTGTTTGGTTATTCATTGGGTTTATCCAAAGGTCGTGATTATCGCCGTGAGGCACACGAACGGGAGTAAAACTGCGTCCGCCATCACTCGATTTCAAGAATGGGGCATTCATAATATATACTAAATCGGCATTGAGTGGGTCGGCAAAGATTTCTATATAATACCAAGCACGAGTTATTGTGATTCTTTGCTTCGATGATTGTGTCCAAGTTTTTCCAGCATCATCACTTCTATAAACACCTGCTTTATCGCCTTCGGCTTCTATATTGGCATAAACTCGGTTAGGATTTGCTCTCGAAACCGAAACTGCTGCTTTTCCAATGTTTTTAGGCAAACCTTCGGTCATTTTTGTCCAAGTATCGCCACCGTCAACCGATTTGTATAAAGCACAACCTGCTCCACCACTTTCAACTTTCCAAGGGTAGCGGCGGTGTTGCCACATAGCAGCGTATAAAATTCTTGGATTCGTCATGTCCATACTCAAATCTGCACAGCCAGTATTGGCATCAACATAAAATATTTTTTGCCAAGATTTACCGCCATCAGTAGTGCGATAAATCCCTCGGTCTTCGTTAGGGCCATGCAAAGCACCTTGAGCAGCCACATAAACAACATCAGAATTATTAGGGTGAATTCTGACAGCCGCAATATGCTTGGTTTTTTCGAGTCCAACATTTTTCCAAGTTTTTCCTGCATCGGTCGATTTATAGATGCCATCACCGTGCGAGGTCATCATTCCACGAACTGGATGCTCGCCCATTCCGACGTACAGTACGTTTGGATCAGATTCTGCAACGGTGATTACCCCAACCGAACCAGTTTTAAGTTGTCCATCTGAAATGTTTTTCCACGAAATACCTGCATCTTCGGTTTTCCAGATTCCACCGCCTGTCGAGCCGAAATAATAAGTCATTGGGTTTTGTTTCACGCCCGTAGCAGTTACGCTTCGTCCACCACGAAATGGACCGATATTTCGCCATTTCAATCCTTTGTAAAGGTCGGGGTTAAAAGTGTTTGTCGTAGTTTGAGTGCTTGCTTTTTGGGCAAAGGATATACTAAAAAAACAGAATAGCGTTAGAAAGATAGATAAAGTTTTCTTCATTTTGTTATAGTTTAGGGAGTTTATTGGGTAAAAATAATAGAAAAATTAGAGTTTTTATAATATAATTTTAATAGTTAAATTCTACTCGTAGGAACGAGTAATTTAGACGTTTCGTTTTCATTTGCTGGTCGGAAACCAAACTATCATTTTATTCTAACCTTAATGAATTTCTTGCCAAAAAATACAAAAATGCTTGTACTGAGAAATAAAACAATAAAAAAGATGCTACTCAAAACTTGATTATAGTAAATTATAACCACCAAACAAAGTACAGAAAGCATAAGAGCAATAAAGGGAAAAATCGGATAAAATGGAGCTTTATAAGGCCGAATAAGGGTTGGCTCTTTCGTACGAAGTATAAACAAGCTAATCATGCTCAAGATATACATCACGATTGCACCAAGCACCGACATAATAATAATTTGGTCGGTTTTTCCCGAAAAAATTGCTAAAAATCCAACTAATCCGCCAAGGATTAGGGCCCAATGTGGAGTTTGATAGC
The DNA here is from genome assembly GCA_017495105.1 of Emticicia sp. Taxonomy (GTDB): domain Bacteria; phylum Bacteroidota; class Bacteroidia; order Cytophagales; family Spirosomataceae; genus Emticicia. The sequence continues at coordinate 11,712 of JAFEIL010000127.1, read as the reverse complement.
GACGATTGACTCTCGCTAAAAAATCAGGCAAATAGCCACCGCGAGCCAAAGCGTAGATTTGTCGAGAATACCCAATAGTATTTCCGTGAAAAGAGGCAATTAGTCCGAAAAGCCCTAAACTCGTAAATAATTTCGACCAAGCGTTTCCTGCACCGAGTGCCATAGCTAGTGTTTCGGGCAGAGGGTGGTCGATTTCGCTTAATAAACGCCAGTCACCTACGCCACCACTCAAAATCATAATTCCGATAGAAAGAACAACCAACGTTAGAATAGCCGAAATATAGCCTTTAGGAATGGTTTTATTTGGATTTTTTACTTCTTCGGCCAGCATTGCTACGCCCTCAATAGCCACAAAAAACCAAATTGCAAACGGGATACCCGCAAAAATACCATTGGCAGTTATGCTTGAATTTGCCAAGAAGTTTTCAGTTTTAAAAGCTGGAAAAATAAGCACCATGAAAACCAAAATCTCAGCCACCGAAAGGGTAGTGACAAGCAGCGAAAAATTAGCTGATTCTTTCATGCCAAATAAATTGATACTGATAAAAACTATGTAAGCAATTATGGCCGTCGTGAGTACAGGAATATCGGGATTCAGAAAATTAGCGTAGCTACCTAAGGCCATTGCAATGGCTGGTGGAGCCAAAACGAAATCAACCAAAGTGGCAAAGCCAGCAACGAAGCCACCAACTGGGCCTATCGCACGGAAAGCGTAAACGAATGGCCCTCCTGCTTCTGGAATTGAGGTTGTAAGTTCGGTATAAGAAAAAATAAAAGTTAGATAAAGAATCGTCACTAAAATTACAGACACCAAAAAGCTCGTAGTGCCTGCCACACTCCAACCGTAGTTCCAGCCAAAGTATTGTCCAGAAATTACCATTCCTACTGCAATTGCCCAAAGTTGGGTTGTTCCTAAAACTTTTTTGAGACCTACTTTGCTTTGGTCAGGCGGTTCTATCATTGTTTAAAATTTGGTTTAAGAACTGAGACAAAAATAAGCGACAAAAGTATGTTAATTTATTAATTACCAAGTTTTTGTATCTCGTTTTTTGTGTCTAAGTACTTATTAGGAACGAAATTAATAAAATTCTTAGGTTTTGAATGTTTTTTTATAGTTTTGTTTCAGCAAAGTAATCGCATCGGCAGCAGTCGACCGATTTCTCTGTTGTATTTCTCAATGCTTTTAAATTTTTTATCGAAACAAGTTAGATACTTGTTCTTCTGGCGATGCTTCATCTACTTTATAATTTTTTAATACATGCTTATTCGTTTATAATCAGCATCTTAGCTCCGTTTAACTCCAAGGCAAAGTTTTGGGTAGAGGGTAGAAGAAATATTTTTGAGTGGCTTGGTTCAGCTTCGGTCAATTATGGTACGACTTCGCTTGCTTGGTTTCATTGTGCTTCTTTGGGTGAATTTGAACAAGGCCGACCAGTCATTGAAGCTTTTCGGGTGAAATATCCTTCATATAAAATCTTGGTGACATTCTTTTCTCCATCTGGTTATGAAATCAGAAAGAATTATACAGGTGCAGATTTTATATGTTACCTTCCAGCTGATACGCCTCAAAATGCACAAAAGTTTATAGAAATCGTAAAACCTTCTGTTGTGTTTTTTGTGAAGTATGAATTTTGGAGAAATTATTTGACCGAACTCGAAAAGCATCATATTCCAGTGATTTCATTTTCGGCTATTTTTCGTCCCAATCAATTATTCTTTAAATCTTATGGTGGGTTTTACAGAGAAATTTTGACCAAATTCAAACATATTTTAGTTCAAAATCAAGAGTCATACGATTTGCTAAAAAGTATTGATATTCAACAGATTACGCTTGCAGGTGATACTCGTTTCGACCGTGTGAAACAAATTGTGGACGCAAAGAAAGAGATTCAAGTAGCTGAAAATTTCAAGGCAAATCGACAAGTATTTATGGTTGGTTCGGCTTGGCAAACCGATATGGAAGTTTTGATTCCATTGATGAATTTACTTAAAAATGATTCAAATTTAACGTTCGTTATCGCTCCACACGAAATTCATCAAGTAGAAATAATGGCTTGGCAAAAGCAAATTGAATCGAAAAGTATTTGTTTTTCGGAAGTGAAAAATGATACCAAACTGACAGATTATCAGGTACTTATCATTGATAATATTGGTATGCTTTCATCACTTTATCAATACGCTGATTTTGCTTTTATTGGTGGTTCATTTGGTAAAGGGCTACACAATATTCTAGAGGCCGCTACCTTCGGGATGCCCATTTTCTTTGGTAATAAAGCGTATCATAAATTCCAAGAAGCAGTCGATTTAGTCAATCTGGGCGGAGCTTATGCCGTAAAGTCAACTGATGATTTAGGTGAAATATTAAACGATTTACGCTTAAACGAAGTAAAAAAGAAAAAAACCGATAAGATTTCGCAGAACTACGTTTTACAGAATATTGGTGCAACTGAAAAAGTGATGTACGCAGTAGAATCAATTCTTTAAAATCAAGTAAACTCCTGCCACAATTAGTACACCACCCGCAATACGCCAGCCGTTGATTTGGTGCAATTTGAAACCCAAAAGTCCGTAATGGTCAAGTAGCATTGCGGTCAATAATTGTCCTGCCACAATTAAGCAAATCATATTGGCTGAGCCAATTTTTTGTACGCTCAAAATTACGGTCGTTACAAAAAAAGCACCCAGCACGCCGCCTGTTAGTTTCCACCACTCCAACGATTTCAAGGTGTCTATTGTCGGTACCGATTCTTTGAAAAAAGGAGTTATCAAAATCAAGCCTAATAAACCAGAGGCAAAAGAAATGATGGCTGCATAAATTGGATTATTGATTGACCTCCGCAGCTCCGCATTTACACCCGATTGCGTGCTATTCGTAACGCCACATAAAAAGGCAAGGATATAATAGATAATGCTCATGGTTGTAGATTTTTGTAGGAATCGAACCTCAATTGCCACCTGCTTTAACTGGTGGATATTTAAAAAGGACAAAGTAATTCTATAATATTTTTTTTCATAGCGTAGAGTTCGCAGACCCTACGCTATGTAAAAATGGTTTTATATGAAAACAAGGTGATATACAGTTTTTTAAATAATCACCTTGCCAAGCATTGTGATATAGATTTTGATACCTTCTTCGATTTCATCAAGATAAATAAACTCGTCGGCCGTGTGCGAGCGAGCTGAATCGCCAGGTCCCATTTTCAAAGATGGACAGTCAAGTAAAGCTTGGTCAGAAGTAGTCGGTGAGCCATAAGTATTTCGCCCCATGGAAATTCCGGCTTGCACAATTGGATGTTCTTTTGGAATACTCGACGGACGTAAACGAATCGAACGAGGTATTACTTCACTTTCGATACTTTTCTTCACAACATCCGTAATTTCTTCCAAAGTATATTGTTCTGTTACTCGAATATCTACCGTAAACTTGCAGGTATCAGGCACAACATTGTGCTGTGAACCAGCATTTATCATTGTTACGCTCATTTTGATTGGTCCAAGATTTTCGGAAACTTTCGGGAATTTATAGTTTTGAAACCACGCAATATCTTTTACGGCTTTGTAAAGTGCATTTTCTCCTTCGTCACGAGCTGCATGACCCGATTTTCCATGGGCTATACAATCCAGAACTAAAAGACCTTTTTCTGCAACCGCTAAATGCATTTGGGTTGGTTCGCCCACAATTGCAAACTCGATTTCGGGCATTTCTGGTACTAAAATTTCAAGACCATCACGCCCTGAAATTTCTTCTTCAGCACTTACCGCCATCACGACATTATATTTCAAATCGTTTCGATGATAATAATAGCAAAACGTCGCAATCAACGATACCAAACAACCACCTGCATCATTACTGCCAAGTCCATAAAGTTTACCTTCTTTCACCAATGGATTGAGCGGATTGAGTGTCCAAGATGGGTTAGGTTTTACTGTATCATGGTGAGAATTTAATAAAACCGTTGGTTTTGAAGCATCGAAATGCTTATTTTTTGCCCAAATATTATTCTTTTTACGACGAAAAGGAATGTTTCTTTCTCGGAAAAATTCTTCTAGAATTACCGCAGTATCATCTTCTTGTTTACTAAAAGATTCGGTCTGAATTAAATCTTTAAGAAGCTCAATGGCATCTTTGGTAATTGTCTGTACTAATTCTGAATTTTGAAGCATAGGATTTTGGCTTTCGGTGGTCGGCAATCGGCTTTCGGCATAACCAAAAACATTGCGATTGTTAATATTTTTTATTTTTTTAGTTTGACAGCCGCTTGCTGATAGCCGACTGCTTACATAATAATTTGTGTTCCCCGTGTGCCTTCGGCAACGGCTTGTTTTAATTCTTCAGCGTGGCAAATCGTTACTTTCGCAACGCCTCTTTGAAGTGCCGCAAAAGCATTATCAAGTTTCGGAATCATGCCGGCGTTAATTGCCCCCGAAGCCTTATAATCGGCATAAATGCTTGGCGTAAGTTGCGGAATTACCGAGTTATCATCATCTGGATCCGAAAGTACACCTTTTTTTTCAAAACAGTAAATTAGATTTACTTCATACTGCTCGGCCATCGCTACTGCTACCGACGATGCTTGCGTATCGGCATTCGTATTGAGCATATTTCCTTCTTTATCAAAGGTCAGCGGAGCAAATATTGGTGTTAAATTATTCTGCAAAAAGCTGTCAATCAGCTTATTATCAACCTTTTCTATATCGCCTACGTAGCCGTAGTCAATGTCTTTTACGACACGCTTTTTTGCCAAAATCACACCACCATCAGCACCAGTAAGTCCAAGAGCATTGCAGCCGAGAGCCTGTAATTGTGCCACAATTTGCTTGTTTACGAGCCCGCCATAGACCATCGTTACTACTTCGAGCATTGGTAAATCAGTAATTCTGCGGCCATCAACCATTTTGGTTTCTACATCGAGTTTTACTGCAATTTTTGTGGCAATTTTTCCTCCTCCGTGAATTAAAATTTTTGAGCCTTCGAGTGCAGCAAAATCTTCGAGGAATTTTTTACATAAGCGAGGATTATCAATTACATTTCCTCCGATTTTGATGATGTTGAGTTTCATATATCTGTATGAAGGAAGACTTCGCTCAAAGTGAATGTCGCTTAGCGAAGTCTTCCTTGAAAATTATAGGCTTTTACTTATATTTGTAAACTTTAATAATACAAAATTACAAAATGAAAATCGAAACTCTTGCGATTCACGCAGGAAATCACAGCGACCCAACTACGGGGGCAGTTGTTTCTCCTTTAATTCTATCTACCACTTTCGAGCGTGCCGAAGATGGCAGTATCTTAGAAGGTAGAGATATTTATACTCGTGCATCGAACCCTAACCGACGAGCATTAGAGGAAAAACTGGCTGCTCTTGAAGGTGGGAGCGAAGCCATTGCTTTTGCATCGGGTCAAGCTGCTACGATGAGTATTTTTCATTCGTTGGGTGGAAATACCCACGTGATTCTGCCCGATGATATTTATTATAATACAAAAGTTATTATTGATAATCTCTATGCCAATTTCGGGCTGACTTGCACGGCCGTTGATATGACCGATTTGGGAGCAATCAAGCGAGCGATTAAGAAAAACACTAAACTGATTTGGATAGAAACACCATCAAATCCGAGTTTGAAAATTACTGATATTCAGGCGGTTGTGAAAATAGCCAAAGCAAAAAATATCTTGGTTGCCTGCGATAATACTTGGGCAACACCATTTTTCACCCGACCTTTTGAGTTTGGTGTTGACCTAATTATGCACTCAACTACCAAATATTTTGGCGGTCATTCTGATATTTTGGGAGGTGTTGTTATACTCCCACCAGCCCCCTCTTTGGGGGCGGGGGCGGCTATCCGCACCTTCCAGACCGTTGGTGGAGCTGTTCCATCACCTTTTGATTGTTGGTTATTGAGTCGAAGTTTATCGACTTTTGCAATCAGAATGCCTGTTCATGCTCAAAATGCTATGAGATTGGCCACTTTTTTAGAAGCCCAACCACAAATCGAAAAGGTAAATTACCCTGGTTTAAAATCTAACGAATATCATAAAGTCGCTAAAAAACAGATGTGTAATGCGGACGGTGTTCCGTGCTTTGGTGGAATGATGTCTGTTTTGGTGAAAGGTGGACAAAAAGAAGCCATGGAATTGGCATCTAAACTTAAGATTTTCAAACATGCAACAAGTTTGGGTGGGGTAGAAAGTTTAATCGAACACCGTTTTTCGGTGGAAGGAACTCACTCAAGCAGCCCCGAAAATTTATTGCGTATTTCGGTAGGAATCGAAAATATTGAAGATTTAATAGCAGATTTCATTCAAGCCTTTCAATAATACCTAATTAGAGCTTAAATATATATCAAACTTATTCGTTTTATTCGCAGTTTATTCATCATCGAAGCATTGATATTCACAAAAGATGCTTTTTCTAAAAAACAAAATTTATGCAAATGAAAAAAATCCTTTTTTCGATTCTAATTTCCTCGTTTCTTCTTCAAACAAATGCACAAGAACTAAAAACTAAACTTAATTGGTTTAACCTTGATTTTGAGAAAGATGGTGTTCGCGGAATGAGTGTGGAGCGTGCCTATAATGAGTTGCTGAAAGATAAAAAAACTAAGCCAGTAGTCGTGGCAATCATTGATGGTGGAACTGATGTAAACCACGAAGATTTGAAAGATAAACTCTGGGTAAATACCAAAGAAATTGTTGGAAACGGCAAAGATGACGATAAGAATGGTTTCATTGATGATATTAATGGATGGGATTTTTTGGGTGGAAAAGATGGTACTGATGTTAACCACGAACAACTTGAAATGACCAGAGTTTTGAAGCAATTAAAAGAAAAATTTGGCGATAAACCATCGAAAAAATTGATTAGTAAAAACAAAGCTGATTATGAATTATTACAGACTTTGCAAAAAGAGTATGATGAGAAAAAAGCAGAAAATGAGGAATATGCCACGATTTATAAGCAACTTTATATAAATTATGTAGAGTCGGAGATGATATTGAAAGATTTTCTGAAAGTGGAAAGTCTTACCCAAGCAGCCATCAAAGGTATTGACGAAAGTCAAGCCGACCGCAAGGTAAGAGCAGCCAAGAAAACCTTTGAAAAATTCTTTGAGTTGGGTGCAACAGGTGCTGATATTAAAGAAGCTGCCGAGCATTTTGAAAATGAATTGAAGTACAATTACAACCTTGATTTTGATGCCCGTAAAGTGGTAAACGATAATCCTAAAAAACTCGAGTATGGCGAGTATGGTAATAATGAAGTAACTGGTCCAGATGCCATGCACGGCTCGCATGTGGCTGGTATTGTTGGGGCAAACCGGAATAATAAATTGGGTATCATGGGTGTCTGCAACGATGTGAAGCTAATGGTTGTTCGTACTGTACCCGATGGTGACGAGCGTGACAAAGATGTAGCAAACGCTATTCGTTATGCTACTGATAATGGTGCCGAAATTATTAATATGAGTTTTGGTAAAAAATATTCACCTGAGAAAAAATGGGTTGATGATGCCGTAAAATATGCACAATCTAAAGGTGTATTGTTGATTGCGGCGGCAGGAAACGATAATTCAGACATGGATACTGACCCTCAGTTTCCGAATGATACTTATGCAAATGGTAGTGTTGCCGAAAACTGGATTTCAGTTGGAGCATTGTCTTGGAAACCAGATGCCGATGCTGTAGCTACATTTAGTAATTATGGCAAGAAAAACGTAGATGTTTTTGCTCCAGGTGTAGATATTTATTCAACTGTACCAGGTTCTAAATATGAAGAGAAAAGCGGAACAAGTATGGCTTCGCCAGCAACAACTGGTGTTGCTGCCTTATTGAAATCATATTTTCCGAACCTAACGTCGGCTCAAATCAAGAAAATCATCTTAGAATCATCGGTAAAAGTGCCAGATTTAAGAGTGAAAAAGCCCGGTAGCGACGAAATTGTAAAGTTTGAAGATTTATCAGCTACTGGCGGAATCGTTAATGCTTACAGTGCCGTAAAAATGGCAATGGAAATGAAGTGATTTTTTGATTAAAAATATAAATAAGAAAGGTCTTTTGGTACGCCAAAAGACCTTTCTTATTTATGAATCTTCGACTTTTGAAGCAAGATTATTTCACTGCCTTCAAGCTCAAATCCAAACTTTTGGCCGAGTGTGTTAAAAAACCCATCGAAACGTAGTCAACGCCACAATCGGCATATTCTCGTACATTTTTAGGTGAAATATTACCTGATGCCTCCAACGGGAAACGTCCATCAACTATTTTGATGGCTTCACGGATATTTTCATAACTAAAATTATCGAGCATGATACGCACAACACCGCCAATTTCGAGAGCTTCTTGGAGTTCGGCAATATTACGCACTTCAATTTCAATCGGCAAATCCTTTCCAGTTGATTTTAAGTATTCATGAGCTGCATTGAGAGCATTTTTGATACCTCCTGCATAATCAACGTGGTTATCTTTTATCAAAATCATGTCAAAAAGCCCAAAACGATGATTGACGCCTCCACCAATCTGTACGCCCCATTTTTCAATCATTCTGAAACAAGGTGTAGTCTTTCGAGTATCCAAAACTTTCGTCTTTGTGCCTTCCAATAGTTTAACTACTTGTTTGGTTGTGGTGGCAATTCCGCTCATGCGTTGCATACAATTCAGCACCAAACGTTCAGCAGTTAGAATCGAGCGGTCACGGCCTTCTACATAAAATGCAATATCACCATATTTTACAGGATTGCCATCTTTGATAAGCACCTGCACTTTTAGGTCTTTATCTACAATCTTAAAAATCATTTTGGCCAATTCTACACCTGCCAAAGTTCCCTCATCTTTAACCAAAAGTTTGGCTTTGCCAATGGCATCGGCCGGCACAGTTGAAAGCGAAGTATGGTCGCCATCACCAACATCTTCGGCAAGAGCTGCTTTTATAAATTTTGTAATTGCTCTTTTATCTAATTTCATGTTTTTTCAATCTAATAAATTTTGTGGAATATTATTGAGAGGAACGTCCAATTTGGACGTTCCGACGAAATCTTGCACTGTAAAATGATACTTTTTTGACTTTGGATTGCAGATTATCTACCTTCTCCAATTATTCGCAAACCTTCGAGTGTCAATTCTCTATTTACCTCAACAAATTCATCTTTTAATGTCGAAATAATCGAAGAAAGTCCACCCGTTGCAATCGCAATACAATCGCCACCGAGTTCGGCTCTTACTTTTTGAATCATATTTTTCACCAAACCTTCATAACCCCACAAAATGCCCGACTGAATGGCATGAACTGAGTTTTTGCCCAGAACTGACGTCGGTAATTCAAGTGGAACTTCGGGCAATTGAGCAGTATTTGAAAACAAGGCCTTTACGGCTGTTCGTAAACCTGGAGCAATCGATACTCCCAATACTTTTCCTTCGGCCGAAACAACCGTAAAAGTAAGAGCCGTTCCGAAATCAACTACTACGCAGTTTCTGCCATATTTAGTATAAGCTGCTACGGCATTTGCTACCAAATCACTGCCGATTTCGTCAGGATTATCAATCGAAATCGTTAAAGTCGGGAATATGTACGCATTGACAATGATTGGGTCTATGCCAAACAAATTTTGAATTAAAGATTTGAAAACGGGTGTGAGCGGAGGCACAACGCTACTCAAAACAACTTTAGTGACATCGGCAAAGCGAAGGTTGTTTTCGAGAAAATACTGACGAAAACGATATTCAAAATAAACATAATTTTCGTCTTTAAGCGATTTTATCCTAAAGTTATGAAGAAGGTTTTCTCCATTGAAAATCCCAAAAGTGGCATCGGTATTGCCAACGTCAATGACTAGTAAATGTGCTGCGTTATTTGTCAATGTTAGTTTTTTTATAGCCAAAGTTTGCTAAATCTTCTTAATTTTTCAAATTTTATTTCAAAAACAAGTTTTTAGTGTCATTTTCGACGTTTTAAGAAGACAAACCCATTTTCTTCTTTAATCAATTCTAAATTCGGGTGATTTCGGTATTCTTCGTAGCGATCAAACTTCGTTACGAAAAACACAGGTTTATCAATTTTTCCATTCAAAAGCCAATCTTCAAAAGCTTCGCCTTTTTCAGCAGAAACCTTTGAAATGGGTTTCTGAAAATAAAACAAATGAGCATAACTTTTAAAGCCTAAGACATGCATATATACATCTTGTCCACGTTTAGATTCATAAAAATCAATTGCAGCCCCCTGCGTATAGCGTTCGATTTTTGGAACTACAATCGCTCCAAACAAAAACAAACAAACCGCAGTAGCCAACGAAAGTGTAAAAATGAAAGCCTTTTTACTCTGTTTTCGTAGAAAAACTACAGCAAAAATAATAACCGCAAAATAAACAATGCCAATAAACATTTCGTAAATGTGCCATTCAACCACTGCTTCGAGATTTTTTACTGCAAACGGGTCTTTTATATAAGGAATAATCTCTTTCGTGTGCATTCCTACATAAGGCACAGCTGCCAAGATTAAAGACAGTATAAAACCAATTGAGAGAATCCCAAAACTCACCCATTTGTTCCAAGTAGCTCGCTCATTAAGCCAATCATAAAGAAATTTAGCTGCCAAAAAAGAAACTGGAAAATAGGACATTGACGAATAATGCACAATCTTAGTCGTAACGATGCTAAACAAAATCATGACTACCCAAAAAGTAGTTTTCATCCACGGAACGAAGGCGGTTAGTTCGGTAGAAGCACTGTCAATTTTGGCGTGATTATAAGTAAAAGCTCGAATGGCAAAAATCGAAATTGGGAAACAGCCAATCAGTACAACCACAAAATGATAATAGAACGGTTGTCCATGACCAGCATCAGGTGTACTGAAAAGCCGTACTTGATAAGTAATAAATTCGTTGATAAACCAAAAGCCATTGTTCACCAACTCATTGGCAAACCAAATTGAAGCAATAAGCGTGCAACTTAATGCAAAAACAAGTATTTCTTTCCAGTTTATTGTTTCTTTAAATCGGGTGAATAATAAGTAGAAAAACACAGTTAAACCCCAAATAAGTCCTCCAACCGGCCCTTTTGTTAGAATTGCCAGCCCGACAAATACTCCGGCAAAAAGTGTATTTTGTAAGGATTTATTTTGCTCAATTTTTGCTCTAAAAAAGAAATAAATGCCTAAAAATATACACAGATTAAAAGTTGGGTCAATAATGCCGGATTTGAAATAAAGATGTGGCGTAAAAGCCCCCAAATACATCAAAGCCCAGATAAATCCGAATGTATTATCTTTGAGTTTTTTACCAATTAAAAATAAAGTCAAAAGAGTGATTACTCCTACACAAGCATTCGGAAAGCGTGCAGCAAACTCATTGATACCAAAAAGGTGCATTGCTGCGGTTTGCATCCATAAAAACAGTGGAGGTTTTTCCCAAAAAGGCTTAAAATTAATTTGTACTCGACTATAGTTGCCCGTAAGAATCATTTCTCGAGCCGATTCGGCAAAGTTTATCTCATCCCAATCAAAAAGATGCACACCTCCCAAAAACGGAAAATAAAAACAAATACCTAAGAAAATAATAGAAAGTATAGCAGAATATGTTTTGGTCATATAAGTTTTTAATTGTCGATTTATGTATCTAAAGCCAATTTCCGATAGATAAAAAAGTTATGATTTTAATAATAATAATAATATTTCTTTAGAACTTTGCATCCTTATTATAAATTCAAGGCTTAGTATTATTTGC
>JAFEIL010000356.1 GCA_017495105.1 Emticicia sp. | reverse complement strand
GTTTAGGGCGTCAGCAACCTAGTAAACGTTATTGTATCAATATCAAATTCGAAGAGTCGAGTTGGTTTAGTAAGCATCTTTATTTGTATGGACTTGGTTTGCTTGGCATCGGTTTGATGTTTTGGAGTGTGCAACGTTTCAAAAAAGAAAAACCCATTTTTGAGCAAAAAACCGAAGAAATACCAAGTAATAAAACTGCCACGCAACTCGGCAAATACGAATTTTATGCCGAAGAATTATTGTTAGTTTTTGAATCGGAGAAAATTCCACTTACCATCAAAGAAGCTAAATTATTAGGTATTTTTGCGAGTAATCTCAATCAAATCGTTGACCGTAATCGCCTACAAAAAGAAGTTTGGGAAGACGAAGGCGTAATTGTAGGCCGAAGTTTGGATATGTTTATCTCGAAACTCCGAAAGAAATTGGAGCAAGACCCAACCGTAAAACTCACCAATATTCACGGAAAAGGCTATAAACTGGAAGTGTAGATATACTATTTAGCAAAATCTTCTTTCGTAGTAAAATAATCAAGAAATAAAATCAAGATTATCATGCTGAAATACGTGATTTTCTGCATGATTGGCAAATAAACTAAGTCTCCAAAACTAAAAAGATATAAAGTAAAATAAAAATTCAGCATACTGATAATGCATAAAATTTTGAAGAAATGCAAGTTGGATTTGAGGATAAAAACCGTGATATAAAAAATACTCAGCAGAAACATTGTGCTGGCTATCGTAACCATTAAATCGTGCAATGGAGTGACGACTAAAAACGCAAAAACCATTCCGCCCGTTCCCGCATATTTTATGACGTTTGCTGCACTTTTTTGCGGTATTTTCTCCGAAAACCTAATAAAAAACATCGCAAAACTCACCGCAAGAAAAATCATTCCTGCATCAGCCCAATATCTTGCAGGATTGTCTGAGCCATTCAAGGCTTTTGCACCGAAAAGATTACTGATAAAGTTTTTTGTCAAGTCGAAACCAACAGTTTTTTTATCGAATATTGAGCCACCAGGGTAAACCATCATGGCGATGAATAGCAACGACAGCGAAACCGTTGTTCCTATTAAAACCGAGTGTTTTTTTAGCATCTAGATTTTATTCGGTGGGTCTATTTCTCACCTAATATCATAAATGTATGATTTTGAGGCTTTTACAGCAAGAATAGTTACATAAACGGAATAAATATTTGACTTAAGGGAGATAAACCTAAAAAATATGGCATACCAATGTTTTTGAAAAAAATGGCATGCCATATTTGTATAATATTACTTTACTAAACCAGCTTCAGCCACCAAAGTAAGTAATGCCGCTTGAATGGCTTTATGCCCTTCAAAGTCGTACCACCATTCGTTGAGCGAGTGGGCGTTGCCACTTTTGCCACCACGGCCAATCGTAACGGCTGGAATTCCTTTTGAAATTGGAATATTTGAATTTGTTGAGCCACGAGTTAATTGTGGAGTTTCACCAAAAAATGTAGAAACCGCCATTGTTTTTTGAATCAATGGAAGAGTTTCTGGTAATTCTCCCGATGGACGGTCGCCAATTTTTACAATATCAACCGTTAAGGCTGGCCCCATTCTTTTCATGGCGTTGTGTTCGTCGAGGGCTTTTTTTACTGAAGCCTTCAAAATTGCATCAACTTGGTTGAGGTTATCAGGAAATTCTGAACGCATATCAATTTCCATCCAAGATTCAAATGCAATCGAATTGACAGACGTACCACCACCGATTCTGCCTACATTGTAGCTTGTTCTGGCTCCAGATTTGGTGTATTTGTCGGCCGAAGTAGAAAAATAATGAATGGCAGAACCCAAAGCATGCTGTGGATTGGCCAAACCGAATGCTCCCCATGAGTGTCCGCCTGGCCCTCTGAACGTGATTCGGTAACGATACGACCCAAGACCCATTGTATTTACTCGACTAATATCTCCGCCATCAACCGCAATCCAAGCATCTATTTTTCGGCCTTCACCATTAAAAAGATACTTTACGCCACGCAAATCGCCTAATCCTTCTTCGCCAACAGTTCCGATAAACAAAACATCAGCTTGAGTTTCGATTTTTGCGGCCTCCATTGCTCGTAAAATAGAAGGAAGTAAAATCAAACCACGCGTATTGTCGCCAATGCCAGGGGCGTAAAGTGTATCGCCTTTGGATTTTACTTTTACATCAGTTTCGATGGGAAAAACGGTATCAAGATGAGCATCAAAACCCACACAACGTTTAGCGTTTTTTCCTTTACGTAAGGCTATTACATTGCCCACTTTATCAATCCAGACCGAATCTGCACCTGCTTCTTTGAGCATGGCCGCAAAACGAGCCGCTCTTTTTTCTTCTTTATATGGCGGAGCCGGAATTTCGTTGAGCATAATTAGCTCTTCTCGGTTTCGCTTATTTTCTGATAAAATTAACTGAAATGCTGCTTGAATTTGCTTGTTTTGAGCCAATTGAGCAATTTCTTTCTGATACTCTGGAGCAATTTTGCCTGTTTTGCCCGCCTCATCTTCTTGCGAAAAGGCGTTCTCGAAAGAGGCAAAGAATATACATAAAACAATGCTTACACTTAAAGATATTCTCATAGTAGTTTAGTTTATTGAGATTGAAAGCCAAAGTTAGTAAATTTTCAAAAGCGAGTTGATAGGATTTTTGGTTGATGTTTGTTTTTTGATGGTAATTGCAGTTGTAATAAGGGTTTTATAGTGAATAACCTTGACTGATTTTAAAATCAACCTAACTTACGGAACGCTCCGCCCAAGGAGGGAATAATTAGCAGCTAAAATGTGATAGAATTAGGCATTTTTTTTATCAATTGCGTCATTTTTGTTTCTATTTTTTGATAAATTCTTGCTTTCTAAAAATATAAATTAAATCTTGCATTCGTTAAATAAATTAAACTCTAACATTTGCTTAATTAACGACAAATTAATTGATTATCAGAATTTTATAAAAAAATAATTAATTAAGCTGAGTTCGTACTTTTACTAGTTGGAAAAATTTCTTCGAACAGTTTTTGTTTGTCCATCTACTACTTTTTTTGCGACATTTTCAAAGCGAAAAAAATACTGAAAAGATACTTTTTTCTTCACTAAACTCTAACACTTTTTAAAAATAATTTACTTTTTTATTGGTAAGTAAATTTGCTTTTCATAGAATTGCAACTAATTAAGAATTTATAAAAATAACTCTTGAATTCAAGTATTAAATGCAACTTTCTAGAAGTGAATTATAAAATACTTATAATTAATTATTTATTGAACTTTTCAAATCTTGGTCTTTTCGTCCAATACATAGTTGGAATAAAAAATCTATAACGTCATGAATTATTACAATAATCATAGTAATTTAAAAGCAAATGTCCCATTCGAGGAATTACCAACTTGGTTCAAAGAGGCAAGAACAAAGGATGCAGTTGTGGAGGTGGATACTGGAGAACAACTTGATTTGAATGGTACGAGTATCTGGCTTGGTGATGGTGATATTATCTGGCATAGTGGTACCTGGCATAATGGTACGTGGCTTGGAGGGTCATGGTATAGTGGGAAATGGGAAAATGGAATATGGTGCGATGGTACATGGCATAGTGGCACATGGGGAGGCTTAAGTACGGGTAAAAATAATATTTGGGTTAAAGGTATATGGTGTCAAGGTACGTGGCATCGAGGGACTTGGAAAAGTGGTGTATGGAAAAATGGTATATGGTATGGTGGGATATGGGAGAATGGAATATGGAATAGTGGAATATGGAATAGTGGGAGATGGGAAAATGGAGAATGGAATAGTGGGATGTGGAAAAGTGGGTGGTGGGAAAATGGAATATGGGAAAGTGGCTTATGGAAAAAAGGGACATGGTGGAATGGGGAGTGGAAAAGTGGAATAGGTGAATTTAGAATAATTGCAGATGAAAAAATGGTTTTTGAAAGGAAAAAAAGTGAGCGGGAACAGAGTCAACTGGAATGGGAACGTTTTGTGAATAGAGGTCGAGAAGATATTGATAACCGAGATGCTTTTGATTCAGATGAACAATATAATGATTGGTTAGCGTCAAATTAATGAATATAGGTACTTAATCAATTATTAATTCATCTATTCATAATTTTTACGTTAAAATGAGACCGTATGCTCCTAAAATAGTTTGACAGGTTTTAGCTCAAAGTCACATTCGACGAGAAAAATTGAGACTATTTTTCAAACGCATATTTTTCAGGTGTCAGGCCAGCCTTTTGGTTTTTTTTCTGTTTTACAAATCGCAAAGTGGGTCTTCAACAATTTCTCTGCGTGGTAGTTTCGCAGCTTTTTTTCCGACATTCAAATTATTTCTGAACTCTATTGCTTTTTTAGATTTTTCCGTGCAAATTTACTTTCAGCAAGTTAGTTTTTGGGTTGGGTTCACTGGC
>JAFEIL010000257.1 GCA_017495105.1 Emticicia sp. | reverse complement strand
TATTTGATAGCCAATTAGTTACAGTTTACATAAATCTTTTGACACGTACTTAGATGGAAAAGTAAAACCTACTTTTGAGGAAGAAAGGAAAAAACTCGCTTTCACAAACTTAACAGAGGCCATTGCTATTCATGATTCTATAAAAATGGCTGACGGTTATTATGAAATGGGCAAATATGAGTTTGGAATTGGAAATTTAATCTCAGGAAATGCTTGGTACAGAAAAGCTTTGCCGAAATGTAAAAAGTAAAAACGGTATTTTGAATATGGAAGAATTTACCAAAGAATGGCGGAAAGAAAAGCAACTCAAAAGAATTTTAAGCAGTCCGTTATCTATTTTGATAGTGTAGTGGGCATTTTTAGGAAACATAGTTTTGTAAGTGCCTAAAGAACTGTAAACCTATTTTATTAGCATACGTTTTTACCTTTTTAACTTTTCAAGTTCAATTTTCAATTTTTTATTTTCTTCATTGATTTGGTAAACGTATAGTGTCAATTCTTCAATTTTTTCTAAAAGTTTTGGTAAAAATAGATTTACATCTACTCCATATTCTACTACGTCTTTAGCCGATGGAATATTTGGCAAATGCTTATACTTTTTTGTGAAATCAATAATTTCGTTTATTGTTTTTAATTGGTAATTTGATTCAAATACATCATCTGACCATTGATTTTGATTTTCATATTTTAATTTAAAGGTCGAAAGTACAAAAGTTCCGTTATTATCAAGTATGATAAAATCCTTATCGTTAATCTTCAAAGCAGGGCTGTTAAAGCCAACATTCATATTTACTACTCCTTTGACATCTAAACGGTATTTTGGGCTAGCAATCCCAATCCCAACTTTTATGTTTGGATTAGTTGTGTCTCCTAAAACAATTGCATCATCAATTCCAACAATAGCATTATAACCTATTGCGGAAGACCTTTTAATAAGATTTGTTTTTCCTCTCGCTAACGCTCCAACAAATGTATTCTCTCGCCCTGTTGTATTATTCTGACCTGCATTCCATCCAATGAATGTGTTTTTTTCACCTATTGAGAAAGTCCCTGCCCCGTCGCCAAAATAAGAATTATAATTTTGAGTGGTATTTTCACCTCCACTATAAAATCCAACAAAAGTGTTTCTTTGTCCAATTGTATTTTTCTTTCCAGCCTCTTTTCCAAGAAAAATATTATGATAGCCAATAGTATTTGAAAATCCTGCATCATGACCAATAATTATATTATTAGTTCCAGATGTGTTTGACTTCCCAGAGTTTTTTCCGATTAGAATATTGCTTGAACCTGTTGAAATAGAAATTCCAGAATTCTCACCCAAAGATAAATTATCTGTGCCCGAAGTATGCAAAAATTTTGTAACCCCTAAGTTTATTAGGTCATTTGAAGATATAGGTAACTCAGCAGTATATAATTGAGTTACTTCGGTTGTTGAAAGTGCTCGGTTGTAAATACGAATATCATCTATTCCTCCATTAAAAAAAGCTGATGAACCAAAGTAATTACCTATAAAAAGGTTACTACTGCCAGTTGCAAATGTATTTGCTCCAGAAGTTTTTTGAACTCCATCCACAAACAATTTACTTGTTGTTCCATCATGAGTAAAAATAACACTATGCCATTGATTATCAAAGTATGGACAGATTCCAGAAAATCCTTGAGTAATTCCAGTTGAATAGCCTTGAAAACCAAATGCACTTGAGCCAGACCCATAATAATTCCCGACAACTGATGATTGGTTAGTAGCATTTGTTCCCCAACTTAACATATATTGAGATGTAGTTTGTCCAACTGCTTTAAACCAAAGCGAGATTGTTCTTGTACTATTGTTATTCAAAATACTCCATGATGAAATAGTAATTGAAGAATTGGTAGCATTGAAAACAGCTGATTTGTTTGAAAGTCCAAATCTATCAATAGTGTAGGTTACATTACTTGAAATACCATTTCTTGAATTACCACTTTCATCATTTGAATTATTATTAAATGGATAGAAAGCAACCAAACCACTAGTTGGAGCTTGTGAAAATGCAAGATTTACACTAAGTGTAAGAAATAAGATTTTGAAAATATTTTTCATAAATATCAATGTTTAAGTTGAAGTTTACCATTGTTAAAAGTTACAATTCTTCCACCGCTATAAATTACTTTATTTGCTTGAACTGTAATTCCATCAACAGTAACGATATGTCCAGCATTTAGGATTACATCATCAAGAACTGTTGGTACACTACCACAACTCCAAATATTGGGGTCTTGCCAATACCCTGAATTTACTGTTGAAAATTGACAACTGTTATTAGATGACGATACAACGTACTTAATGTTTTTCTTTACAGTATTCCCATTTTCATCTTTACCTATCACCGTAAAATCATGGAAACCCCTAAAAAAAGTATTATTTATTCTAAAATTGAAACTCAATGCGTTGCCATTTGTTCTGATTGCCAAAATTGAATCTGCACTGTATTCAGTCATGGCTGTTATTTCGCTCAAATTCTCACCCAAAATATTAACAGTTACAATATCACCATTTTTGTAAGTAGAATTATTGAGAAGCAATGTAATTGCAATTGTAGGTGTTGTTCCTGTGTTATTATTAGTCAAGGATAAAGCTCCAACTGGCGGATAAGTAAGATTTGGTGGATTGAAACCTAAAATTGAAAATTCAGAAAGAGGGCTTTTAAGAAGAAAATGAACTTTATTTATTACATCATTATTTGATACTGAATTCATGTGCCATTGCTCTAAAATATTTGCTGTTTTTGATAACCCACCAACTTGGCTTTCTTTTGATACTACATAATCATGTGCTTTATATTCAAAAAGATTATTCATAGAAGTAGTAGCGTCATTCAGCACGATTAAAGCAGTCGCAATGGGATAACGTCGAGCAACAAAATCAACAGTGATTGGTATTTCTGCACTGTAAAGCTCTTTGGTGGTGGTAATTGAAAATGATGGAATTTCTTTATTTATTAATCTGCTTGGTCCATTTAAATCAGAATCAATAATTGGATTATTCACCGACAAATCTGGAATGGCGAGAAAATTACTATTATTATCGTCATCACATAAAAAACCTGAAACTCTTTTCCATGCCCCATCAGAAAGGACTTCAGGCCAAGGAGAACCAGAGTGGGGTGTATTGATTGTAATAATTCTACCAATATCCTTCTTGAAATTTATATTTTGTTGATACAACCTTGTAAGTATTCCACCCATGCTATGTCCAATCACGTCTACTTTTCCTACAGCTATTTTTACATTTCTCACTTGTTCTAAAAGGGTATTTATTCCATTTGGGATTACATGGTTGTTTGAATAAAATCCTGATGCAGAAGATGAGCTGTAATCTACCGACAAAAACTGAAAATTCTGATATTCTTCATTACTATTCAAAGCAATAGTGTTCATCATTTTGCTAAACGCCGTAGCATTTGAACATAAGCCATGAACAAATAATACTGGCGTTCGCTTTACTTGAACATCAAAATAGTAGTCTATAGAATTGTAGAAGTTATAGAAATTAACAATAATGTTTTGGGCTTTAGTAAAATCATAGTTATACTTTGGGTGCTTTGCTTTTACCTTTAATTTATATCTACTTCTTTCAATCACTGTAAAAATTAAACCTAATCCATCAATATTGGCATTAGACAAATCATAATCCTCACTTTCTGAGGTAAATTCAAAAATTGAGGATTCTGAACCGTCATTAGAAATGCTAAATAAATGTTTATTTGTATCATTTGAATTGTAAACAAAACTATTCGTTTCGTCCAAAATCTTTAAATTATTAAGCGGGCTTGCTTCATTAGTGATGTTATAATGTTTTATAATGAGAGAATTGGGTTTTACTAAAATTGAACTGGTAAAGGTATTAGTACTTGTAGTAGTTCCAGTGCTTCTAATAGTTGTTCTTTTGTAAGTGATGTTTAAAGAATAATTTGTTGATACAACAGGAGCATCAATAAGGGTTTCAAGTTGTATCGATGTTCTACTTGCAATACCAGAATTGTAGGCAGGAATACTATTGTATATGATTTGGTTGTTTGAGCAGAAACTCCAACACCAATTTGGATAGTTAGGACAAGAACATTCTGTATATCTCTTCCAATTTATATTTGTACCTGTTACAGCTACAGTTGAAGGAGTATAAGTTACCGCTGCGGGGCTTACTCTATAATCAGTAGTTATATCATATAGAATTTCATAGGAAAAAGCTCTTGTAAGGGCTAATTTTCCTGTGTAATTGTATGGCAAATTAAGTTTGGAAGTTGTTGACCCCGTTGATTCAACATAAAAAGGTGATTTTGTGTTATTATAATCTACTTGATTGTTTAAATAGTAAGTAAGCCCTCAGTTAGCCCCATCTTGCAATAATATTATTGACTTACGACCTTT
>JAFEIL010000410.1 GCA_017495105.1 Emticicia sp. | reverse complement strand
ACCTTAGCCGTATCAGCATCAATATTCTCCAATCGCACCTTTATGGAATTGAAATTAGAATAGCTCCGAAATGCTAATAGAAATGTCTTTAACTCCAATCGCACCTTTATGGAATTGAAATAAAATCGTGTCCGTTTTTGCTGCGGAAAAATAAGGGAACTCCAATCGCACCTTTATGGAATTGAAATTTGCAACGATAGCTTGATAAATCGCTTCTTCGTTATACTCCAATCGCACCTTTATGGAATTGAAATAAAGACAGCCACGGGCGGCAGCACAACTGCAAAACCACTCCAATCGCACCTTTATGGAATTGAAATAATATAATTTGGTTTATTCAGCTTTTTTGACTATTTACTCCAATCGCACCTTTATGGAATTGAAATAACGCTAGTCTAGTTGTAATTGATGGAATAACGGACACTCCAATCGCACCTTTATGGAATTGAAATAGAAACAAGGCTATCTATTTGCTTTTTGCTTAGTGACTCCAATCGCACCTTTATGGAATTGAAATATGATTAATTATTAGTTTAGTCTTTGCCGGGCTAAAACTCCAATCGCACCTTTATGGAATTGAAATCAATTTTAACTACAACGAAATGAACATTTGTTTTTTACTCCAATCGCACCTTTATGGAATTGAAATTGGTGCGGAATATTTGTAAGTTGGTGCTATGCTCAAACTCCAATCGCACCTTTATGGAATTGAAATAAAGAGAGCATCATCTTCAATTCCCCTACGAATACATACTCCAATCGCACCTTTATGGAATTGAAATACCAAAGCACTGTTTTTAATCCAACCCCAAACCGTTACTCCAATCGCACCTTTATGGAATTGAAATTCTCCTCATTACGCTAACCTTTGCAGAATACTGACACTCCAATCGCACCTTTATGGAATTGAAATATACTACCCACTTCACTTGTAACATCCGACTCCATGACTCCAATCGCACCTTTATGGAATTGAAATGATAAAAAAGTCTGGTCGGCACTCAATAATGAGCCTAACTCCAATCGCACCTTTATGGAATTGAAATATTCCTACGTTACCCGAAGTAGTAGCAAAATTAGCCACTCCAATCGCACCTTTATGGAATTGAAATAATGGCAAGACCACAAAAAACTGGCTTGTCGTATTTACTCCAATCGCACCTTTATGGAATTGAAATAAATAGTGTATGCCTACAATACCCGTGTCTTGGTTACTCCAATCGCACCTTTATGGAATTGAAATGTTCATAAACGGATTTGGTTTGCTTAGTACGTCTAACTCCAATCGCACCTTTATGGAATTGAAATCGCATTTCGGCTGCCCCTTTTGGGTCAATACCGCCTACTCCAATCGCACCTTTATGGAATTGAAATTTTCTTTCGACTTTGTTTTTAATTGCCTCCAGTCGAACTCCAATCGCACCTTTATGGAATTGAAATTCATCATATCACCGTCTAAATCAACATTCCCAAACTACTCCAATCGCACCTTTATGGAATTGAAATTAAACTTTATTTGGGGCGAAATAGTGCTGTACGATGACTCCAATCGCACCTTTATGGAATTGAAATACGGATGTTCCATTGTATTGATAAGTTGAATAAACTACTCCAATCGCACCTTTATGGAATTGAAATACCCAATATCGTTTTTGCTCGTTGAGCCTGTAAATAACTCCAATCGCACCTTTATGGAATTGAAATAAGATGCTTCATAGCCGAATTAGGCACATCAATACTACTCCAATCGCACCTTTATGGAATTGAAATATAATACATCTGATGCGGAGGCAAAATTTAGTTCACACTCCAATCGCACCTTTATGGAATTGAAATACGTCGATTTGTCTGGAATATCGTTTGGAGTTGTAACTCCAATCGCACCTTTATGGAATTGAAATGAAAACACCACAGGCTTTAAACAGTTCGGAAGCTCACTCCAATCGCACCTTTATGGAATTGAAATAACAAGTTCCCTTGAATCAATGAAATAACGTAATGTACTCCAATCGCACCTTTATGGAATTGAAATTCTGTAATCAAAAAATCTTACAGCCTTAGAAAACCCACTCCAATCGCACCTTTATGGAATTGAAATTTTTTTTAAAAATTTATTGTTTGTGAAAAATTAAAACTCCAATCGCACCTTTATGGAATTGAAATACAATTAGAACTTCGGTAGATGTCAATTTACTCAAAACTCCAATCGCACCTTTATGGAATTGAAATATATCCTTTGCTTCAATAAAGCCTACTGGTATTTCTTACTCCAATCGCACCTTTATGGAATTGAAATATCGCAAGAGCAATTCCACCTATAACAAACGTAGCCGTACTCCAATCGCACCTTTATGGAATTGAAATATCGAGAGGAAGCCGAAAAACAAGGCTATTTCTGGGACTCCAATCGCACCTTTATGGAATTGAAATTATATTTTTATATTATTATTTTTCATATTTAACAAATACTCCAATCGCACCTTTATGGAATTGAAATACAGAACCCGCCGCATTGTCCATCGAATTAACGAATACTCCAATCGCACCTTTATGGAATTGAAATTAAGCTTTGTAGGTAAATAGATTAAATGCTGTTTGACTCCAATCGCACCTTTATGGAATTGAAATAAAACTACAAAAAAAACATGAACGCACCAGTTAGACTCCAATCGCACCTTTATGGAATTGAAATATTTCTTAATTGTATAAAGGTTTGATTAAGCACCCGACTCCAATCGCACCTTTATGGAATTGAAATTTTTTTTTATTGTTTTAATTATTTATGCAAATATAACTCCAATCGCACCTTTATGGAATTGAAATAGCACTTATGAGTTCTCTATTTTTTTGAAGTTGGTAACTCCAATCGCACCTTTATGGAATTGAAATAGGTGAAGAAAAAGATGACGAACAGGAGCAGACAGGACTCCAATCGCACCTTTATGGAATTGAAATAGTGGATGGTACGGAGTTGCTTGGAGCGGTTGTGAGACTCCAATCGCACCTTTATGGAATTGAAATTCTTCTCCTAACGAATGGATTCTCAACTGTTTATTTACTCCAATCGCACCTTTATGGAATTGAAATTTATTTTTAGGTTTCTCATAAATTACTTCTATTGCACTCCAATCGCACCTTTATGGAATTGAAATTTTTAAAAAATGCGATTGGTACTCAGGAAGGAGCCGACTCCAATCGCACTTTTATGGAATTGATAATGAGGTTTTTCTTATAAAAAAGCGAAAAACGACGATAGTGAGTTATTCTGTTTTTGGTCAAAAAAAGGTTGGGAGTTATCAAAATAGTATTTTAAAGCGGAATTCAAGTCACAAATGCAGCTTCAAATTATATCTTCTTACTTCCCGGTTCTTTTAATAATGCAATAAGGTCTGGAAGATGTTTTTCATAGACTTGTCGAGGTGTTGCATCTTTTTTTACACATATCGAAGCGGCCTTACCAACTACTTCCCCCATCATTCCGCAAGTTCTCATTACTCTTACTGGCCCGAGTCCTGTTTTTGTTACGCTAATGTTTCTACCAGCCATGAACAAATTACTTACGTTTCGACTATAAAGTGTACGATAAGGTGCCCAATAGAGACCTCCATATTGATACTCTGCTCCTCTGGTGTAGTCAGAGATGAATTCCATTCCTTCTAAACCCTCTTTAAATTCTTTTTTAGGTGTGTGTAAATCCACATGCCAAGAACATGGAAAAGCACCATCTTCAAATTTGGTTTGTTTTTTAAAATCTTCTGCATCTAAAACAACGTCGCCCATCAATCTACGAGATTCTCGTTTACCAGCAATGTATGCCGACCAGCCCAGACGATGGTTGGGATACATTTTATCAACATTTTTAATGACATCCCATGCTCCATACATCGCTCTAAAGTTGTGGTCTCTAATTTGCTCAATTTCCGTAACTTGATTTTGATTGAAACCACTTTCCCAGTACCACATATTGGCAAAAGATTGCAGGCCTTCTGCACCAAAAGTTTTTACGCCCTTACGGCCAGGGAATGGTTTATCGGCTAAATCTAATGCCCACGGACATCTTGGAAACGGTTGAACAAACTCACCTATCTCACATTTCATAGCCAAGGCACTTTTATCTTTACATTCACATTTTAATACCTCTTCTTTATTTGTGGCATCAAGTACATTGAATAGATTTGAACTACCCATCAGATTTTCAACTTTATATTCATGGTCAGCCCCTGCCTTAAAACCTACAACAGCATCGCCAGTGCAATCTGCAAAAAACTTAGCTGTCAATCGTTTTTGATGGCCAGAACGAATATTTTGTATCACAATTGCACTAATTTTATTGTCATTCATGACTACTTCTATTGCTCTATTTTCGATAAATAGCTTAATATTCGGTTCACGTCTAACTACTTCCAGTTTCAGTTTATCGTCATAATAATCGGCACTGACACCATTGAAAACTTGTCCAGAACCTTTTACAATATTGGGCAAAATTTCACTCACAATATCGCCAACGTGAGGATAAGGCTGCTTATTGGTATGTCCTTCGGGCCATACCCGCACTTCTGAGCTACCGTTTCCGCCTAATACAGGTCTATCTTGTACAAGGGCAACTTTAACACCATTTCTTGCGGCTGAAATAGCAGCACAAGTTCCTGCCAAACCACCGCCAATAACTATCAAATCAAATGCTCCACCATCGGCAGGTTTTTCGGGTAGCCCTAAAAGGTTACGTCTAAATTTGGTTAGAGCGGCAATATCATTGATTGGTTGAAAATTGACATCTTTGCAAAATAAAATAGCTTCGCATCTACCTTCAAAGCCAGTTAAATCGTGTAATGCTATTTTTGTCTTTTTCCCTACTTTTACGGTTCCACCATCATGCCAATGCCAATCCGCACCTTTTGTACCAAAGGTTTCTTTTAAGGCTTTATCATTGACTAATAATTGAAACTTCCCGGGAGTTCCTGGGGCATTCCAATGAGCCACCCAATCTTTGGTTCGTACCCAAACACGGTAAGTACCTTCCGAAGGAAAGACTATTTCGGTAGTCGCATCCTCCACAGGAATTCCCAATCCATGAGCCAATAAATATGGGCTACCCATTTTTTCCATTGATTGCTGGTCTATATTCCAGCCACCAAAATTGGTAAATTGTTCTGCTTCAAGAAAAACAAATTCTTTATTAGTTTTTTTGTTTGAAAATGCGTTAGTTTCTGTTAAACCTCCAGCCAAAAGCATCAAACTAGTATTGCCTAATGCTCCGATAAAACTTCTTCTTTTCATGTTTTTTAATATTTAGTTCTTATTTCAAGGTTTATAGAATTGAAATCAATAGTAATTGTGTTTCAGAAATATTTGATTTAAGTAAAATAAAAGTCAAAACTCTCGAGTGCGGTTTCAATTAAACTACTATAGGTTTTGAGCCTATAAGTAGTTTAATATTTTATAATTATTTGTATGTTAGCCAGGTTGTAGCCTTACAATTTTTATTGGTAGAAAACCTTATCCAGCGTGCTTGAAAGCCTGACGGAAAATTGAAATCTATTGTTTCATTAGGTTTAACGATTACTTCTTTATATTTTATCCAAGGACCATGGCCTATAGGTTCTATCTGAATTGTAAATATTATTGCTTGTTTTGAGTCATGCGATATTTTAAGATTCTTTTTATCATAAAAACCAATCAAATAAGGGTCTGAAGGAGTTCCAGCTTTTACCTGACTGTCTTTCCATGGGCCACCTTCTCCAACGACTTTTCCCAATTTCCAAAGGTCATCAATAGTTCCTGCCCATATTTTAGCTTTTTCATCGTCAGAACTAATGATGTGTTCATTTTTGGGGCTTTGGTTATCAAGTCCTGTCATGACCAATAATCCACGATAGGAGGCATAATCATGAATACCAAGTGAATGTGAAGCCACTGGTCTGATTTTAGCAAATCCATCGGCATTTTCAGCTGGCAATTCATAAAATGTACCGTGTGCATTAAGCAAGTCTCGCTCTGTGGCTACTTCACGACAAATTCTTAAAGCGGCTTGTTGAGTTTTGGCCGTAAATGCCTGATTCCCTTTTGGAAGCCTCCATCTTCTACTGTTGTCATCAACAATTAGCACCGAGGCGGCATCAACCGTAATCACTTCCCGTGGGATTGCAAATTTTTCACGAATGAACTGAGTCATTTTTGGGTCTTCTTTTTTTGTCAAATGCATGGTACTATCCAATTCGTAGTAGCCATTTTCTGTAAAATTTTCATTACTAAATTGACCAGCCAAAACACCTAACTTTCTACGATTATTGCCCAAGCCATAAAGAAGTCCACCTGAATATGCGGAGGCATTTACAGTGGCCAAACCATCGAACTGTTTGTCTTGAGTTACCTGAAAATGAGAAACATCACTATAATTAAAATTAACAGTTGCCTTAGTGACTCGATTGCTTTTTACACGTATCCACTCTCCCTTATCACTCGTTGCGAAAGTAAGTCCAACTGCTTGACCTGCACCCACTTCTACTGACCTTAAGGTTTTCCAATTTCCTTTGCCATCAACGTCGGTTTCAAAGCTGAATTTAACCTTTTGACCTCCGTCATTTACTACCCAAGCCATCCGTTGTTGCCAACCTGCAAATAGAAATGGTTCGGAAAAAGCATTTGCCTCAATTTTTTCAGAAAGCCAAACAGCCCCTTGAGCTGTATTAGGTCCTAAATTGTCAGGTGTAGTAAGTGAAGTAAACCAAAGATTTGAATTGGATTGTCCTGGCCCTTCTATGTTTCCTTTGGTATTACGTTTGTTCAAAAACTCTTTCTGTGCTGAATCGTCGCAGCCAAAAACTAAACCATTATTCCAGCGGGTGAAGTCGCCGATTACTTTGAGATAAGCCGAACGTGGACGAATGCCAGAAGTATTTTTTGATGTAAATGTTTGTGGAAAACGCCAAAAAAGCCCGTGCATGGTCATGAGATAATCAGGTTTTTCGGTAGTGCCAATGTCACGAATACGAGGCCATTCTGTATTCCAACCGTGAGCACCATCGTAGCTGTGACTGGCTTTTGGTAGGCGAAAGAACGACCATTTTCCGCCGTCACGAACACCCAACAAAACTGATTTGTGGTCCCAGCCTGTTGCCCAGATTGGGTCGGTTGCAGGATTGTTATTACCATAAATCCCTCCTGGACCTGTTACTTCCACAAATTGATTACGACGTATTACTTTCCAGTCTTTACCATTCCATTCGGCCAAAACACCTGATTGTATATCAAACTGTTTTAGTGCCAAAGAACCTGATTCGCCATTATTGGAATACACCATTACTCCTTGACCCGAATACACGCCTTTGCCGTGGGCACCAGGAAGGAGTGTTCCATTAAAGTTATTCTGAGTATCGTCATGCTTTTTTTCTTTAACGTTGCCATCTTGATAAAGCATTTGGGTTTCGAGATTTTTAACATCTAATTTGTAAAAACCTTCTTCCATGGTGGCAATTAAAAGTTTGTTTTTTAGGTCCGACAAATCACGAGCTAAACCT
This sequence comes from Emticicia sp., assembly GCA_017495105.1. GTDB lineage: Bacteria > Bacteroidota > Bacteroidia > Cytophagales > Spirosomataceae > Emticicia. The sequence goes on along the minus strand of JAFEIL010000410.1, from coordinate 30,018 downwards.
GTATAACGACCAGGTGCTTGGGTATATGGAATGGTACGGACATTACGGTTTGCATCAATGGCATAAGGCCCTATAAACAACTGATTGCTCTCTTGATGGATCATTCTATTGGCAGGTGTTCCCCCAATACTTTCGGGTCTTATTGTTCTGTTCAAATCTGGTGAAATTTCATACAATTTATCAGAAGAACCGAATGGTAAATGTGGGCCGTAGGTTATGACCCATAATCGATCTGCCCAAGGTACTACTGCCCCAGTACCACATTCACCTTCATTGTTGTAATAAGCCAAATGAGGATAAATACCGCTAAATTGGGGATAGGTTGACTTAGGTTGGGCATGAGCAGCACTACTAATTAAATATAAACATGCAATGATGCCCGTTGATAGAGTTTTGGTGATTGATGGAAGCATATATATGTTAGTTAGACTTTAAAAATTTGACAAATTTGAAAATTAATTTATTTAAAAGTAAAATAAGCTGTTCCAACACAATCTTTATCGGCTACCAATCGTATCCATTTAGGGTTAAACGATTCTTTTAAATCAATGCTTTTACTTTCGTTTGCTTTTACCGTTATGGTTTGAAATGTTCTGTAAACCCCATCACCAACAACATCTGCTTCAAGTGTAAATTTCACATCGGCGGTACTTTTATGCCATAAATTCAACGATTTGTTATTAAAATTAAAGGTAAAAAACGGGTCGGAAGGTTTTCCTTTTTTGATTTCTGCATTCAACCAAACGCCGCCTTCTCCCTGCAATTTGCCAAAGTTCCACAAATCGTCAGTTTTTCCAAACCATAAACCCGCCTGGGCTTGTCCAGCCAAAGGATTGTTGTCAATGCCGCTTCTGAAACGCATCGGAGTCGCTTGGTTGCCACCTAGTACGAGCATACCACGCCAACTGCAAAAGTCTGGGATAATACGTAGATGGGAAGAGATAGGTTTGATTGCCCAAAGTTGATTACCGTAAGTATGGTATCCTATTTCATAAAACAATCCGTGACAATCCATGAGTGCTCTTTCAGTTTCGACTTCTCGAATTCGCATCCATTCTGTACAGCTGGTTTCATCAAAAGTACGACTTCCTTTTGGCAGACGATAGCGTTTCCATTCTTTGGTAGAAGGAAAATACACATTCATTAAAACAGAGGCTTTATCCCAGCCCGTAGCAATCATAGGTTGGCCGAACGAACCAGCACTCCATACTTCCGTAAATGCCGTTTTTTCTAGAATTTTCCAAGTAGTTCCGTCCCATTCTGCCAAACGTCCAGCCGACCAAGCACCGCTGTAATCTTTTTCATTATAGCTATTATTTGTAACTACAACTCGGCCGTGCTTAGTAAATCCTGATTTGAAATGGGGCTTAGAACCAACTGGTTCGTCCAATTCTTTCATTAAGTTGAAAATTTGCTTTGACTCTAAGGTCGTTACATCGGCTTCAAAAAACTCGCCTTCCATAGACAAAAAATAGACTTTTTTGTTGGGTTCTGTTAAATGAGCCATTGTTGCGGCCAGACGGTAGTTTTTTACGCCTTCAATCACTCTAACATTTCCAAGAGTATCAATGACGTAAGGCCCTATAATCAACTGATGCGTAGAGGCATGAATAAACCGATTAGCATAAGTTCCTACTATGCTCTCAGGTCTTTTCTTCAACTCCATTTTTTCGTTTATTTCATAGAGTCCTGTTCCTGAACCTGATGTGGACATATGTGCAACGTATGTAATCACCCAAAGGCGATTTGCCCAAGGCATTAGACCACCTGTTCCCGCTTCGGTACGTGGACTATGATTAGCCACCATGGCCAAGTTAGGAAAAATACCGCTAATGGATGGTGTATTTTGTCCGTGTAATTGAAATACCAACGAACTTACAATTAAGAATAGGACACTTAATCTGATTTTCATTTCACAAAGTATTTAATTATTGATAAGTAAAAATAGCGGTGGCTTTACAGTCTGAATCGGGTACTAAGCGAACCCAATGAGCTGAAAATCCATCTGGAAATTGATAGCTAATCGTTTTTCCCGCTGGCACTTCTATCGTTTTATAGTGATAAAATTCGCCATTTGCTAAGAAATCAAGTTCAAGTCTAAATTTTACAAGAGTTTTTGAATCGTGCCTCAATTCAACAGTTTTTTTGTCATAGCCTGTCATTAAATAAGGGTCGCTGTATGTATTGGCTAAAACCTCACTATTTTTCCATGGTCCACCTTTGCCAGTCGGTTTGCCGAGTTTCCATAGGTCATCAATCTCGCCAAACCATAAACCATCAATTTGATTGGCGGCTTTAAAAATATGGCCATCTGGCTGAGCGTCTGGCGAAATGCCACTCAATACAAGTAATCCTCTCCACGTACAGAAATCTTTGATATTTAGCGAATGAGAAGAAACTGGTTTCATTCTGACATAATCGGGCGTACTACTTTGTACATCATTTTTCCAGCTTGATACCCTTGGCACTTCATAAAAAGTACCGTGAATATTGGCGAGAAAACGCTCCTGAACACATTCCCTTACAGTACGAATATTATTGATTTTATCGAATTTTTCATCACCTTTTGGCAAACGATAAATGATGCCTGCATTTTTTACTATAACAGATGCCTCATCAATCATTATTTCAGGAACGAGGCTATGCGTATTCTTTAGCTCTGAAATTTTGTTTATCTCCTCATTTTTCGGAAGAAACGTTAATGTTGAATCTACTTCAAAATAAGAATCGTTGCCTTGTTCATCTGTTGCTAGGTATTGTAAATTTCGAGTAGGAAAACCTTGACGAACAATTGATGTGGGTAAACTCTTTTGGTTATTTATTTTGGCAAGTCCTTTGTATATTTCGTATTCCTTATCTACAAAAATTCTGTTTGAATAAGCATGTACATAAGCAGTGGCTTTTATAGACTTGTCACTAACCAAACGTATCCATTCTGACTTAAATTGGCTTGGAATATTTCTTGTTACATATTCTCCCGCATTTAATTTGATAGATTCTACAGTCTTCCATTGGTTATTGCCCTTCTCATCTACTTCAATTTTTATATTGGCTGTTGGAGTCCCCGTTTGATAAAGGTGTAATGTACGATGCTGAAAACTGTTGATACTGAGGGGGTCACTTGGCTTATTGGCAGAGACATAATCGTCACGCCATACACCACCCCACCCGATAAGTGAACCCTTACGATTTAGTCCATCTAATGAGGTAAATATTAAGTTAGAGTTGGGCTGTCCTGGTACGTACTTTTGAATGCCATGCCAACTTGTTTCCTGACTTGACAATACAAGCTGGTTATCCCACATGGTATAATCGGTAACGGTGCGAAGCATGGTGTTCAATGGTTTGAGTCCCGCCGAATTTGTATGCGAGAATGTCGCTGGAAAATCAAAAAAGCCCCCGTTCATAAACATCAGATATTTTGAGGGTATTATTTCTCTAATTCGTGGCCATTCGGTATTTGAGCCATTACGCCCCTCCATAGTATAGGTAGATTTCAGGAAACGGTAATTTTGCCATTTACCTGCATCTCTTACGGTTAAAAGTAGCGAACTTTTATCCCAACCCGTAGCCCAAATAGGCTCATCTTTCGTTTTAGTGCCTGTTAACCCACCTGGACCTGTAACTTCTACATATTGATGGCGAGCAATTAATTTCCAATATTTTCCATCCCATTCGGTGAGTGAACCCCATACCTGAGGCCCTTTTGGCTTTGGACTTAAAAAAAGGCTATCTGCTCTTGCTTCTATTTTAGCTACCCCAAATGGGTCAGCATAGTTTACGCTCCAATAGGGCGTAGGGGCTGATTCTTCGCCATTATTTGACATAACAAACACACCTTGACTAGTATAAGCACCTTTTGCATGCCAAGCTACCGCTGGTTTTTTAAAAAGCATTTTTGATTTTAGCGTATGAACATCAACTTCAAAGATTGCCCCCTCTTGAGTCAAATACAAAACTTTATTTTTTGGGTCAGTTAAATCTCGGGTTACTGCTGTTAACCTTCCTGAAAGCTCTTTACGGGGTACTACTCTTACTTTGCCTGTTTTATCAATAAAATAACAGCCAATAATTAGTTGCTCTGACTCTTTGTGAATCATTCGACAAGCATGAGTACCGCCTACACTCTCTGGACGAATTTCATGTTGATAGCTTTCATCAATCGAATGTAGTTTATCTTTTCCTTCAAATAAGTCGTGTGATGTATAAGATAAATACCAAAGCTTACCTGCCCAAGGCACTAATGCCCCAATACCACATTCAGCCTGTGGTTTAGGGCTGTTAGGAGAAGAATTGAAAGCAGCAAATGCAGGATATACTCCCGAAATTTCAAGTGGTTTTTGTTGAGAAAAAGCTGTATTTGATATGTTTAAAAGCAGCAATGCGATATATTTTTTCAATCTATTTTTTGATTTCATATCTGTAAAAGCCAAAATCGGCAGGGTTTTCAATATTAAATTTTGCAAATCCATCTGCATTAACATGTAATATTGTTTCTGTTTGATTACGTAAATTGATGAGTTTTAGCGTTTTGTTTTTCAAAAAAGCCAATCTGATTTCCTTCTCTACTTCACCCGAGTAAAGTTCTCTGAAAAGCAGTAGATGACCACTGTGATTATTGTTATTTACGAACTGAAAACCTGTAAATGAAGCATTGCTGGGTCTATCGCCAATAGGGAAGACATAACTATCAAATAGGGCATTTCGGTAGCGGGCATTGATAGTTTCGATAGAAGGAGAGGCTTTTAAATATCCACAAAAAACGGTACATAAAACCAAACTAAGCCACCATCTCAATATGGTTTTCATAAATATATTCATTTTTAAATGAATGATTTCTGACATAAGCCCACCAAAATACAGATGGTGGGCTTATATGAAAGGATTAATACCCCGGATTCTGTTTCATATTGGTATTGATTTGAATTTCAGCCGCAGGTATGGGCCATAAATACTGACGGTCGTCCCAAGTCGTAAGTACCAAATTCTTAATCAAGCCTGTCGCTGCCATTGCTGTAAAGTCTGGTGTACCGTCTTGGTCAATTGTAGGAGTGCCAGCGAAAAACCAAAGGTTTTTATCTACTACTTTTGACTTCAAATCAGCGGGGTCGAGTATTCCATAAATTGGACGATTGAGTACTTTACCTGCAATTTTCCAGCGAATGATGTCCATATATCGAAGCCCCTCAGATGCCAATTCCATTCTACGTTCCATACGAATTTCACGGCGAAGTTCGGCTTGGACTTTCGTTTTAATTGCAGGATAGGTTGTGGCGGTAGCAGCTACTTTATATGCCCTTGCCCTAACGGCATTAACTGCCGCCAATACACTATCGTCTATCTCATTGAGTTCTGTTTTGGCTTCGGCATACATCAACATTACCTCGGCTAATCTTATAATAAAATGTTCTGTTTCGATTAATCTACCATTGAGTAACCAAGAATCATCTACTCTTTTTTTCCAAACCAAACCATTGAAAGAAGCAAATTGAGCATTAGCTCGGTTGTCATTATTTGTTACCTTAGTATTACTGCTCAAGCGAGTTACTTGCAAAGCGGTAGGGTTTGGGTCGTAAATAAAACCAAGGTGAGGCGTACCAAACTCAACAATTGTTGCGGAGCATCTTGGGTCTCTATTTGCAAATGGATTTCTTGGGTCATATAAAGAGGACTTGTCAATCGTTTTACCATCGGTACATAAATAAGCACAAAACAAATCCCAAGTGGGGTTTTGGGCTCCGAATCCACCTGCATTTCTGGTGATAATATCAGAAATAGGGCCTACTGTTTGTTTTAATTCTAATGAACGAGGAATGGAGAAAATTACCTCCTTTGAATTTTTCGTGCTTTGAAGAAATAAATTCGAATAATCAGGATGTAAAGTAAAAGCATTCAAATCCATACAGGCTTTAGCCGCTTCGGCGGCTACTTTAAAATCGCCCTCATAGAGTGCAAATCGAGCTTTTAGTCCCATAGCTGCACCTTTAGTAGCTCTTTTTACGGCAGTAGTAGCATAAGACGTTGGCAAGTTTTTTATGGCAAAATCAAAATCTTCGTAAACTTTGGTAGTGACTGTTTTTTTATTTGTTCTTCCTATAGAGTATGCTTCTTCGATAGAAACTACTTGGTCAGTATATACAACATCTCCAAAATGATTCACTAATCTGGCATATTGAGCTGCACGATGAAAGCGAGCTTCTGCAATGTAAATATCTAGTTTTGATTGTGCTACCTTTGCCTTGGTTTCATCGCTATTTAAAGCAACAATTGCTCTATTTGCTCGTGCAATAGCTTTATAGGAATTTCTCCAAAGAGTTGTTGAAAAATCCCATTGGCTTGTTATTGTACCTGATTTAACAGGAGTAAGAGACTGACGATAATAACCATCATCTGAAAGATAATTATTACTCAAGTCTTCGTCCCATTGCCACCAATCTATACGGTATAAGTCATTGAGTGCCAACTGGATTTCTGTTTCATTTGAGTACCACTTTTCAGCTGAAGGTTCTGCCAAAGGATACAAGTCTAAGGAGTTTTGGCAAGAAGCAAATAAAAGTATGCTCAAAACTGCTATTAATATTTTTGATTTCATTTTATTTATATTTAAGCAAATGAATGAATAAATTTTAGAAAGAGATTTCTTGAAACCTCATTTTAAAAACTGATATTAAATCCACCAATCACAGTGGTAACAATACCAAACCCCTCTGGGTCCCAGCCTTTCGGGTATTTGTTAATCGTAAAAACATCAGAAGCATTTACATAAAACCTTATGTTATTAGACATGATTTTGTTTGAAATACTTTTCGGAATTGTATAGCCTAATGCAATGTTTTTTAGACGAAAATACCCTCCATTGAACAACCAAAAGTCGGATTGCGTACGGTTGAAGCCTTTATTTGTTTCAGTATATCTTGGATATTTAGCGGCAAGGTTTTGGTCTGGAGTATTGTTTACACTCCAAGTGTTCCCATCTAAATAAACAGGGAATACGCCCCAGTTTTCGGCATTATAGTCTGTATAATCAAGGTTTGAAACTTGCTGATAACCTATCCCTTGAAAGGTAATACCCAAATCAAAATTGCCATATTCTAAGCGTACATTACCACCATACATCCATTGTGGTAATGAACCTCCTAGTAGCACACGGTCGTACTCTGGAGAAATTTTACCATCTGGAACACCATTTGGACCACTAATATCAGTGTATTTTAGATCGCCAACTTTGACAGTATTGCTTAATTTAGGCGAATTGTTTAGGTCTTCCTGTGTTTGATAAATACCTTCTGATTTATATCCGTACCACTCGTCAAATTGGCTACCTTTTTTCTTTATTTTGCTGCCAAGGAATTCTGTACCACCCAAATCGCCCATTATTGATTTAAACTGCGATAAATTGGCAGAAACTGAATATTTAAGTTTACCAATATTATCTGTCCAACCCAAATCTAAATCTATACCCTTAGTTTCCATAATTCCAGTATTTTGATTAGGGTTTTCAAAGCCTACAAAAATTGGAATCTGTAAAGCCAATAGCATATCTTTGGTTTGTTTATAATAAACATCGCCAGTAAATCGTAGTTTATTTTTAAAGAAATAAGCATCAACTCCTAAATCAGTAGAAGCTGTTTTTTCCCAAGAAATATCTTTAATAGCGTACTGAATCTGAGCGGCTGTTTGCTGAGCAACAGCTACATTGTTTTGATAAAACAAGGCATTTCCAAAACTTATAATGCCGAAAGATGGGTAGTTTCCTATTCTCTCGTTACCCAATGTTCCCCACGAAGCACGCAATTTCAAGAATGAAATTAGATTCTGTTTTTGCATGAAACCCTCTTCAGATACTACCCAACCAGCAGAAATAGAAGGAAATACACCCCATCGATAATCTTTATTGAACCTCGATGAGCCATCACGTCGTACATTGGCTTGTAGTAGATATTTGTTATCGTAGCTATAGGTGATACGACCAAATTGTGAACGATAGGCTGTTTCGAAGGCAGTACCAAAATTATCTCTCAAAGCGGCAGGGCCTTGGTTTAAGAAAGGATAGGTATCAAAAAGGTATTGGTCTCTTGATGCTCCCATAGACTCACCTTTGTAGTAATAATTTTCGTATCCAATTAATGCTGTAAAATCACTTTTTCCGATTGTTTTTATGTAATTCCCCAATAATTGAGTCGTAAGACTATAGTTTGTTGTTCGATTTTCATCTAAACGTGTCGTAAGCCCACCACTTATCAAAGTTGCAGCCAACTGATTTGGGTTATCGGCAGAATAAGCATCTACTTGTTTATTGAATCGTTTTTGATTATTAAAATCAAAAATAGGAGCAAGAATAGCCGAAAGTTTTAAGCCATCAATGGGTTTTATATCCAATGCAATTCGGCCTCCTACTTGATTAAAATTATTGTTGTTTGTTCCACCGTATTTAATTTTGGCATAAACATTTTCGCCTGCTTTTCCGTCGGCTATTCTTCCATCTGCCCATAGGGCTGGATAAATAGGTGATGAAATTCTTATCCTACCTAATGGATCATTAGCGGTTGGGTCAGTAGTATTTGTTCTTTTGAAATTAAAGTCCACAGTTCCACCAATAAATTTATTGATAGTAAAATCGTTATTTGAGCGTAAAAATATACGTCCATAATCTTTGTTTTCATAGAAACCACCCAGTTTTTCATAACGAATAGAAGCATTCGATTTTACAAACTTTGAACCACCTATGATGCTAATACTGTGAGCTTCACGTCGTGCCATCTTGTTGAGGGTTAGAGCCATCCAATCAGTATCGGGGAATTTGTTGGGGTCGGTCTGATGTTTTTGGTCATAGTTATTCAATAAATCTTGGCTAAATGTTGGAAATTTGTTTGCTCCATTTCCTGCATCATTCCAACGAAGTTCATTGACTAATTCCATGTATCTTGAGGCTCTCATGTAGTCAGGTAATTGAGTGGGCTTGTCAAAGCCATTTTCGTAGTTATATTGTATAGAAGCTTGGTCTGTTTTAGCCCTTTTGGTAGTGATTAAGATAACACCAGAAGCAGCACGAGAGCCATATATAGATGCCGATGCAGCATCTTTTAAGACCGACAAGTTTTCTATATCATTTGGGTTCACTTGGTTAACATCAGCCACAGGAACACCATCTACAATCACCAAAGGATTTGAATCTCCGATAGTAGTTACACCTCGAATTCTGATAGTAGCACTACCCATAGAACCATTTGCTCCACTACGAGTCACCGTAACGCCCGACATCGCCCCTTGAAGTGCCTGTGCTACTTGGGTTTCTTTGCGTTCTTTAAACATTTCACTACCAATAGACGACACAGCCCCCGTAAGGTCTTTCTTTTTCTGTACACCATAGCCTACTACCACTACTTCATCAAGTGCTTTACTATCAATTTTGAGCGAAACATTAATTTTTGTTTGATTTCCAACAGTTATTTCTTGTGCTTGAAATCCAACAAAACTAAAAACCAAAATGGATTTACTGTCGGTTACCGCTATTGAATATTCTCCATCGACGTTTGTAGTGCCTCCACGACTTGTGCCTTTAAGGGTTACGCTTACACCTGGAAGTTTTTCGCCTTTTTCGTCGCTTACGGTACCTTTAATGGTGATATCGTTATTTACATTGTTTTCAATGGTAGGCAAAGTCATACTTATTTGATTAGAGCCATTTTCTTTTAGGTCTAGCCCCAAAGACTTTGAACGAATCAAAATAATTTGTCTTTCTCCCACAGTTTCAAATGAAATATTCCTTGGCGTTAGCACTTTTTTAAGTACATCTTCCACCTTTTCGTTTTTTATTTCCAAGGTTAATGGCTCATCATTCGCAATCAAATCTTTTTTGTATGAAAACAACACGTTTGTCTGCTTTTCTATTGATTTCAACAAAGTTTTTATACTCCCTTTTTGGAGAGAGATACTCACCTTTTTTTGTAGCATATCCTGTGCTTTTGCAGGTATCGCAAAAGCATTTGCCGCAAAAACGACTGCTATAATCAATTGTATGAGGTTGATTTTCATAAACAATAGAAAATTTTGTTTAGTACTATTTTTTGTCATAGTTTTAAATGTTTTTTGAAAGAAAAATGAAAATTCACGCCTATCTCTCATCAGTATAGGCTGGAAGTATCGGGGGATAAATGTTGACGCATTTTCCCTCGATTTTTTTGTTTAGGTAATCGTTGAATTCATCTATTTTTGGGGTGGTTAAGGTTGAAAATGGTAAACTTTAACTGATTTATTTGATTAATTGCAGCCCATCGACTGAATCACTATTTGGGCATCAACTATTTTGTAGCTTGCACCAATTGTTTTACACATAATATCGAGTTTGCTATATAATGATTCGTTGGCGAGTGTAGTTGTAATGATACAATGTGAAAGCTGCTCGGCATCATAAATAATATGTACACCATAAGCCTGCTCAATGGCCTTCAATACCTCTGAAACAGGTTTGTCTTCAAAATTTTGTTCGGGCAACTGGCTTAAATCTTTAATCAGTATAGGTCTTTCAACCAAAGATTTGGTGAGCGATTCTTCCTTTCTGGCAAATACAATTTGCTGATTGGGTGTAATTATTAAAGCTTTCTCTTCTGGGTCAGCGAAAGCGATTTTGTTTTGATGAAAAACGGAGACTTTTCCAGTTTTTACACTTACTATTACTTCTGGAGAATCTTCGAATGCTTTAATAGTAAAACTTGTTCCCAAAACTTTTGTAATTACTTCATTGGAATACACATAGAAAGGTTTTTGAGGATTTTTGGTAATTTCAAAAAAAGCCTCCCCACTCAAAAAGACTTGCCTTTTATTAGGTTCAAAGTGCTTTGGATAGCTCAATTTGGCATTCTTTGCTAATGCGATTACACTTCCGTCTTCAAGTTTTATAGAAAGTGGAGTGTTAGATTTATTTGTTTTTTCAATTAATTTGATTTGTTTTTCTGCCGTAGCTACCAATTCGGAGTAACTTATTTTTTTAGGATTGTTGTTTGATAATAATCCTTTTAAGCCAATTCCAATCACAAGACAGGCAGCAGCTGCCCAACTAATTTTTGACCATTTCGTAGCATATAATTTTGATAATAAACTAGGTTTCAATGATTCAGAATCATTATCAATATTGTCGTTTATTAACATCCATACTTTAGATTGATTTATAGTAGGTTGGTGAAGTTTTTCTGCCTCAGCCACTTTTTTAATAAAGTCGGAGGCTTTACTAATAGTGGTTTGCTTATCTGGGTTGTCCGATATAAATGCTTGAAAAAAAGCATCATTTTCTCCATACTTTACCCAACGGATAAAGGCATCGTCTTTTATAAAATCTTGTACCTTAAAAAACTTATATTCCATCTTTGAAAAAAGCTATTATAATGGCTTTCAACAACACAGATACGAGTCTTTCATTAAATTACTCACTTAATACAAAATATTTTAAAAAAAACATTGGGATTGTCCAACTTTTAAGAATAGTACGAAGGGTAGCATAAGAACGAAATAATAAATTACTAACGGATTGTTTGTTTATATCCATGAGTTTGGCTATTTCATCTAACGTAAAATCGTGGTAATATTTTAGGTTGATTGCCTCCTGTTGGCGTATTGGGAGATGGGCGATTGCCTTTTGAAGTGTAAGTATTGCAGCATCAGATTGTTCTGAATCAATCTTTTTTTGTTCCTCAGATATACTTATTAAGAAATCTAAATAGGTATCAATATCTTCTGATTTGTCAAAAATATCTCTTTCGAGTTGTCGGACTATTCTATTTTTTAGTGAGCGAAATAGATAAAATTTAACTTCATTTACTTCTGAAAGGTGCGTTCTATTATTCCAAAGACTTATAAAAACCTCTTGAATAGCATCTTCGATGAGGTTTTCATTTTGTGTAATCCGAAAACCGTAGCCAATTAATGATTGAAAATATTGTTTGTATAAATTTTCAAAAGATTTTTTATTACCTGAAATCATATCCTTCCAAAGTGCTTGTTCTTGCTCTTTGGTCAAATTTCTGACCGATTTAATATTTTCTCTATTGATTGGCAATCTCTTGTAATTTACAATTTAGTATTTTTCTATGCAAAAGTATAATGATTTTAAGTAAGAAAGTATTGAAATATTATTAAAAACTGGTGAAATATTATCAAAATATTTATTTTATTGATAAATGCATAGGAAAATCAGTTTGTTTTTGTGCTATTCCTCAAATAAATCCTCCATTGTTACTTCATTTTGAACCAATTGATTGGCGTACTTATTTTTATCAATGCCGTAGCTCGTTATCATGGTTAAATACACCGCTTTTTTAGTGTTGGTTGCTGATTTGAATATGGCCATTTTTGACCTCAAATTTTCTGAATATGATTTATCAATCGTGAAGTTGTCCAATGAAAACTTACATTCACATAAGTTTATTACTTGGTCTCGCCGATCAATCAGCAAATCAATTTGTGCAGATTTTTCTTCTACTCCGCCACGCCATGAATGGTTTTGTGATTGAACCCCGCTGATACCCAACGCTTTCTTTATGGAATTTATATGGTCTATACAAACTTGCTCAAAAGTAAATCCTTGCCAAGCCCTATGTGCAGGATTATCAATCATATTTAGCCAAGTATTCTGCCCAAGCAACTTATTGCCTTTCAAAAACTTAAAATAAAAATTAGTGTAATAAAATGAAAATAACTTTTTTTTCTTGATGCGTGTTACTTTCGATGTGGCTAATTAATCGTTGAAATGCGATTAGCCAGTTTTTTGAAGGTGATTAAAAAAAAAGGGGAGATTGTCGACTAATTTCAGTGTCAAAATTGAAAAGCTGCTGATGTGTATCTGCATTTGCAAGTCCTGTCATATGGAATGCAAATTTTTGACTAAAATATTCTTTGATAAGAAAAGTTTTGCCCACACGTCTTCTTCCATATAAGGCCAAAAACTCAGATTTTTTACTTTCTACAATCCTTTGGAGCTTTTCTTGCTCTTTTTTTCTACCAATAATTTCTGGGATTTTTTTCATAATCAGCCATTTTTCTGTAAAAATACAAGATTTTGGCTGATTAAAAAATATGTATCAGCCAAAATGTATAAATATTGTATAGTTTTGGCTGATTTATTAAGAGAATAATTTGAAAACTAAATTTTAACTTACGAATTTATTTACTTAGAGCTTGCTGAAAAAGTATAAGTAATTGACTATAAACAAGTTAAGTTGATTTTTCTGTACATAAGTGCAAGGTTTTTTAAACATTTCCTTTGTTTTCCTTGCACTTAATATTAATTTCTGTTGAATCTGACTTGATGAATTTCTTGCCATTATATCAAAAAGAATATTTTGCAAAATATAACTTACTCATTATCAATAAGTTAAAAAACACAAAAAACAATTCTCAAAATCTATGTTTTAGAGAAACACTTTTTCAGCAAGCCCTAAATATAAGATGTGTACCAGGGAACGGGCACATTATGTTTGGTTCATAAGTCAAATGGGATCTACTGCAAATCCTACAAATTAGAAAATTTGTGGAGGGATAAAAAGGATTTTTGTCAACCTTTATACCATTCAGGTTGACTTTTTTGGAGTCCTTTTATTCTATACGTCCCGTCTTATTTTAGGCTCAATAAATATCCAGTTAAATCCGATAAATCTTTTTCTTTTAACCCCATCGAGGTTGGTTCTGGCATCAAACTGTTTTTTTGCTGTACCCTCGACCTCACGTCTGAAGCTTTGATATTTATTCTTTTTCCCGTTAAATCTTTTAGGATAATTTGTTTAGAATCAGCCATTAAAAATCCATAATAACTGCCTGACTGCGTGCTAATCATCCAAGGCTCATAACCAAAAGCTAGGCTTGCCGAAGGATTAATGATAGCATCAAGCATGCTTTTTTTGTCAAATTTCTTTTTGATTAAAGTTAAATCAGGACCAATATCAGCTCCTTTACCAGCAATTTTGTGGCAAGAAATGCAATTAGTTTCAAAAACACTTTTGCCTTTTTTGGTATCAGAAGGCATGTTCATGGCCAAATCAAGTGAAAGTGATTTTCCTCCTGGGCGTTTAAAATAATCGGCCGCCAAACTGCGAATTGAAATGTCTTTATTATTGAAAATATGAAGTTCAATTAATTGCCTAATCTTGGGTTTGATTTTTCCTTTTGCTGCATCAACCATCAATAATCGAGCACCGTAAGTATCCAAAGCTAATTTTTGAGCTAATTCTTGCCTTTTTTCAAGCACTAATGTTGTATCATTTAATAATAAATTTTCAGATTGAATCATCCATTTTTGTTCCCGACTTAATTGTTGCTCTTCTTCTTGCTTCCAAGCAATTATATTTTCCCATGTATTTGTTTTGCGGAAACTAACCCAATAATCCGCTTGTTGGGCTACGTCGGCTAGTTTCGATTTTGTTAAATCAAGCATCGTATGTGCAGCCTCTGGAGTGTTCATAAATGCAATGGTTGTTATGGCTTCTTTTCTTTGATTGACTGTTAATGAAGGAGATTGAGCTCTTTTTTTAATCAAATTTATACTAGCATTTGGGTGTAACTCCCACAAAATAGAACTTTGAGATGCTGTAAAAGTAAGCGGATCTGTAGGCAATTGCTTAGCATAATCTGCATAGAATAATTCTCTTTTTTCATCCACACCGATACCCAATGCGGTCAATAAATAAGGATCCTTAGAATTAACTTTATTTGCTATTTTCAATAAATCTTCTTGGCTATTTTGGTAGCTTAGGTCTCTGAGACCTATCGCTATTTCTCTTAATAAGGCTGAATTCAAAGAATATTCAAAAAGTGCTTTATTGATTACTTTAAGATTTTTTCCAGACTTACGCAAAGCACGGTAAGCAGTTACCGCAATTTCGGAGGAGGTTTCGGTCTTCTTTGCAGCGTTTTTTATGTTTTCGATTAAAATATTTTCGACTTTTTCTAAACCTTTATTGCCCAAATCAGCTAATAACCAAATAGCTCTGGCTTGAATATAGGGATTTGGGTCTGCCAACAGGGGCTCAATGTCTGGGATTATTTTTTCTCCTATATTTTTTAATTTTTTATAGGCTTCAGCTCTCACATTAATGGCGGGTGATTTTAAAACGCCAATGAGTCCTTGAGTGCTCGTAAAATCTAAAGTTGGCACTTTTAATTTTTTACCTTTTGGTGCAATGCGATAAATTCTACCGTACCCTTTTTTATCGTTCATGGCATGGCCACCCACGACCGCATCATACCAATCAGCTACGTAGATTGCTCCATCGGTACCTGTGACGGCGTCACTGGGTCTAAACCATTTTCTTTTATCGGCTTCAAAATTATCATTCCAAACGTAGTAATCATCAGAGACTGGAAACGAACTTAAAAAGTCAAATCTCTTCATATTGAATCCCGCACCTTTTGGACTTGTCTTATATCCAAAGACTAAATTTCTTCCTGCTTCGCAACTTAAAAGCATGCCCCTATATTTTTCTCCCAAGGCATCTCCTTCATAAACGGTCACTCCTGTGGGGGAACCGGCACCTGTTTTATCGCCAACTTTCAATACGCCGGGGTCTTCTTGGTGCCAGTGTGCCGTAAAAATATCTTGGTCTAACCTTCGATCTCCTTGCCAATATCTAGTGCCATCTTTGGAAAAATATCCTGCATTACTTCCTTCCATTAGCCAAGAAGTTCGGCAGGCAATGACTTGGTCATCGTTGTCATTTTGCCACATATTGCCATAAGAATCCATGGCAACTTCATAACTATTTCTAAAATTATGTGCCATAACTTTTAATTGGCTTGCATCGGGAGCAATTTCTAAAGCCAAACCCCCTACCCACACTCGGCCATCATCGCTTTTTTGATTTCCCTCATTGTTTTTATTGTAAGGAGTTCCACCCGAATATAGACTACCTGAACGTAAGGTCCAACCTGTCTTATCCTGTACCACATGAGGACCAGCATTTCCTACATTAAATATGAATTTTCCGTAGGGAGTGGCTAAAAATGAGTGTAAGGAATGATCATGATCAAATCCCCCAAATCCCGTTAAAAAGACTTCCTTTTTGTCGGGTTTATCGTCGTGATTTTCATCT
Organism: Emticicia sp.; assembly: GCA_017495105.1. Classification (GTDB taxonomy): domain Bacteria; phylum Bacteroidota; class Bacteroidia; order Cytophagales; family Spirosomataceae; genus Emticicia. The sequence continues at coordinate 13,942 of JAFEIL010000410.1, read as the reverse complement.
GTATATACAATTACGTTAGGCGATGCACTTACAAAAATTTTATTGCCTATAACTGCAATGCCTAATGGGGCTTTTAAATCCATATCCTGTACAAAGACAGTCGACTTATCCGCTTTGCCATCTTGGTCAATATCCTCTAAAATAACGATTCGATCCCCTTGGTTTTTGTAGTTAAATCGGGTTTCTGGCTTATTATTAAAATCTCGATATTCAACGGCTTCGGTCACCCAAATTCGTCCTCGGGCATCCACGTCCATGTTGGTCGGGTTATATAACATCGGTGATTCCGCCCAAAGTTCAATCTCCAAACCCTCAGGAACAAACAAAGTAGTTCCATCATTTGTAAAAACCAATGGAAATAATAAAAGAAGAATGGTGCTTATAATTTTCATGAATAACAATGGTTGGATTTTTAATCAATAGTAAATTTTTTAGGATACTAAATCTCTGACAAATCGATTGTTTTTTAAATAGCTTTCTAGCATCGTTTTTCCCGCAGGAACGGCTCCTTCTATTTGAATGGCTCCAGAATATCCAATCTCATCGATGCAATTTTTTACCCGTTGGAAGTCAACCTTTCCTTGTCCCAAAAGAGCGTCATTTTCTTTAAAATGAAATTCGCAGATTTGATTTTTTTTACCAAGCCATTTAATTTCTTCATAGATGTTGTAACCCATTTTTTCTGAATTAGCCACATCATAATAGACCTTTAAATTAGACGAGCCCACTGCGTCAATGATGTGCATGTGTTCCTCTGCACTTAGCCAAGATTCAATACCCAAAGTAACACCCGCTTTTTCTGCGATTGGCATAATATCCTTAAATTTTTGAATGACAGCATCTTGTCCCTTTGAGTCATTTTTTAAATCCCCTTGATTAAAAAAGGCAATTAATACAACTTTAATATTGAATTCTTTGGCAACTTGAATGCTATCAGCCACCCATTGGTCTGTCTGTTGGTCCGACTTAAACGGGTAATTGTTGAGTTCACCAATGCCTAATCCTGTAAAGCCGACTTTAAAGATTTTAGCTAAAGATTTATAGGCTTCTTGTACATCCTTTCTTCGTAAATGCATGTTGTTTGCCTTTAATCCAAGGCTTAATTGCACACCATCTAAGCCTATTTCTTTGGCCATTTCCATAGCCCCTAAATTGGAGGTATTGGAAATCGACCAATCGCAGGCACCGATGAAAAAACGTTTGCCCTTTTCATTGGTTTGAGACTCGGAAAACATGGTGTTCTGATGTGACATGGTAGCAAAAATCCCCAATGCACTTTTTTGCAAAAATTCCTTTCTTTTCATGGGTTTATTTCCTTTTTTCTTCATAGTTGAGGGATGATACAATTAGAATAAAGTTCTAAAAGTGGTTTTATCGCCCAAATATTCTTTTCGTCTTCAAAGTTCGATAAATACATCTTGCATAGCATCCTCAACTAAATCTTTATTAGGATTGAGCCGAAGTCCATAAGCTCCTAAAACCCTAAAATATTTTTTATAGAGCAACTTAAATGCACTTCTTTCGTCTCTTTTAAAGGCTTGTCAAAGCACAGAATCGTCTAAAGCATCAGTATGTATTTTCGATTTATCTTAAGTATATTGAAAATTTGGTATTTTTCAATGCAAAAATAGTATATTTATTAGATAGTTTTTGTTGAAATTTTATTATTTACTGGTAAAATATTATCAAAATAAGCAGTAAAGTTTATGATTTTAATTAAAAATCCCCAAAAGAATCTTCTGGGGATTTATTGTTGTATTCTTAACCATTACTATTTCAAAACATTTACTCTATTACTTATCTGCTAATCTAAATACTTCCTCTTCGCTCAAAGCTCTATCAAACACCGCCAAACCTCCAATTTGTCCTTTGAAAAAATTACCCATTCCATTCTTTAGAAGCACAGCCCCAACTGTAAAATCAGAACCATTATTACCCATACCATAAGGAAAATGGTATGGATTTTTGGATTGTACTAAGCCATCGGGAAAGCCTTGAAAACCTTTGGTATTATTGATTAGTTCTGGTTCTCGTTTTTCAAAAATACCATTCATATAAGATTTGATGTCTTTCCCATCATATGTAAATGCTACACACACCCATCGATTGGCAGGTACTTCTTGTTTACTTGCCGAATAATCTATTGAATACGGAAAAGGAGGTGTGGGTTTTCCTGTTTGTGAAATATGCCCACAAACTTGGTTTTTGCCGTTGTAATGAGGAAGTGAGACAAAAAGACCATATTGTCGTTTACCACCATCCTGATATTCATTCCACATACCGCCCACAAAACCTGTTTGTTCTCCTGTCCATTTTACCCAAGCTACTACCGTTACGCCTTGATTTTTACCATAAATATTGAGTTTCCCAACTTCGGAATGCGGTAAAGACAAAAAGGCTTTATTACCAAATTGCGTAGAATAGCCCGAAAGTGGGCCTTCTGAAATGCGTTGTAATGTTCCGTTTTGCTCTTCTAAGGCAAATTCACTTTGTCCTATTGATTTTCTTGTTTGTCCTTTGGGTTCTTTAAAATCCCAAAGAGCTACTAAGTTCTTGGTCGCTTTGAGTTGATTAGTTCGACTATTTGCTAACTCTTTTCCATCTAACTCGGCAACCAATTGAGCCATCATGCCCATACCAAATTGAAGAATTGTTCCTTTTGTTTTTCGCTGAAAAGGCTCACCTCCTTCTTTCATATTTGAATGAGCAACTGCTGTCAAAAAACCATCGGGGGTTAGTCTGCCGTATAAGGCATTAAGAGCTTTTTGGGCAGAACTTTCGGTATTTTTACCCAGCCACCCTCTCCGTAAACCTATTGCCATAGCGGCACCAATGCCAGCCGTTCCCGATGTTTCGGGTGCAGTCTGAGGGTCATCGGCAAATACTCGCCAAAGACCTTCTTCGGTTTGTAAAGGAATTAAATATTGAGCAGTACGCTGTAATTCAGCTATTAAATCGGCAGGAGGATTAGGTAAAATATCAAGGCTTTTTGCCAGTCCAAGAAAATACCAAGCTATACCTCTTGACCAAAGTTTGTATGTGCGTTGAGGATTGCCATTTTTATAATGTCTGAGCCAAATTGCACCGTCTTTATCTACCAATCTCTCTCTTCGTAATCGCAATTGAAGGATTGATTTTTCAGCTAAATCAGGTCGATTGAGTTGTTTAGCCAAAACTGCTAAAGGCCAACCTACGGTATAATTCCCCTCGGCGGCAGTTTGTGTTCCATCAATAATACCTCCTTCTGAGTCTTCCTTTTTTTGCCAAAAAGCCAATGCATTTTCTATTTCTGGATGCTTTGGGTTTTTCAAAGCTAACTGTGCAATACACAAAGTAGCCTCAATACTACCATCCATTTCAGGGGCTTTGCCTTGCTCAAAAATGAGTTTTAAATGGTCATCTAAAGCTTTTTGATAGGTATTATTTGCTATAATATTATTTGAGAGTGCTGCCAAACCATCTAAAACACAGCCTTCCTGCCAGCCAAAGTTGGTTAAACTACTACGAGAAGCCATTTGATTTAAAAAGGCTTCTTTGGGTGATGATTTATTTTCAACACTCAATAAATGCGGATAAAAAGATGGTGGTATTTCAGGTGAAGGCATAAAAAATGTTGCTGGATTACCCTTTCCTCTACAAATTATCTTGATACCATCGTTTAAAACAGTTTTAAGTTTTGCGATGGGAATCTGAAATTCAATGATTTGAAAAGAAGCTGAAATAGACAAATCCATCGTGCCGATTAGTTTATCATCTGCACTTAACACTTCAAGGTATTGAAACGTCCTTTGCCCTGAAACCAAACAAAGCCTAAAACGGGGCGTATTTCCCAGCATCTTGGCTTTGACATCGTGCCATTTCAAAAACAGATAACTAGTTGTGTCGTCCGTTTGAATAGTAATCCCTTTACCAGTAATTTGAATACTGCTCAAACCTTGAAAATCTTTGGTTATACCTGTTCCGCTAATCGTTGGTACGTGGTATTGAGTCTGGTTTTCTTGAGCAGATACTTTAAGCCCAAAAAGGATTATGCAAAAAACAACACATTTGAATATCAGTTTTACTTCTTTCATTGTACTAAAACTTTATAGATTTTTTGACCTTTTTCACTTTGGATTTTCAAGAAGTAGATACCGCTATTTAATGGACTTATTGGTCGAATTAAATACTCATTTGCTTGTTTTGAAACTGGGTTTAAGGAATACCTTTTTCCACTGTTATCATACAATTCGCAACTTGATATATTTTCCTCTGTTTTTAAATGCAATACATTGCCATCATTTGGATTTGGGTATAACACGCCTGTTATTTCAATTTTTTTTTCATCAATACCCAAAATCATTTCGGGCTCACTAATATACATCGTACCTGTCAATTTCCCTGCATTGAACATCAAAAAACCAGCATTTGTCAAATAACCTGCTACATTATCAACCACATCTACGACTGTAACGCCGCCTATTTTCAAACCAATTTTGACCCCATTCGCTTGATTTAGGGTCGTAATTTCAACTAATTGAGCAGCATTATAAAGTTCTGATGTGTAAGAAATGGTGCTTCGCAATAAGCCATTTGAACCGATTAAAGTAGTTGTGCTCCCATCATGGTTACGACGAATGAGTTCAATTGTATTTTTTGTAAATAAAAATTGATAATTGGCTTGTGCTAAGTGATGTTCTGTACAACTTTCTCCTCTGAAAGCGACAATCTGTTTACCTGTACTACTTTCATTAAAAAGTGCATTAAATTGAATCGTTTCATTACCATAAAAGGCACCTCTAAATACTGCTGCGTAGCCAAATAATGGACTTAATAATTTTATTTTCCCTATTTCTAAAATGACATTACTACTTGGCGTAAGAGTCGATACTCTTCGATAGTAGTCTGTACTTTTTGTAAAGGAAACTCTTTTATTTTTCAAGTAATCGAATAGTTCATTACTCCATTCTATATGTTTTACTTCCGGAACAGGTGTAAAATCGTATACATCTGCTCCAAATCCATCTAGTAAATAGCGATAGGCTGGTTGCAAACCCGCAGCATCAATAATGGCTTGTGCTGCTGCTAACCATGATGGTGCGTTGGCTTCTATTTGAAAATTAGTATTGGAGGCAGAATGTGTTGTTGGAAAATCGCCTTTGATATTCGCATAGTTATTATCAAACCGCAAGTTTATATTCTCTTCCGCATGCCATGAGAATGACCTTGCTCCTGTTTTACAGTCAGCTACATTATTTGTCCAAGTATTGTTAAGCCCAAACTGGTCTTGACGAAATGCCCCTGCTATGTTTTTATTCCCTGCATATTGACCGTAATTATTACTTATCGTTGAATTTTGAACACCAAAAAAATAAAAAGCGGCTACTTCATCACCAATACCAAAACCATATTTACTGGCAGTCGCATAATTGGTAACTCGGTTGTACTTGATTTGGGTATTGCCCACAAAATTGGTACTTACATTTGAATAACGTTGGTTAATGCCAAAATAAGCGACATCGGCAACATCGTTGTAAGTAATCGTCAAGTTTTTACTTGTATTCGCATAAATTCCCGATGCTTGATAAAAATCTGCACCAATGGAACGAATGACATTATTCGTAATGGTTGTATTATTATTAACGGATACTGAGGGGCTCATGTCTTTTCCAATTAAAACGGCGGTTGCGGTTAAGTCATTGAAGACATTGCCTTCAATAAGCGTATTGTTGTTATTGTCTGGCAAATAAATACCTGTACTGGCAAAATGCTCAAAACGACATTTTTTGAAGGCAATATTATCGGTGTATTGTAGTGTAATTTGACCTTCAATAGCTGTATAATCTGCATACAAATCGGCTTGGCTACGTCCAAATTCTTTGATTTCAAGTCTTAATAAATTACCGTATTCAAAACGGATACCTTCAAATTGAATATTTGAAACAGTAGTTGTTGCACTGCCTTGTAACTTGAGCAATCCATCAATCGTTGGAGCAATGATTTTTGCAGTGCTTAAATTCTCCCCTGTTCTTGGATAATAATAGACTTTTCGAGTGGATTTATTCAAATAAAACTCACCCGCTTCATCCAATTCCTCAAAAGCATTGATGATACGCAACGTGTAAGGGCTTTCATAAGTGTAAGTATTTGTCCAATCAAGAAAATTTGATTGCTTCAATACTATTGCTTTTTCAGTGCTTGTAATGGGCAAAATACTGAGGGGAGGAATTTCAACGTGTTTGAATACGCCACATTGGAATATCCGCATATCAGAAAGATTAGTATAGTCTTTCAAGTCTGTCGATTTTACTATAAAGCCATCTCTCACTTGTGGTGTATTCGGGTCATCATAATTCATGGCATGAAACGTCATAAACCCACTTCTTGCTTGAACGGCTCTTTTTCCATCTACCCAAATATTGCGGAAATAACTCGCAAAACCCGCATTTGTTGGCACATCAGCAACCCAATAGTTTTTACCACTTACTTGCTTCCAACCAGTGATTTGTTTACCTCCCGTAATAACAGGTTTTTCATCATTATAGGCTTGGTAAATGATATTAAACCCATTTTTGCCTCCATCATTTGTCCCAAAAACTAGACTTTCTGATAGTTGATAGTCGCCACCACGCAAAAAGACAGTAATGTTACCCTTCATAATGGTATTGACTGTTCTTACAAAGTCCCTTGCTTTTGTCAGTGTTTTGAAAGGCTTTTCAAGGCTACCCAAATTGCTATCATTGCCATTGATTGGGTCAATGTAGTAATTGGTTTGTGCTCCAAGCATCGTTGCCTGTAAACATAGTATTATTAATACCCCAATAATCGTTGGGGATGCAGATTTATTGAAATTCATCATTTTTCTTATTGAATACTTACAATCATTTCACCAATGCCATCGCACACCAAATCATGGCTGCTTGTCCTTGCAAATCGCCTTTTGGCATTTTTAGAAAAATTCTCAAACGAAGCTATCTTTTTGGACTTATTGTTTTGAGCGAAAACATTTAAGCTGACCCGAAAATTTAAAAAGTTTAAGCATATGGTTTTTAATCGTTTCATTTCCTACAAATTTTTAGGTAAAGGCAATATCGTGGTCGGAATTTCTAATTCTAAACCCTGCCAAGTCGCTTTTAGCTTTCCGGCGGTCTCCGATACTTTGGGAGTACCATTCGGCAATGTTTCAGTTGAATTACCTATTGAAAATGTAAATCCCCAAACGGCTTCTTTAATAGTCTTCAAATCAAATTCTACTTCTACACCATTGTAAATAACGTAATCCCACCATGCTCCGTTTTTGTCAGAACCTTTTTCCCAACGCCCTTCGTATTTATCAAAAACGGCTTTGTAGAGTTGTACACTCATTTTTAAATCGTCAACCATGGCTTCAATCGCTTGGTCGTTTTTCTTGGGTAAAATCTCGGCAGTTTGCTTGCCAAATTCGAAACGAATACGCAAATCTTTGGCTTTGAATTTACCAGTTGTCATTCGGTCAATACTGATGTGTTTGTCGCCACCACCCAAATTTAGGTTGATTGCCGCCAAAACTTTATTGTCTTTTTGCTGACTGTAAAAACTGGCTGAACTGAAATCATAATTGTCATGTAAAAAGCGAACCTGCAAGTATTTTGGTTGTTGGACTGTTCCCCAATACGCCAAAAAAGGGCGACGTTGGTTCCACATTGAAGAACGGCTCGCCGTGGCTAAGGCATATTGTGGGGTCATAAAAGAAGTGCCTTCTATTTTGGGTTCAACTAATTCAAAAACTTCTTTTTGCGTTTTTGGATATTTACCTGACTGAAAATAAGGATATAAATCCTTAGGAATACTGTGTTTTAAACGGCTGTATGTAAACGTAAGATTAGGTTTTAATTCAATCGCACCTTTTGAAGCTCGATTGATTAGGTCGTAAAATGAATTTTGGAGCGTGGAGTTATATGCACGGCTATGTGGCCCCAGCCACTGACCTGTCGGCGTATGGTAGTGTTTTGCGATTGTTTCCCAACCTGTGTAGTACAATTTATCAACCATCTGCTTGGCATTTGGATCGATAATATGCTCTTTCATTCGGCTTAGTTCATCTATTGCAATGATGGTATAAGTCGGACTGTTATATTCTGTAAAACCTCCTTTTTCGAGGGTATGATTATAAAAACGCTTCAAACGGTCAGTAGAATAGGCCTTTAAATTTGCATCATCAAAAATGTGTCCTACCATATAAGTAACATACGTTCCCATAATGGCAATATTTGTATAACTCATGGTAATATTGCGTTTCTCAATAGATTGAGCGGCTAAGATCAAGGAACGCTGAATGATTGGTTTCATTCGTTCTGGTATTTTAGCATGGTGTCCCATCCAAACTTCCAATAAAGTTGCCCCATTGAAATCTGCCCAATTAAAATCTGGTGGCGACTTTTTAGTTGCTAAAGGTTCTTCGAGATAATAGCCCCAAATACCTTTGGTTTTTGAACCACTGAGGGTATCTTGAAGCGAAATACATTTTTCAAGAATATCAAAAGCCCTTTGTTCGTATTGCTTATCACCTAAATCCAATAAATCGAGGGCATAGGAGAATGAACCTCGCAATTGATGCAAGCGTCCAGAGGTGGCATCCGTATGGTAATTATAACCATTTAAGGTTGTCAAAACCATTCTTTCTATAGGGTCGTAATTGGGATGCACACCTTCAACTGTTTTAGTAAGGGCATTTTTCTCTTCTTTTGATAACTTGACAGCGGAATATTGAATATTTTCCGAAACACCCGTTTGTGCTATCAAAATCGTTGATTTACAAGCGATTAAAAGGAATAATATTAAATAAAGAGATGTTTTCATCATGATTAGATGGCATAGATATTTGATGATTTTTGTTGAAAATACTGAGGGGGCAGTTGATAGATGTTTTGAATTTAAGTTCGGGGAGCTTTAAAACTCCTCCGAACTTAAAACTAAACCTAATAACCAGGGTTTTGCGTCATTTTGGGATTGGCTACCGTTTCCGATATAGGAATAGGTAAAAGCATCAATTTCGGATTAAATGCTGGAAGAGCAGCAGGTTCAGTGACACCACCTCCCCACGTATTTGTAGCTGTACTAAACACGGGAATTCCACTTTTTAGAGAAGGAATAAACGTTCCGAACTGATACTCCATCATAGATTTTCCATTGGGTGCTTTCATACGAGCCAAATCAAATCTACGATGTCCTTCAGCGAATAGTTCTAAGGCTCTTTCGTCAATAATTTTTAATCTAAATTCGTCCTTGCTAAGTCCCGCTGCTAAATTTGCAGGCGTTGTGCGAACTGTACCTGCTGCATTTCTTGCTCTTGCTCTTAGGAAATTAAACGCAGTGTAAGCTATCGCCGTAGGGCCATTTACCTCATTTTCAGCTTCGGCTTTGATTAAATAAACATCTGCCAAACGAATGATAAACAAGTCGTTCTCTTGATTGGAATTGGCAATACCTGCACCGTCTATGTACTTGTTTATATAAGGTTGAATTTCCGTTAATTCTGTACTTGTGGTACTCGCTTTCAATAATGGGTAGGTGATAACCTTACGGCTTGGGTTTGAGGTATTTTGCCAAGTCGTTAAAAAAGAACGTTCCACCCGATAGTCGTTCAGATAGTCGCCTGTTGAGTATTTTGAATAGAACCATGGTTGCACGCCATAATTGGCAACTCCAGTTTTAAGCGTACCCTGTCCTGCAACATTACCATAAGAAGAAGGCATAAAAAATCCAGCAAATTGCGACCCTAAAGCACCCAATTGTGCATCTCTCGTAAATGGAATGCCAAAAATGACTTCCTCATAAGCGGCTCTTTCTTTGGCAACATCAAAAAGGTCGTTATAAGATGGTATCAATTTGTATTGGTTTGAATTAATGACACTATCGGCATATAATTTAGCAAAATTGTAATTGGCAGTTGCATCTGTTCCTTTCAAACTTTGATAACTTGCAAACGTCAGATAGGCTTTTGCTAACATAGCCTGTGCTGCACCCTTTGTGGCATGACTAAATTCAGCAGAAGGCAATGCGGTTCTAGTCAATAAAGTCGCAGAAGCAGTTTTTAAATCTGCAAATATTTGTTCAAAAACTTTGTCTGAAGGTGTACGTATCAGCGTTAAATCATCGGTTAGAGCGGTTGCTTTCAATCGAAGGGGTACATCACCATAAAGCTGTACTAAGTAAAAATACGCAAAAGCTCTCAAGAAATAAAGTTCCCCTTTTACTCTTGTTTTATAAGCAGCATTGATATTAAGTGGCTCTATTTTTTCTAAAAGGAAATTGGAACGATTAATGATTTGGTACATGGTATTCCAAAAACCGCTTGTAGGGGCTGTGGATGCATCGTGCGTCTTGATTGAATATTGATTATTGGTACCTACTCCTGCACGGGTATTTAAATCGTCTGCTGTCAAAAAGATAACGGCATAGTTGGCTTTGAACGCACCATCTGTTAGCAATGCAGCATAAATTCCATTTAAAAATGCTGTAACATCAGCCTGTTTTGTGATTGAGTTTTCAGGTGTGAGCGTATCTACGATTTCTTCTTCAAGACTACACCCTGAAATAAAGAACAAGGTGATAAGAAGTATTACTATTTTATTTTTCATTTTTTTTTAAATTTTAAGTCAAGATTGATTAAAACGAAAGGGTGATACCTGTTGAATAGGTACGGTATTGAGGTACAGTTCCAAAATCAATACCAGGTGACAATGAACTCGTTGCATTGGCACTTACTTCGGGGTCATAACCCTTGTACTTTGTCCATGTAATCAAATTTGTACCTGATACAAAAACTTTAGCATTTCGCAACCACTTAACAGTATTTGATGGTAAATTATAGGCTAGAGATAAGTTTTTTAGCCTTACAAATGAGCCATCTTCTAAGTAAAAATTGCTCAAACGGCCTCTAAATGCGTTTCCTACATTTCGGGCTTGCGGGTAGTAATTACTTGTTCCTTCGCCTTGCCAACGACCTTCCCAAGCCTCTGTTCGCATGTTTGTACCCGTGGTGAAAGTGAGTGCATCTAATATGTGTCGATTAAGGTTCATTACATCCTGACCGATATTACCCATAAAGAAAACACTTAGTGTAAAGTTTTTCCAACGGAAATCATTGGTTACGCCAAAGGTAAAATCAGGGTAAGGATTTCCGATAATGGTGCGATCAGCTAACGAAATTTGGCCATCCCCATTTGTATCTACATACTTAATATCACCAGGAGTTGGGTTAGTTGGGTCTTTTGGACCTTTGGCAACTTCATCAGCATTTTGATAAACGCCATTGACTTGATAACCAAAAAACGCCCCAATTGGGTAGCCTTCAATGGCAATATTAGCTGGTTGTCCTAGTCCGATTGAGCCAACACTAAGATAACTCGCTCCAAACAATTGAATTCCATTACCAAGACTTGTAATTTTATTGCGGTTGAAGCTAATATTTCCTGAGGTATTCCATTTAAAATTACCGTTCAATATCATGGCATCGACATCAAATTCAATACCTTTATTTTCTACTTTTCCAAAATTAGCAGCGTAACTGGTAAATCCTGTTGAGCCAGGCAAAGTCAAGTTGATGAGTAAATCTGAAGTATTACGAGTGTAAGCCTCGAAGCCAAACTTTATTCGACTTTTCAAAATGGCTAAATCAATTCCTATATTAGCTTGACGAGTGGTTTCCCATCCCAAATTTGAGTTTCCAAGTCCAATAGGAGCTAAAGCAGTAAGTATTGCACCATTTAAAACGGTTCGAGTAGTTCCTACTCTATCAACTGACGAACCTACTCCTATACTTTGATTACCGCTTATTCCATAACTTGCTCTGATTTTCAACTCGTCAAAAATCTTTTGATTTTTCATAAATGACTCATTATGAACATTCCACCCTCCCGCAATAGAAGGGAAAAAAGCCCATTTATTTCCTTCTGACAATCTCGATGCACCATCAGTCCGACCTGTCAAGGTGAATAGATAACGACTATCAAATGTATAATTGAAGCGACCTAAGACTGATTGCAAAGCCCAGTTTTGGTTGGTTGTAACTGGTATTGAGGCTGAACTTGCCAATTGGAAGTTGTTTGCTTGCAAAGCTTCTGATACAAATTGAGTAGCTTGGATTCCAAAAGTACGGTTGTTCCATTGCTGCCAAGTGTAACCTCCAACAGCATTAATACGGTGCTTTTTGGCTATGGTTCTATTGAAATTAAGGGTATTTTCGACCAAAAAGTTAAAACTACTTGATTCTCCCGTATAAGCATAACCATTTTGTCGTCCAGCGAAAGTACCAAATGGTTGGAAATTGTCTCTTTTGGCCTGAGTATTGTTTACACCTGTACTAATAATCAAGTTTAATCCTTTGGCAATGGTATAATCACCCTTTAAGTTTGCCAAAACGACATTTGAACGAGAAACGTTTCTACCCAATGAAACTAAAGTCAATGGATTTCCTTCAATTGATAATTCTGGTTCATCGTCTGTTCCAGCTGCAAAGGGCGATGCAATTGGTCTGAAACGCAAAGCCCCTGTAATTGCCGAACCCGATTGGTCTCCGTTTGAATTAGACTGTTGCGTTGATTTTGTCTGACTGATAGTTCCACTAAAACTACCCGAAACTTTCAATTTGGGTAAAACTTGACGGTCAAGGTTCATACGAATAGAGCCACGGTCGAAAGAAGAGTTTTTGATAATTCCTTCTTGTGTATAATAATTTCCAGAAATGGAATACTTGGTTTTATCATCACCACCTGTAAATGAAAGTTGGTGGTCTTGCGAAATTGACTTCTGAACAATTAAATCCTGCCAGAAGTAATCATTGGTTAAGAGACCAGGTATAGCTGTAGACCTATAAACAGAATCTCGCTTGCTATTTAAAGCACCTTCATTAGCATAATTTATAAAATTTTCTGCATTCAATACATCAATTTTTTTTGGTAATTGGCTTATATCTGTACGAAACGAATAAGAAAACTGATCCCTTTTTGTTTTGCCTCGTTTTGTTGTAATTAAAACCACTCCATTTGCTCCACGAGAACCATAAATAGCCGTCGAAGAAGCGTCTTTTAATATTTCAATTGATTCAATGTCATTGGGGTTAATGGCTGCCAAAGGGTTTGTTGGCGGAGTAGATGCTTCCCAAAAACTTGCACCTGTATTCGGGGAAAGACTTCGTTGGTCAGTTTCAATCGGATACCCATCTAAGATAATTAAGGGTTGATTTGAGCCTGTAACCGAACTTGCACCACGAATCAAAAAAGTCATACCCGAACCAGGAGCTCCTGAGTTTTGGGTGATTTGTACACCAGATGTACGGCCTTGTATCAATTGGTCAATTGAAGTAATAGGCTTGTCTTCGTTGCCTTCTGCTTTTAGGGTTGCTACCGAGCCCGTCAAATCGCTTTTTCGGATTTCACCATAGCCAACAACTACAACTTCCTCCAATGCTTTAGAGTCTTGAACTAAGGTAACGTTTATTTGAGCACGATTTCCCACAGGAATTTCTTGGCTTAAATAACCCACGAAAGAAAATACCAATACTGCCTTGTTGTTGGGTACATCAATTGAAAACTCCCCATTATTACTGGTTGCAACTCCTTTAGATGAGCCTTTTATTACTACACTAACCCCGGGAAGTGGCTCATTATTTTCGATGGCAATTACTTTTCCTTTGATGGTTATATCTGCAGAAAACAATTTATCTACTTTTATACCTACCTCTGATTCTTGGATAAACCCCATATTTTGTTCATCATCTTTTCGCAATACAATTCTGTTGCTGACTTGTATATACTTGATACTCAAAGGTTTTAATAACTTAGTCAATACACTTGAAAGTGCTTCATTATTTGCAAACACATTCACCTTTTGACCTAACTTTAATGTCCTCGAATTATAAGAAAATTTTACTTGAGCAGTTTTTTCAAGTTCTGTTAAAGCATTTTCTAAACTTACATTTCTT
>JAFEIL010000123.1 GCA_017495105.1 Emticicia sp. | reverse complement strand
TTACTCTAAATTTTCATGTCCGAAATTCTCAATCCTATTCCTAACGAGTATAAGTAAAAAATACGAAACTGTTTTCGTAGAAACAAATGGACTCACAGAAGCCAAATAATTTTGAAGAAGAATGGCAAAAGGCATTTTATGATGCTTCTTTTGCTCCCCCGAGCGATATGTGGGAGCGAATTGAGCAAGATTTAGAGCAAAAAAAACGCCGTCCATTCTTATTTTTCCTTCATCCGTCAGCAATGCTTGCAGGTGTGGCTGCAACCTTAGTTTTGGCTTTGGGAGGAATCTTGTTTTTCATTCAAAAAGAATCGAAAACGCCATTGGCTATTATTAATAAAAATACTAAAAAAGTTATAGCAAATCCTCAAAATATCAATTCTCAACCAAATACTTCTGATACCAACACTGATAATTTTACATTAGCAATACCAAATCCTACCGAACTACATCTTTCACCCGAAAACAATGCCACAAAGCACACACTAGCTTTATCCGAAACAAGTATAGAAAAACGTGTTTCAAATCCAAAGACATCTACAATAAATAACCAATTACAAGCCTTAGCTGCGGCAAGTTTTGCCAATCCAAACGCAGTTGAAATGCCCACAGAAATACCTGCAAACAACAATCAACTATTTGGCAATTTTAATACACAAACACTTGATAATCAAAATGATAATAAATCTATTGTAGATTTAGCTTTATTGAAATATCATGACTATCAATATTTAGGAAGTCGCTATACTTTGAACCGAAATAAATTAGTGTTTGAAGGAGAAGCAACCGAAGCTCCATTTGTGGCTTCAAACGATTCTAAATTTTGGTTGGGTGTTCAATCGGGAGTTTCGCCTTTTGACCCTAACATGAAACTCGGTGGCCTAAATACGGTTGCGATGGCACAAGCCGATGCTTTTGCAAGTGCTTCCAACCGACCAAATATGGGAGCTTCACCATCTGTAAACGAGCAGCAACCCAAGGTCATGGTTTCTCAGCCGCAAAATGCTATTAGGTCGGGGATTGGCATAAATACAGGCATAGCGATGGGTTATAAAATTTCAAAAAAATGGAATTTTGAAAGTGGAATCAGATATTTACGTGGAAATTCGACTTTAAATAGTAATACTTATTCTTTCCAGCAGAATGGCTATGTAAATACTTTTTTTGCCAATTATTTAACACAAAATGCAGCTAATCAAGGCTTAAAAATTGCCAATGTTCAAGTAAATACAGTAATAGCGGATGCCTCGCAATTTGAAAATCGCTATGAATACTTGATGATTCCAATGCAAGTTGGTTATGAAATTGGTTTATCGAAAAAGGTTGCTCTAAATATTTTAGCGGGTGTTTCGACTGATATTTTCTTGCAAAATACCATCATCAATGATGATAGTATCGTACAAGAAAAAAGCACTTTTAACAAATCAAGCAATATTTATAAACCTCTGAATCTGAGTGGTTTGGGCGGTGTAAGAGCAAGCTACCTTATAAGCAAGCATTGGCAGCTAAATTTAGGAAGTGCTTATCAGTATTCGCTATTTTCGGGTATTAATAACGCAACAGCTTTGCAAATGCGTTTAAAAATGTTTGGCTTGAATTACGGTATAAATTATCGTTTTTAGGCCAAAAATCCACTTGAAGCTACCGAGCGTCGGCTACTATCGCACGGATTAAATATTTAAGATTGTTGAGTTTTGAGGAAATCACATCTTCAATCAACAACCTTTAACCCTCAATTACTAATTTTTAAAGCCCTACAATTTATGCTCGCTCATGTAGCTTAAATACTTTACTATTTCGTTCGCTTCTTCGGGTTTTATGCCAAGTGTTGGCATTTTCACATTGTTTCTATAACTAGCAGGATTCTGAATAAAAGCCTTCAAATCATCAGTTTTCCAATATTCTGTTACGCTTTTCGGATAGTTTAGTTCTGGCCCCATTTTCCCACCAATTTTATTGATAGCATGGCAAGTTTGACAGCGATTTTTAAATATTTCATAGCCCGCCAAAGTCGATTTGTTTTTTGGTTTGAGGGCCTCATCGTTTTCGTGAAGCGGAGCAAGATGTATTTTCACTAAATTGTATGGCCATTTATAACTTATATCATCACCCGAGACATCTTCATAAACAACATAAAAAGGCTCCATTTTTGATTCTTGGCCATTTTTCAAGAGGATTTCCCACTCACGACCCTTTGGAGCATCGACATCATTTACAGCCAAAAACGCTTTTGCCGAAAGTAATATTTCTAAAGGCATTTCGGGTTTGTAACCATCCTCACACTCAAAAACCACTTTCAAATCATTGGCATTCATTCTATTTATTGATGAATATTTTTCTAAAATGCCTTTCAACGATAAAGCATTAAATCGCTTGTTTTTATGATACACAGGGTCAGGCTTAATCGAAACAATTTGAGTAGCTTTCAATAAACCTCTGTCCCTTAAATCCAACAAATCAATAGTTAATGAATCAGTGGCTGGAACTTCTTCAATGGCCAACTTTGCAACTTGTAAAGATTCTTTATTTGCGTTTTTTTGTGAACTATCGCAAGATAGATAGAGAGTCGATAATAAAGTAAATGCAATAATTTTTTTCATAAATAGCTATTTTAAAAGTGGCCTTATATTTAATGATAAAAATAGTTAAAATCTTTCTTTAAATAGCGTATTATTCTTCCTCACCTAAAAAAATACTATATTTATACTTGATTAAATAAATCTTGACCTATGAAAAAAACAAATTCGTGGCAGCACCTCTGCAAACTGCTGCTTTTTATGAGTGTATTCACACCAACGCTCGCACAATGGCAAATTTCAGCCAAAAACTTTGACCCCAACAATTATTATGGTGTTACTGTGGCCAATGGTATGGTCGGAATTACGTCTTCACCCGACCCACTAAAAGTAAAGGAAATTGTACTTAATGGCACTTTCGACACTTATGGGCGTGGGCGTGTTGCCAATATCATGAAGGCATTTGAATTTGCCAACATGGAATTAATCATTGATAATCAAATGATTAAACGTAATAACATTAGCAATTTCGTACAAACAATTGATATGCAAAATGCCATTTTTACCACAACTTTCGATATGGGAAGTAAGGCCGCCGTCAAATCAAATGTACTTGCACTACGCCATTTACCACATTCAGCATTGATTGAAATGGAAATCACTGCCAAACAAGATATTGAATTTACGCCCATCAGTATCATGCAAACGCCAGATATGTTGCGTGATGTACACAATTTCTTTCATACAATCGACCGACCACATTCACTGATTCCGTTGATGACTTCAGTGGCAAAAACTCCTACTGGAAAACATACGATTGCAGCCTCAAATTCATTTCTGTTTGAAGAAGAACGAGGAAAAGAACCACAGTTGATTCACGAAGAATGGGACAATGGAATGCACCGAATGAAGTTTACGAAAAAGCTAAAAGCGGGTGAAACATACAGGTTTTCGGTAGTTGGTTCGGTCATTTCGACTGCCCATGTAACCGACCCACACAATGAAGCCGAGCGTTTGACAATTTTTGCGGCACTCGAAAAACGTGAACGATTACTAAAAAAACACAAAGAAGCATGGGCAAAACTTTGGGAGTCAGATATCATCATTGAAGGTGACGATGAAGCTCAACGTGCGGCACGTTTTTCTTTGTATAATCTGTATTCGTTTTGCCGTGAAGGACAAGCGTATAGTCTCTCACCAATGGGTTTATCGGGTTTAGGCTATAATGGTCATGTTTTTTGGGATACTGAAATTTGGATGTTTCCTCCGCTATTGGCTATGAAACCTGAACTAGCGAAATCACTTCTCGAATATCGTTTTGAGCGTTTGCAAGCTGCTAAATATAATGCCAAGGCACATGGTTATCAAGGTGCAATGTTCCCTTGGGAATCTGATGATTCAGGGCAAGAATCTACGCCAGTTTGGGCTTTAACGGGGCCATTTCAGCACCATATCACAGGCGATGTAGGCTTTGCGTTCTGGAAATATTATCAAGTCACGAAAGACAAAATTTGGTTAAAAGACCGAGCCTACCCGATGCTGAAAGAAGTTGCCGATTTTTGGGTAAGCCGTGTAGAAAAAGGAAATGATGGTAAATTCCACATTATCAATGTTGTATGTGCTGATGAATGGGCCGAAAATGTGGACGACAACGCCTATACAAATGGAATGGCCAAAGAAGTTTTAGGCTTTGCCAACCAAGCAGCAAAAGAGTTGGGGCTGCCAGAAAACCCAAAATGGAAAGAAATACAAGATGGACTTGTAATTTTGAAGTTTCCTGATGGAACAACTCGTGAGCACGCTTCGTATAACGGCGAGCCAATCAAGCAAGGCGATGTAAATTTACTTTCGTATCCGATGAAGCAAATCACTGACCCACAGATAATTAAGAAGGATTTAGATTTCTATTGGAAAGTTTTGGCCGATAATTTGCCAGGAAGAAAAGGACAAAGTCCAGCAATGGCACATGGCGTATTTTCTATCTTAAATGTTCGTTTGGGAAATACCGAAACGGCTTATAAACAATATATGGATAGCTACAAGCCTAACGAAGTTCCGCCATTTGGAGTTTTGGCCGAAACAGCTGGCGGAACAAACCCATATTTTTCGACGGGTGCAGGTGGATATTTACAAACACTCATCAACGGTTGGGGCGGACTTGATTTTACCGATGCAGGAATTATCCAACTAAAAACAAAACTTCCAAAACACTGGAAATCATTAACTTTGAAAGGTGTTGGAGTTGAGAAAAAAACTTTTACCGTGAAATAAGCAGTTTTTGAATAAGTGTCATTACAAGATTAAAAGTGGCACTTATTCAAATTTCTAATCATAAAACCCCTTCAAACTGTTCCATCCAAAGACGGTTGTAAACTCCTTCTTGATAAAGCAGGTTTTCGTGTGTGCCTTCTTGCACTAATTTTCCGTTAGCAAGAACTAATATTTTATCAGCAGTTTTGATGGTACTCAACCGGTGAGCAATGATAATGATTGTTTTACTTAAACTTCTTAGCGTTTGAATGGTTTGCTGAACGTATTTCTCCGAAATTGTATCAAGAGCAGAGGTGGCTTCGTCTAAAATCAGTATTTCTGGATTACGATATAAAGCTCGTGCGATGGCTAAACGTTGGCGTTGTCTGCCCGAAAGACTTGCTCCATTTTCGCCAATGTAGGTATTATAGCCGTTTGGTAGTTTTTCTACAAATTCACTAATTCCGAGTTGACTGCAAATAAATAAGATGCGTTGCATATCTGGTTCAAAATCTCCGAGTGCAATATTTTCAATAACCGATGCCCCGAATAAATCAATTTGTTGCGGTACTACACTCACAATACTACGGAGGTTTTCATTATGAATGTGCTTGATGTCATAATCGCCAATGAGAATATTTCCACCACTCAGTGGATATAAGTTTTGTAACAACGACATCAACGTAGATTTGCCCGAACCGCTTTCTCCAATCACTGCCGTAATCTGTCCTTTTTTGAGCGTAATTGTCAGATTATCAAATACTTGTACTCTCGTGCCGTAGCGAAACGATACATTTTTAAACTGAATATCACCTACCATTTCGGGCCTAAGTTCAACTTTGTTTTCGGTGGCTTCTCGCTCCAAATCCATGATTTCAAATAATCGGTCGGCGGCAATAAGTGCATCCTGAATAGTGCGGTTTGAGCCAATCAAACTCATAGCGGGGCTTGTAAAATAACCAATCAAAGAGTAAAAAGAAAGTAATTCGCCTGGGGTAAGTTGCTGGTCAATGACAAACGTTGTGCCAAACCAAAGTAATAGAATGGTAAAAAGTCTGGAAATTAAATCAGTGATGTTGCCAATAAAAATGCTGGTTTTACTTGACTTAAAAACGGTTTCGAGTAGCCTAACGAAATTGGTTTCGGTTTTGAGGTTGGCATAAGGCTCAATGCCAAAACGTTTGATTGTGGTAGCGGCATTCAGAGATTCGACTAATTGAGCTTCTAATTCTGCCGAATTTTCCATCAATTCTCGCCCTTGTCGGCGGTTGATATAGTTGCTTATAAAGTAAATAATGACATAAAACGGAATAATTGCCAATAGCATTGCTGCCAATTTCCAATCGTAGGTAAACATCAGACCAAACGAAAACAGCACGATGAAAATATTGACCGCCAAACCAATAATCACATCATTGATAAAAACCCGAATCTTGACGGCATCGTTTACCCTCGAAATGATTTCACCTACTCGCATCGTATCAAAAAACTGTTGTGGTAGTTTTAGTAAATGTTTATAATACCCCAAAATCAGTTGTGCATCTATCTGCTGACCAGTTTTGAGGGCGAAAATACTTTTAACCGTACCGATGATAGTCTGCAAAACTAAAATAATAATCATGCCGATACTCAGCAAATTGAGCAGGTTTTTATTGCCTTCGATGATTACATTATCTGTGATTTTTTGAATATAAATGGAGGTAGAAAGCCCCAAAATGGTATAAACAGCAGCTCCAACTAAGGCTTGAAGCATAACGGTAGCGTGTGGACGTAACAATGTCCAGAATCGGCGAACGACCGATATTTTATCGTTGCGAACTTCAAATTCTTCATTGGGTAATAACAAAACCAAGACACCCGTCCATTGTTTGGCAAATTCTTCGATGGATTTTTTGTGCATTTTTCCATCGCCAGGGTCCATTATGGTGATGTGGGTCTTAGAAACTTTGTAGATGACTACGTAGTGTAGCAGCCCACCACCCGAAGGAGTAGTGATTTGAACATGAGCAATAGCAGGTTTGGGTATTTTTTCGAGGCTTTCGAGTGTGCCTTTTACTCCTTTTGCCTGAAAACCGAGTTTTTGGGCGGCTTCAATGAGGCCGAGTACGTTTGTGCCTTTTTTATCGGTACTCGCATATTGGCGTATGCGTGCAATAGGTAGCCGCAGGCGGAAATGAGCAGCCACCGAAGCCAAGCACGCCGCACCACAATCTCGTAAGTCGTGTTGTTTTATTTTGATAGACATAATCTAAACCTTCATTTTTTGCTTGATACTGCCATAAAATAGCCAAAAAGCAAGCAAACAATGCTTATTTTATGAAGTTGAGGAATAATTTATGAGTGAAAGCTTACTCTGCAAGTTTATCAAAAAATGATTTAAAACTATTCCATTGATATTTTTTGTAACAAATTCCTAAAAAAATAACTAAAGCCAAAACCATACAAATCGACAAAAATACAGCATCATAGTCTTTTATATGATAAATTGTACTTGTTTGTAATGCTGATGCAGAATATCCTACACAAATTGCCGAATAAAGATTATTGATAATATGCACCCCGATAGCCAATTCTGTGCCGTCATCCATGACTGTCATTATTCCAGCTGCAAAACCCATCAATATGTAATTCAAAATAAATATATACCCAAACGCTTTGAGTTCAGGATTCCCCAAGTGTAATAAACCAAATAATACTGATGTGATTAATACGGCCAACCACGGACGTTTGGTAGCCCACGTAATACCTTGTAAAAAATACCCTCTCATTAATAGTTCTTCACCTGCTGACTGAAATGGAATTAAGACTAATGAGATAATCAGATATTGAAAAAAAGTATTTGCATCAAACGAAAATTGGTACGATGAAGGATTTACGAACCAACTAACAAATTCAAATAAGAGCGTAATACTACCAAAAACGCCCATTGCCCAAAAGATGCGATTCCATCTGATTTTTGTTGCATTGATGAGAGAATATCCCGAACGCTTGTGTACCCATTTAAGGACTAAAAATGTACTAAAAACCATCATGGCACTTGGTACTATCATCTGCAAATAACTCTGATAGGTATTTGGTTTAGGTTTTGATAAAATTACGAATGCTGGTACACTAAATATACCTGCTAAAATTACCATACATATAGGTACAAAAATGTAGTAATACCATTTATTTGAGCCTTTGGGCATTGAAAAGAAGGTTTGAGTAGGCATAGATTGAGTATGATTTTTTGGGTTTGTTATTTAGAAAAAGTGTAAAACAGCTTGTTTTTTATTGCCGTTTTAAAAACGGCTAGCAGTTTAACTGCGACACCTCAACTGATTTAAAAATCAGCCGAGCTTAAAGAATACTTCGGTTAATTGTGGATTGTTCGGAGACGTAGAAATAAAATACTTTTATCCAAAGCAATGCTACAAATTGGATTTATGTCATTATTAATCAATAGATTATGATTTCAAAACAAACTCTTAAACTATTTCTTGTACTTTCGGATTGAAACGTTAACCAAAATAAAAGTAATTAAAAAAAAACCAATGGATTTACCATTTAAGATGTTGATAAACTCATCAACAGTAATTCTGTTTGAGAAAAAAACATTTAGTGAAGTCCATAGTAGAATGGATAATAATGGAAAAAAAAGCAATGATACTTCAGTAGAACAGAAATCTAAATTAAATTTGACATTAATAAATTTAATTAAAAATACTAAAAAAATCAAAACAAGTAAAGTCATTTTTTGCAGACGTTAAAATTAATATATCAAAAGGTAGTAAACCAACCAAAGAGAGATTTTGTAAAAAAACTCTCTTTGGTTAGAATAATTTACATATTTGGGTAATAAACGCCAGGTGAGCGAGTTGCTGCAAAGCCTTTTGAAGCAGTATCTACAGCATTTGCAACCCTACCCCATTGTCTCCCAACCCATTCAAGAACACTTTGTGTTATTTCATCAACACCTCTATCTATTTCAATTAGTTCTTTATTGCTTAAACTAACCAAATCGTTGTATTCTAATAAATCAATTTTAGTGTTCATATATTTAATGTTTTCTTGTTTGATTATAACCTTTATTAACCGCTGCTACAGCTGAATCCCAATTCATAACAATATCCCCAGCAATTGCTCCAGAAGCCCATCCCGCGGCCTCTCCTAAAGCAACAACAGCAGCAGCAACAATTGGCCAAATCCCCCCATCTGTCTCTCGTTGCTCATCAAAACTCAATTCTGATGTACCATAATTTTCTAACGCTAAACTTTGCATAATTTCTAAAATTTAAAAGTTAAAATTTAAAACTCCAAACTTCTGCAGCAGACTATGCGTCCCAGTTTGTTGGTTCAAAAGTCATATTTAATCTTTAAATTGTCAAATTTTATCAGGACTAAATTATTCCTGTGAGGAATAATTTATGAATGTACCATTTAATAATTTTTTTTCTTGGTTTAAATTAACTTTCTCCATTTTTTTGTTTATTTGCAGTACTAACACTTTTATTTACAAAACAACCGCTGCAACAATGAATAATATCACCACAAAATTCCGAACGCTCAGAGAACTCCATAATTACAAACAAGATTACGTTGCTTCCATACTAGGTATCACTCAATCGGGCTACGCCAAATTAGAAAATGGTGATATTGGCAACATCAGCCTCAAATACCTTCAAAAACTCGCCGAACTTTACCAACTCAACTTAGAACAACTTTTAGACTGGGATGGTAAAATAAATATAGGAACTGTGAATGGCGTCGGGGTCAATCAAGGCACAACACATTTGTACGCACCTTCCGATGAGCGAATCAAAGAATTGGAAGAAAAATTAGAAAAATTGTTGGATATGGTAAGCAAATAATTATTTACTCTCAATTTTTGGGTTCAGCCAATCGTCGGTTTTGTCATATAAAAGTTGGTAAAGGCTACGTTTGGTTACTACAAATCTGGCTCTGAAAGTTAAGCCCTTTTTCAAAGGGGCGGCATAGCCATTTTTTAGTTGGAGGGTTATCTTATCCAATTGGCATTTTACTTTGAAAATCGGCTTTTCGTTGAGTACCACAAAATCACGGGCGATGTCAATGATTTTACCTTGCACCAAGCCCCATTCGTTATAATTGAAAGCATCAATCTGAAAACTCACGGGCATGTTTTTTCTTAAAAGTCCGATGTCGTTTGGGCTAACGTAGCATTCAGCAATGAGGCTCGAATCGGGCGAAATGATACCCAGCGTTTCGCCTGTTTGCACATAACTTCCCTCATATTTACCCACAATTTGCTGAATATTCCCACTAATTGGGGCTTTTATTTCATAATAAGTTTTCTGCTGAGTGAGTTGCTTGGCTTCACTTTGGAGTTGTTTCAAATCAAAACGATGTTTGTTTAGTTCGGCTTGCCATTGGCTCAACTGCCGCTGGAAAATTGATTCAAACTCAGACACCAAGCGGTTCATTTCGTATTCTTTAGCGTTAAGTTCTCGGCGAGCAATCACTTTTTCTTTATATAAATATCGGTCGGCATCTAATTCTTTCTTGATTTTCTGTTGGTGAAAGATATTTTCTTGCAATTGGCTACGAAAAGTATTGAGTTGTTGGGTATAGATGGGGGTTTGGGTAGCATGATTTCCAAAAATATTATTTTTCCCGATTTGGGTTAGCACATCTAAATCATTTATAAAATCATTTTTTTCTTGCTTTTGGAAATCATTTGCATTGAGTTTTGTATCAATATCATCGGTAGCCACCACAAAAAGTGTACTGTTTTGCGTGACATTTTGATTCTCTGATACATTTACGGCTTTCACAGTACCCGAAATCAACGATTTTATCTCGGTTTTTTCCGAAACTGCTCTGATGATTCCGTTGCTTTGCACCGAAATGTCAATAAAAATAAAAGGCAAACTTACCAAAATACCAAAAATAGACAGTAGAATAAGAGTATAAATCAACTGACTTCTAACCGCCACTTTGGGTAAATAAGCCTCAACGGTGCTTTGAATAATATCGGATGGAAAAAGTTGCTTTTGCATGGTACAAAAATGCAAAAAAAAGCGACACTCAAATACTAAAGTTTATTCCTGTGAGGAATAATTTATGAATGAGGAAAGAAAAGGTGTAGAAAATGCAACTGTCATTGCTGTTTTAAAAATGACTAACACAACGACTTATAGCTCCACTACGGTTTTAAAATATGCTGTATATTTCGCCTAACTATTTTTTTAAACTCTTTTAAATGGAAATATTTTTTTGATATTGATGTACAAGATAATAAAGAAACAAAGTCTAACCATATCATTAAAACTAAAACCTACGCTTTGGATTAGGTTGTAGTTAAGATTTATATAGTTAAAAAGAAAAGAATAAAGCAATCCACTTATTTTTTTAGTTTCTAAAAGATAAATGACAAAATTATTAAATGATGCCAAAAAGCCTGAAAAAGTAAGTTGAATTATGATTATTACTCCCACTAAAAAAATATAGTAATAACTATTACTTGTCAGTGTCTTATCACTTAATTTATTTCTTGAATAAATAAATAAAGTGGTAAAGCAAAGAAAATAAAGAGCCGAGAATGAAATTAAGCCTACCCATTTTAAATCAAAAATTTGAGCATCAAATGCTCTTTCTCCATTTAAATTTGGACTTGCCAAAAAAGTAGAATATAAGTCCGTAACTATCGAAAAAAAGTATAATATGGGTAGAATGAATTTATTTTTTATCATTTTGAATAAAATATAAGAG
This sequence comes from Emticicia sp., assembly GCA_017495105.1. Classification (GTDB taxonomy): domain Bacteria; phylum Bacteroidota; class Bacteroidia; order Cytophagales; family Spirosomataceae; genus Emticicia. Next base: position 26,121 of record JAFEIL010000123.1, on the reverse strand, counting down.
AAGATAATTTAGTATTACCTTCTCTTCTTATGTTAACTATTTGGTATATTAATATTTATCAATAGCTTCCACCAGCACCATGATAATGGTTAACATTAGTACAAAGTCCGCCTGGATTTGGCCCATGAGAATTATGATGAAGATTTTTAGTAATTTCTCTAGAACAACTGGATAAAAGTGCAGCAGCAGCCAGAACTATTGGCCAAATCCCTCCATCAATCTCTTTTTGCTCATCAAAACTCAATTCTAATGTACCATAATTTTCTAACATTAACGTTTGCATAATTTCTAAAATTTAAAAGTTAAAATTTAAAACTCCAAACTTCTGCAGCAGTTTGTTGGTTCAAAAGTCATATTTAATCTTTAAATTGTCAAATTTTATCAGGACTAAATTATTCCTGTGAGGAATAATTTATGAATTTGGAGAAGCATCGAAATTAATTTATATTTGCTAAAAATAAATAGGCCAATGACAACATTAATATTGGAAGTAAATACGGAGCAAAAGAAAGTTTTGAAAGGTATTTTGAAATATTTGAAAGTGAGTTTTCAAGAGCAAAATCCCAAGAAAATCAATGCCCGTGATTTTGCACAAAAGATTGATTATGGCATTCATCCAAATAAAGAAATTGATGCTAAACCATTCTCGAATATCGAAAGCAGTGCTGATTATGTACGCAAACTCCGTACTGAAGAATGGAAATAATCTTGGTTGATACTTGTATCTTGATTGACTATACTCGCCGAATGCCAAAAGTTGTCGATTTTATTGAACAAATTGGTAAAGACAATCTTTGTATTAATTCTATCATCGAAATGGAACTATTACAGGGTGCATTGAACGGCAAAGAACTCGAAAAAATTAAGAAAGATTTGCAACAATTTTTACTATTGCCCATTCAGCAAGAAATCATGAAAGATGCTACACAACTACTTTCTGCCTATAAACTATCTCACCAAGCCAAAATACCCGATATGATTATTGCGGCTACGGCACGTTTCTACGAAATCGAATTACGCTCTTACAATCTCAAAGATTTTCGTTTTGTACCTCATTTGAAGGTGAGTAATGAACTGTTGTGAAGTAAATAATACCTATTTTATGAAATTGAGGAATAATTTATGAGTGTCATATTTTTCTTTTTGGCTGAAAATAGATTTCTTCGTTATAAATATCAACGATTTCTTTCAAAGCTCGATTTGCAGGGCGATGGAAAAATTCGGCAGTGATTGCAGCCCCAACTGCAATTCCTACCGACGTCCAGTGGATTTTTGGGTTTGGTCCAAATTCATCTTCAACGGCTGATACAAGCCCCAGTCCCGCAATGGCTGTGAAAAATTGAGCAGAACGCTTTTTCCAAACGTACTTTTTGTAAACTTTCATGAGTTCTTGAGAATTTTGTTTTTCAAGAATCTTTTTTAATTCTCGAGGACGTTTAATAACCTTATCGTTTAACGAAACTATGCCATTTTTAACGTAAGTCATTTGTTGAGCTTGGCTATTTACCGTTATCAACAATAGAAAAACAGATAATCTAATCAGTATCATTAGGGAATATTTTTTAATTCTGCTAAACGGTTGTTCAAAGAATTTAGGATTGCATCAGGGTTTGAAGGTTTCTTAACTAAAAAGATAAAATCTTGAAATAATAATCTTAGTTTGCTCATTTTATGATGGTTTTGCTTAAGATTGCTCTTTTAAAAACGACTAACAGTTCCACTGCGGTACCTCCACTACGGCAACTAGACTGATAGCTCCACTACGGTTTAAAAATCAGCTGAACTTATGAAAAACTTCGCCTAACTAGGTTTAGGACAACGAAATTTCAGGCATAACTAAAAAGAAACCCAAAGATTAATAGCCCAAAATTATGCAAAATGTGTAATAAAATGGAAAACTTTAATCCATATATTATTCTTATATAGCCAAGCATTAATCCCCCAAAAAATATCGGGGTCAAAATGAGACAACAGTTTAAAATTAGATAATCGTCAAAATCAAATTTGAAAATATGAATTAATGAGAAAACAACTGAAGAAAAATAATACGCAACTTTAATTTTTTTTGAATCATAATATAAGAATAATGGAAACCTAAAAATTAATTCTTCAATTACTGGAGATAGGATTAACCAAAAAAATAGGGTAGATAAGGAATATACTTCATTAGTTGCTTTATTTATCGGAAATCTATTGAACCCTGAAACAACACTTAAATAAATTAGACCTAAAAAAACAAACGTGACAATAATATTAAAAATGAAATAGAATAAAATATCTGAGAGATTATCTTTAAAACTTTTTAGATTAGTTTTAAAAATAGGCTGTTTCAAAAACAAGAGAAATGTTTTTAGAAGTACAGTAAACTTTAAACTGAATATTGTAAAATCCCAAACTGCTAAAAGTTTGGGATTTTTTTCCTGTTTTTTAATCATCTAATTCCACCGTGGTTTGATGAACTCATTATATCATGATAGGCTCCTGACCCGCCTTTATTTCCAACTGCCTCGTCCGCTTTTCCCCAGCCATACTTGACTGCTTCCCAAGCGGATACCCCACCAAAAATCACTACCTGGCTTTGGTTGTCCTCCTCCATCGGTAACTTGCATCTCATCAAAACTCAATTCTAATGTACCATAATTTTCTAACATTAACGTTTGCATAATTTCTAAAATTTAAAAGTTAAAATTTAAAACTCCAAACTTCTGCAGCAGTTTGTTGGTTCAAAAGTCATATTTAATCTTTAAATTGTCAAATTTTATCAGGACTAAATTATTCCTGTGAGGAATAATTTATGAATGAGACCACAAAAAAAGGAGAAATACCTTCCGATATTTCTCCTTTTTTTAAAATATAACTTTTAAGATTTATCAGAAGAATTTAGCTCTGTTATCTTTGATATTTGCATTGTCACGGATAGCTTGATTTGCCATGTACGAAGCACCATATCCACCATTACGTTGTGTGATTTGGTTTTTGTACTGTGTATAATCTGCAATTTCAGGAGCTTTTGTAAGTTTAGTTGTTTCAACTACAAATACACCGTTTTCACCTACAAATGGCTTAGAACGTTTGCCAGTTTGTAAACCGAAGATTTTTCCAATTGCAATCGGGTCGATTCCTGGAGATGTCAACATACCAGCCATTAGGTTAATTTCAGTTGCAGTTTCAACCAAAGCACCAGCACCGTATTTTTGAGCTGCTTGCTCTAAAGCACCAGATGGTGTTCCAAGTTTTTTCAAGATTTGCTCTGCTTTCACTTCATTACGCACTTTAGCAGTAATCGCATCTTTAAAATCATCAGCTTTTGGACTATCTTTTTCAGTTTTAGCAGTTACAGCCGCAATGATAAAGTTGTCACCCACTTCAAATACACGGTCAGAAACTTCGCCTACACTTGTATCGTCATTAAATGCCCACAATACAACTTCACGTGCATTTTGGATAGTATTGAATGTCGAAGCTTCAGGAAAAACCTTATCAGCTTTTAATATAACTAATTTACCATCTTTTTTAACCGCTGCTTCAAATGCTTCTTTAGAATTATTACTTGCACGCAATGTTTCTGCTTTTTGATAAATTGCATTCCTTGTGCTTTCACTCGCTTGCAATTCACGGCTGATAGTAGCAATTTTATACTTAGTATTTGATTTCCCTTCTGTTACCTTAATAATGTGAAAACCAAAGTCTGTTTCAACTATATTCGGTACTAAACCAACACCTCCCATTGCAAAAACTGCAGACTCAAATGGTTTAACCATTGTGCCGTTGTTTTTGAATGTACCTAAATCACCACCTTGTTGAGCTGAACCATCTTGGCTATTTGCACGAGCCAAAGTTGCGAAGTCAGCACCTTGATTCAATTGACTTAAAATATCTTGTGCTTTGGCACGAGCAATTGCTTTTACCGAATCTGGAGCCGTTTTATCGGCACGTATTAAGATATGACTTGCACGAGCTGAATAAAGTGAGTCAGTTGCCGTACCTTCATATTTGTAGATTGAGTAAGTATTATCTTCCTTAAATGGCCCAATCACTGCACCTTGAATGGCAGTAGCCAAAGCTGTTTTTAATGTAGGCGTCAATTCGTTGGCACTACGCTCATAAGGCACACGGCTATCTGAGTTAAGGGCAGCATAAGCTTTCGCGTCTTTAGCAGCAGCTAAACCTTTGGCAAAACTCTTGATGTCTTCATATAAAGCTGCACTATCCTCTTTGGTAGGCATTACTTGATACACAACGTAATCAAGTGAACGACTATCGTAACCTTTAAATTCTTCTTTATGCTTGCTCAAATAATCTGACAATTGGCTATCGGTAACTTTTATAGTAGTGTCAATCACACTTGTGAAAGGTACATATAAGTAGCGAGCATCTGCTTTAGTCGCTGTTGCATCGTACTCTCTTTTAGCTTCGGCAGTTGTTATAAACGAAGATGAAGAAAGCAAAGCGTTATATTTCTCCAACAAACGTTGCTGAATTGCTTGTTCTTTGATTTGGTCCCAAGCTGCTTTTTGTGGGGCAGGCAATTGATTGGCAGCAGCAGCATTGATAAATTCAATGTGACGGTTACGGTCATACTGTCCAGTTTGTGGGTCAGTAAATTGTTGTTTAATGATTGGGCTAAGGTTTTTAGTACCTTGAACCATTTCACGAAGCTCATCTGGCGTAACTTTCAAACCGAGTTTCTCGAATTCGGCTTTATAAGTAATGTCAAAAATCATTTGTTCCCAAACTTGGCTACGTAATTGCTGAATTTCTTGCTCTTGTAAAGCTCTTCCAGCTTGTTGCTCATAATTGGCACGAGCTACATCTAATTTTACTTGAAATGCTTGGTAGTCAATACTAGTACCTGCGATTTCACCAATTTTATTATCATTACTACTAAACAAGCCACTTTTACCATTTCCTCCGAATAAATCTCCTCCGACAATGAATAAAATGAGTGCAACTGCGATAACTACGACTGCAACACCTGAACGCTCACGAATTTTGTTTATTAAAGCCATTTGTTTTTTTAATTAATTACTGGACTTTTAGGATTTTTTAAATGCCTGATAATTGTTTTTTTATTTTCTTCAAAAAAATTGAGGTGCAAAAATAAGCAGATTAATATAGATTATCAAGAAAATCCAATTGATATATTAGCTTATTTTAACAAGTTTTATGCCAAATATAGCTTTTTGTTCCTTAAACTTCGTTCAGTCCTTAAATATTAGCAAAAAAATATCCAGATTAATAAAATGTTTTATAATTTACCTAATTATTTCAATCAAGCCTCCTGCAAGTTTGTGTTTGAAGTGCAACCTTTTAAAATTAGATGATTCGAGCCAAATATTTATCTATTTTTGTGCGTTTTTTAAAAAACATTTAATCTATTTATGAAATTACGTTTCGTAGGCCCTATTACGGTTGGCTTAATAATCTACTTTTTTTTCTTAGTTTCTTGTCAAAACTCTGAAACTATTGATACCTCTAATATCTCAGTAAAAGTTGATATTCTGAGATTTGACGAGGCAATGATGCGTTTAAAAACTAAAGAACAAATAAAAGAATTTTTATCGAAAAACATTAAGTTCGTTAATATGTTTTATCAGACTTCTCCCGAAGATACTGCATTCATCAATAGGTTGTATTTGATTCACAATAACTCAGATACTCAAGCATTTTACGAAGACACAAAGAAATCATTTGGCAATCTTAGTGATTTAAAAAATCAACTAGAAACTGCTTTCAAGCACATTAAATACTATTATCCCGACTTTAAAGAACCACAAATTATCACCACTTTTACGGCACTTGATTTGGAGCTAATGGTATCTGACGACATGATTGTGATACCTCTTGAAACGTTCCTTGGACCGAAAGCAAAATACCGTCCGCAATACCCTCAATATCTACTTCAGAGGTTTGATAAGCCCTATATCGTACCGTCAATACTGACAATTTTATCAAAAAAATACAATTCAATCGACCCTAATGACCATACGCTTTTGAGTGATATGGTTTATTATGGGAAAAGCTATGTCTTTACTCGTGAGATGTTGCCCGATGTGGCTGACTCGCTTGTGATTGCTTACGCCGACTCAAATATGACTAAAACTTGGAATTCACAAGATTTGGTTTGGGGGCATTTTATTGACAATCAATTACTCTACGAAACCAATGACCGCACCAAAGAGAAATACCTCGGCGACCGTCCGAAGGTTTTTGAAGTTGGAAACGACTGTCCTGGCCGTATCGGACAATGGCTCGGATGGCGAATTGTGAGCCGTTACCGAACTGAAAACCCTTCAATTTCGTTAATTGAAATGATGAAAAACTCAAATGCCCGTGACATTTTCGAGAAATCTAAATATAAAGGGCAATTAGAAGATTGATTTATAAGGTTTCTGTAATTGTTAGAGATAGATGAGCAAATTTTAATAACCGTTGAAGGTAAATAAACATGGCAAAAAGAAGTAGTAGTTTTGGAGCGGGTGTTTCGGAAGCAGATAAAAAAAAGGTAACAAAAGAAGGTTTCAAGAAAGCATTAAAGATTTTTAGATTTACATTACCCTACAAAGGTACATTTGCCATCGGTTTTATATTCTTGGTTTTGTCACAAATTACCTCCATGAGTGTGCCTTTGTTGATGGGCCAAATGGTTGGAGCGATTGTTTCACCTAAAAACTCATCGGCCGCTGTGCAAACGCCAAACATGATGGGCGGAAACATTGGCATTCAGAAGTTTCAGCATATTTTTAGTTCTTCTAATAACCTCACCCTCAACGAAGTAACATTTCTTTTTGTTGCCTTGCTTATCATGCAAGCGGCGTTTTCATTTCTACGAGTTTATACTTTTTCAAGAGTTTCGGAGCGTTCGATGCGTGATTTACGTAAAGAACTTTATACAAAAATTATCACTTTGCCGATTTCGTTTTTTGAAAAAAGCCGAGTTGGTGAACTCATGAGCCGAATCACATCAGATGTTACTCAGCTTCAAGATGTACTTTCAATTACGCTCGCCGAATTATTCCGCCAAGTTTTTACGCTTGTTGGTGGTGTAGTTCTGATTTCGATGCTTTCGGGAAAACTCACGCTTTTTATGCTTTCAACATTTCCATTTTTAGTAGTAGCGGCCATTGTTTTTGGTAAATTTATTAGAAAAAATTCTAAAAAAGTTCAAGACGAATTGGCTCAAACAAATATCATCGTAGAAGAAACGCTTCAATCTGTCAATGTTGTAAAGGCATTTACAAATGAGCGTTTGGAAGTAAATCGCTATGATACTTCTATCCAACGAGTAGTTGATTATGCCCTAAAAGCAGCAACCTTCAGAGGTGGTTTTATTTCGTTTATCATATCGGTTTTGTTTGGTGGCGTTGTGGGTGTTGTATGGTATGGTGGAAATTTAGTATTAACAGGCGAACTTGCCTTTCAAGATTTATTTACTTTTATACTTTATACTGGTTTTATTGGTGGTTCGGTCGGTGGTTTGGGGGATATGTATGCTCAAATTCAACGTACAGTTGGAGCTTCAGAGAGAATTTTGGAGATTTTGGACGAAGAATCAGAGGTTGATGTAAGTAAAAATCCAGTTTTCAAGAAAGCTGATGGAAATATTGTATTCGATAAAGTAGGTTTTGCGTATCCTTCTCGTCCCGATGTAACGATTCTGAAAGAATTATCGCTTTCAATCAAATCTGGTGAAAAAATAGCTATTGTTGGTCATAGTGGTGCAGGAAAATCAACAATTGTACAGCTATTAATGAAACTTTACCCACTTAAAAATGGTAAAATAACTATTGACGGACAAAACATTGCTACGCAAGACGTAACCGAGCTTCGTAGCAATATTGCGATTGTACCACAAGAAGTAATGCTTTTTGGCGGAACTATCTATGAAAACATTGCCTATGGAAAACCTAATGCCACTCGCCAAGAAGTGCTTGATGCCGCTCAAAAAGCAAATGCTTATGAGTTTATAGAATCTTTCCCTGATAAATTTGAGACAGTCGTAGGTGAACGTGGCGTGAAACTTTCGGGCGGGCAACGCCAACGTGTAGCCATTGCTCGTGCAATTTTGAAAGACCCTTCGATTTTAATACTTGACGAAGCCACAAGTGCTTTAGATTCTGAATCAGAAAAGTTAGTGCAAGACGCCCTCGATGAATTGATGAAAAACCGCACGACTGTCATCATTGCTCATAGATTGGCTACAATTAGAAATGTTGATACAATTTATGTTTTGAAAGATGGTGAAATCGCCGAATCGGGAAGTCACGACGAGTTGATTTTGAAAGCAGAAAACAGCCCCGAAGGAGGAATTTATGCAAACTTGGTGAAATTACAGTTTGATAACGTAAATTTACTAGTCGAATAAACGTAGACAGATATGAATCCCTTTAAAGATACACTTAAAGAATATGACCTTCGCCACACTGGCTGTCGGGCAGATATATTGCAGTCTTTCCAAAACAATAACCACGCACTTTCGCATGGAGACTTGGAATCCCTATTTGGGCAACGCTTCGACCGTGTGACAATCTACCGTACACTCAAAACTTTTGTCGAGAAAGGCATTGTACACAAAGTTTTAGACGACGAAGGTGGTACTAAATACGCCATGTGTAAGGTTTCGGAATGTAGCCATGAAAACCATCATCATGACCACGTCCATTTTAAATGCTTGGCGTGCGGAAATACAACTTGTATAGAAAGTGTTTATATTCCTGTCATTAATTTGCCAGAAGGATATAAACGCACCGAAGTAAATATGTTGATACAGGGAACTTGCCCTACTTGCGTTTAGTGATTCGTTACTGGTTATTGGTTATTAGTTGCTATCTTATTAACTCATAACCTCACTGGCAGCTCTGCAGTTTCCTAATTTCCCAGTAATAAATATCCAATCCCCCAATGTCAGAAAAAACAAAAATATTTATAGCACTCGGAATTGTCTATGTTGTTTGGGGTTCTACTTACTTAGGTGTCAAAATTGCTCTTCATACTTTGCCTCCAATGCTGATTTCATGTACACGGTTTTTAATTGGCGGCTCGCTTTTATTTGCTTTTACCTTGCTAAGAGGTCAAGGAATGCCCACACTCCAAGAAACTCGTAATGCAGCATTTATTGGTGTTTTGCTCAGTGGCGTCGGTAATTGTGCCGTAGCTTATGCACTCATGAAAATGCCTTCGGGTTTGGTGGCACTTTTGGTGGCCACATTGCCTGCTTGGATGATTTTGCTTGATTTTTTGTTTTTTAGCAACCAAAAACCTTCAATTATTGGCATAATTGGTTTGATTTTGGGCTTGGTCGGAATGGCGGTTTTGCTCAATCCTTCTGCACAAGTAGGCCAGCAAGAAGTTCCTGTATTGGCGGCCTTGATTGTTTTTCTCGGTTCAATTGCTTGGGCTTTTGGTTCGCTCAAATCTCCTTATTTGGTTTTACCTAATTCGCTGCAATCAACGGCTATTCAGATGGTAGTAGGTGGCTGTTTTTCTTTGACAATGAGCATTGTTTTTGAGAAGGACCAATTACATGCCTTTCAAAATATGACTTCTGAAACATATTTGGCGATGATTTATCTCGTACTAATTGGCTCTTATGTGGGTTATACGGCCTACGTTTGGTTGATAAATCATGCTCCGCCACAGCTTACAGCCACTTATGCGTATGTAAACCCAGTGGTAGCAATTTTCTTGGGTTGGATTATCTTAGATGAGCGTCTTACTTCTCGCTCAATTTTGGCATCAGCAATTATCTTAGCTGGCGTAGTAATGATGACATTGGGCCAAAAAAGAAGACCAAAAGAGATAGATATATAACAGTAGTTTTCTACTTCAAAACCATCATTAATTTCTTCGCATATTTGTTGTTGGGGTTAATCTGCAAGGCCCTTTGACAGTTCTGCGAAGCAGCAGTTTTCATACCCATTTTTAGGTAAGTTTCGGCTAGTCTATAAAACCCATTATCACTTTTAGGATATATTGAAACAGCTTTCTGATAAGACTCTGCTGCTTTATTGTAGCTTTTCGCATCAAAATACAAGCCTCCGATATTAAAATTTGCTTCGTAATGTTGAGGATTTAATCGAAGTACATTTTCTAAATCAGTAATGGCTTCTTGCGAGAGACCAAGTGCGGTTTTGCAATTGGCTCGTTTATAATAACTTGTTTCGAGATTAATGCCTTGCTTAACACAACGGTCAAAAACTATCAAGGCTTTAGCATCTTCGTTTTTATCATACAGTTCTGATGCTTTTTTGAATAGTTCCGTTGTAGGTATTCTATCAATATTTTTTTTAAAAGTGGCTAAATTATCACTTTCTTCTACTGTTTCTTCAGAAAAAATCTCAAAACCATCGAATATCTCTACGTTATTTTCTTTCGCCAGCTCATTCAAATAATTACCCTTTTGAATGGCTGATTTAGCATTATGTGCCTCTATTTTCTTCATTTCAAGCTGATATTTGCCAGCTTTTTTTGAAGTACTAACATATTTGCAGTTTTGTTTCAGTAAAACAGCCTTTAACTGATTAAGGTCTTGTTCGCTTTGATCAATGAAAAAATAATGATAAGAAATCGGCTTTTGAGTATCAAAACCGTTTGCAGTTAGCTGACTATAAAGACTTTGGATTTGATTTGCGTGATTGCATCGCTGCGAAAATCCCGCAAAAGAAAATATAAAAAAAAGAGAATTAATATAAAGGAGAATTTTCATTACGAAAAAAATTGGGTGACTAACAAAAACTTGCTAAGTATTTTGAATTTTACAGAAAAGACGCCTTATGAGCGTCTTTTCTGTAATTAGTTTTCAAACAAATTTAAAGTATTTTTTGAACCCTAACTTTTTATTTCGGAATTCCGAAGGCTTTTGACACCGCATCAAAGTTTGTAAAATCAATATTAGCTCGTGATTTTACCCCTCCTGGAATAATGACATAACGATACTGTAAGCCGGTAGCCGGTTTTCCTTGAATATCGAGTAATTCAGAAAATAAAAAATTCACCCTTCCTAAGACCACCGATATATTATAGTTAGTTAGGCCAGAATTTGTTTCGAGCATCATTGGCAATAAATAGACCGGACCATTTGAAAACTGGCGGCTGTAGGCCAACACAACTCCTCTATCAATAATATCTTGTGTAATTTTTACTTCATTGATTCTATAAATATAACTTTTTTCACTGATTTTCTGCCATTCTACAAACGTTGGAGTGAACCAATCAGAATATATGACATTGATTGCTGTACCAGTTGCTGTACCAGTTCCCGAACCTCCCGTTGTTCCCGACGAACCTTGTGATCCTGTTGGTCCAGCTGGTCCTGCTGGTCCCGCAGGACCAGTTGGCCCTGCTACTCCAGCACCAGTGTCTCCTTTAGGGCCAGTTGCCCCTGCTACACCCGTCGCTCCCGTGGCACCTGTTGCCCCTGTAGGTCCTTGTAGACCTGCTGGACCAGTCAGTCCCGTTGCTCCAACTGTACCTGTTTCACCTTTAAGGCCTTGTATTCCTTGCGGTCCTTGGTCTCCTTGTAAACCTTGTGGGCCTTCTGGGCCTTCACAACTGCACAATGCTAAGTATCCCATAAGCATTAGGCTGAGGCTAATTTTTTTCTTAATTTTCATGATTTGGGTTAGGCTGGTTTTGATTATAAAGAACAACTTTTATAAAAAGGGTTGTCAAGATTTATGTCAATTTACTTATCTCTGCTTTTTTTAAATAAAAAATTACAAATTCCTAATAATCAGTTATTTAAAACTGAAACACTTGATAAACATAATTTGTTTGCCAAGCGATTTCATTTATAAATATCACCTTATCAAATTGGCTTTGAACTTTGTGTAAATTTAACTTCTAAGCCTCTATCAAGTTTGTTTTTTACAACCTTCATACTTACCTTACCTTTAGATTTTATTTCCCATGTAGGTATTTCGGTATTTGCGAGTGGTTGACCGTAGAGTGAAGTAAATTGTTTTGTCAATTCATTTTTAAGGCTATCGTTTGTGGCATCTGTGTTCATGTAAATATCTAATTCGATACCTGAAACACGATTTTGTTTGTCTTTTTCGTAGAGAATATCAACCGTTTCAAGATTATCCGTGTCAAAAGAGTAGCCAATATGAGATTCTTCTTCTTCAAAAAGTTCAGCCTTTTCTTTCTTTTTAACATCGCTTATAGCATCGCCAAATTGGATGCCTCGGAGGAGACCTTCACCTGTACCCATAATGGCACGTAGAAGTTTATTAACGTTACTTGTTGTAACATTTTTTGATAAGGGAGGGCTTAAAACTTCCACTGATTCTGTTTTTTTTGGGTTACTGCACTCAATAATAAACAAAGATAAAATTAAATAGTAAATTTTCATATTTTTTGAATGAAAGGTATATTGTGAAAACACAAAATTTTAGTTAGTGGTATTAGAATTCACGAGAGATATTAAAAAACAGTCTTTTTTCTCCTCCTCCATTAATCGAATAATTTAATCGGCCGACCACATTGTACCAAGTCACTAAGTCAAGTCCGATACCTCCACCAACTAACCATTTATTTGCAAATTTAGTATTATTTAACTCGGGAAAGTTATTTTTTACATATCCAACATCAAAAAAAGCATTTATGTAAGCTGCTACTGGTAAGACATTAAACTGTTTTACCTTGAGAAAATGGCTCAAATCAAAAATTTTATCAAACATTCGATACTTTAGATTTGTCTTCAGTAAACCATAACTTTGGCCATCAATTACATATAGTTCATAGCCCCTTACCAAATCATTTCTATAGCCCAAGCCTTGAGTTTGTAAAAACGGTTGTTTTTCTGGAAAAGATGCCTTAGCTCTTAGACTATAATTATAGTAAAAATTTTGGCGTAAAGGAAAATATTGGCTAACTGTACCGCTTAAGCTAAGTTGATTGATATCGTCACGTGCCGAAAGTCCATATTTGATAGCATCAAAGCTTAGTCTATAGCCTTTTAGAGCATATTGGCGATTATCTCGACGGTCAAAAACGTAAGAATAACTAATTAAAAAAAAATTTTGTTGGATTCGTCCATCCAGAAAATAATTTGGATTTAGGCGAGCGATAGTATCGGCAATTTGAGTATTAGTGTAAGTAATTTGTAGATATTGATTCTGAAAAAAGCCTGTTCGGCGAGCAAGAATTACGTACAAATTAAGTCGTTCACGTTGGCGTTTTTCACTTTCAAGAAATTGAAATTTATCTTGTGAAGTTCGATAAACCATCGTTTTGTTAATGCCATAAAAAGCACCAATCGAAAAAGTAGTTTGTAGGGTTTTATCAAGATAAGGCGTGCTGTAAGCAATCTCAAAATTGGGAATAAAACCTGCTTCCGCCCTAATTTTTAGTTGGTCATTATTTCCTGTCAGATTAGAGTGTCGTCCGTAAATCCCATAAATTGTGCGTTTTAAATCGTGACCACGCTCATACCACCATTCGTTGAAATTCCGGTCGGCCAAATAAAATACTGGTAGTACTACCAAATAGAGCTGTTCTTTTACCTCAACAATTACATCAATTTGCTGATTATCAACTTCTTCCGAGGTAACTTTTACCGTAACAAACAAATTGGTATTAAAGATTTTCTTACGGTCGGATTCTAAAACATCGGTCAATTTAGCTTTTTGAAGCGTATCACCCGACTTTACAGCCATATCTCTAAAAATAATCTTTTCTTTAGTGCGTAGATTACCCACTATTCTTATCTGACGAACGACCAAAGAATCATCGGCAAAAGTCTTATAATGAATGATTTGCAATACGAGAAGACAATAAAAAAAAATGCGTTTGGTCATTAATAGTCGATTATAAATAATGGTATTTTAAAGCAATATAGAAGTTTTGATAAAATTAAAAACATCAAATTTAAACTATTTTTCAAGAAAAGTCGTAAAATATTGTATCATCAAGATAGTAAAACTAACTTTAGGGAATATTTGTGAAATCATCCGCTTCATCGAACCGATATAAAAACCACTAAGAATGGAAACTCTATTTATAACCGACAAACTGAAAGACTTATTGCCAAAAATCAAGGCATTTGTAGAAACCGAATTATATCCACTCGAAACTACTGAGAATCTTGCCCATAACTTCTCGTTTGTCGAACCAATTTTGCAAGAAAAAAGAGCTTTAGTAAAAAAAGCTGGTCTTTGGGGTTTGCACCTATCAGTAGAAGACGGCGGCCTTGGGCTTACACTCTGCGAGTTTGGACAAATCAGTGAGGTGCTGGCAAGTTCGCCATTTGGGCATTTTGTGTTCAATACGCAAGCTCCCGACATTGGCAATACAGAATTGATGCACAAATATGCTCCTAAACACCTCAAAGACAAATACTTAAAACCTTTAATGGATGGGGAAATCAGAAGCTGTTTCTCAATGACCGAACCTGAATTTGCTGGCTCAAATCCTACGCGAATGGGAACAACGGCCGTAAAAGATGGTGATGATTATATTATTAATGGACATAAATGGTTTACATCTTCGGCCGATGGTGCTGCTTTTGCCGTTGTAATGGCAGTTACAAATCCCGATGCGGCTCCGCACAAGCGTGCAAGTCAGATTATCGTACCGCTTGATACTGAAGGCTATAAATTTATAAGAAATATTCCAATCATGGGCCATGCAGGGGATAGCTGGGCAAGCCATGCCGAAGTAATTTATGAAAACGTGCGAGTTCCACAAGCCAATCTGATAGGTATGGAAGGTGCAGGATTTTTACTGGCACAAGAACGCCTCGGGCCAGGACGTATTCACCACTGTATGCGTTTTATTGGTATTGCCGAGCGTAGCTTTGATTTGATGTGTCGCTATGCCGCATCAAGAGAAATGGCCGAAGGCGTGATGCTTGGAGAAATGCAATTTATTCAAGGATTTATAGCCGAAAGTAGAGCTGAAATTGATGCTACCCGCCTTTTGGTGCTTCGAACGGCCAAAAATATTGACGAACAAGGAGCAGCTACCGTGCGTGATGAAATTTCGATGATTAAATTTTTTACGGCCAATATGATGCTCAGAGTAATCGACCGAGCCATTCAAACGCATGGTGCATTAGGTATGACAAGCGACATTTTGCTTTCATATTGGTATGCTCACGAACGTGCCGCCCGAATCTACGATGGTGCAGATGAAGTACACAAAACAGCCCTGGCTCGTAGTATTTTGAAAGGTTATGGGTTGGATACTCGTAAAAAATAAAAAATAATGGAGGTATATCTGAGTTATTTGTGCCTCCATTTATTTACACCGTATCCAACAAAATCCTAAATGTTGTACCTTTATCGATTTGGGTTTCTTTCACAAAGAGTTTACCTTCGTGGTAGTTTTCGATAATACGTTTCGCTAAAGTAAGTCCTAAACCCCAACCACGTTTTTTTGTACTAAAACCCGGCTTGAAAACTTTCCGAACATTCATTTTAGATATTCCTTTTCCTGTATCTCTTAAATCAATGGCAATTGTTTTTTTCCCATTTGGCGTAATCGTTACAAATAATTCCCCAATGCCACCCATCGCATCTACAGCATTCTTGCACAGATTTTCCACAACCCACTCCATTAAGTGTTTATTTAAGCTAACTTTCACATTATCAGGCACTTTACTTTCGAAATGTACTTTTACTTTTGTAGAAATCCGACGCCCTAAATAAACAAGTGTCTGCTGCACCAAAGGAGCGATTTCTTCTTCGCTCATTTGCGGCACCGAACCAATATTCGAAAAACGAGTCGTAATCGTTTCTAGACGCTTTACATCTTTTTCCATTTCATCGCCAATGCTTTCATCAAAATTTGGATCAGAACGAAGTACCTCCACCCAAGCCATCAAGGCCGAAATCGGCGTACCAAGTTGATGAGCTGTTTCTTTGGCCAAACCCACCCAAACTCTATTTTGTTCGGCTTTGCGTGAAGAACTATAAGCGATAAATGCCAACGAACCAAAAATCAAAAATGTACCCAATAAAATATACGGAAAAAAACGTAATTGTTTGGCTACCAATGAATTACTATAAAAAAGCGATGTTTTGTCCTTTCCTATTGAAAATTCAAACGGTGGGTGTTCGTTAGCCATTTCTGAAATTTTGGCATATAAAATAGTTTCTTGTTCCTTTGGCTTCCAAGTACGGGTTGAGTCTTTAAATTCTGAAATGTTTATATTAGCAATAGGTACACCATTCTGAACAATGATAGCAGGAATAGTTTCGTTTGCATCTAAAACCTCTTGCACAAACGTATAATCACAAGTATTTTCCAAACTCATTTCGATAAACGCTTTAATACTTGCAGCGTATAAAGTAACATATCTTTTCTCCCGCTCTTCAACTTGTTGAGCGAGTTGATTAAAATAATATAAAACGCCGATTCCAATCGTAAGCAAAACCGCAATTGCCACAAATCGCCAACCCGTGATTTGCTCGTAAATATTTACAAAAACTTCTCTTTTTGCCATAAATCTTAAATTTACGTTGAATAAAAACACGCAATATCAAGTCACAATTTAGTAAAACTATTTAGAAGTATTCTAAATTAATCATTCTTCATTTATTTAATTTAATTTGGATAAACTATTTAGCTGATATTGTCGTAGATAATAATGTAAAACAAATGAACAAGTAAACGTTTTTCAAATAACCCAAAACTTGAAGTTTATCTATTTCTATCTTTCAATTAAAAAAACACTATACTTTTGAACCTTTACATAGATCAACGAAAAAACTGGTCTCAAAATGCTTTTGACTTTTTGTATTTTTTCAAGTTAAATACGAATTAAACATTAAATTAATTTAGAATAATTCTAAATTAAAAAAACTGATAGAAATCATATCCATCGTAAGGATTCTGACCGTAAATTTGCAAACTATTTTATAAAAGATGCACGGATTATTTAAAGCAATAACAATTTCGCACAAAAAAGCCTCTTTACAGCTACGAGGACAAATTGCACTAAACGAAGAAGAATCAAAAGCATTAATGTTAAAGATTCGTGAATCGTTTGAGGTGTCGGAAGTGCTTGTGCTTTCTACTTGCAATCGCACAGAGATTTATTATGTTTCAGAAAATAATTTAGGTGAAGAAATTATTCGCTTAATTGCCAGCCAAAAAGTACTTAGTTCAAACGAAATCCTGCCATATTTTGAAATAATTAATGAAAATAACGAAGCTGTAAGATATTTGTTTGAAGTTTCGATGGGCTTGCACTCGCAAGTAATTGGCGATTTGCAGATTCCGAACCAAGTAAAACACGCATATCAGTGGGCGGCCGATGTACAAATGGCAGGACCGTTTTTACACCGTCTGCTTCACACTATTTTCTTTACCAACAAAAAAATTGTTCAAGAAACCTCGTTCCGTGATGGAGCGGCCTCTACTTCTTATGCAACCGTAGAAGTAATGGAAACTTTCTTGCCACTTTTGAGTAATCCGAAGGTTTTGGTAGTTGGTTTGGGCGAAATTGGTGAAGATGTTTGTAGAACTTTGGCCGATAAAGGGTATAAAAACATCACTATTACAAATCGTACCTTAGAAAAAGCACAAAAACTGGCAAACGAATTAGGCTTTGAAGTAGCTGATTATCAATTCGTTAATCAAAACATTTTGGATGCTGATATAATTATCTCATCAGTACGTTGCGAATCGCCGATTATTACGAAAGAAACACTCAAAGATAAAACACTTGCCGTAAAATACTTGATTGATCTTTCGGTACCCAATAGTATTGCAACTGATATTGAGGAAGTTACAGGCGTAGTTGCCTATGATTTGGATACAATTCAACGCCGTGCGAATGAGGCTCTTAAACGCCGGATGGAAGCGATTCCACAGGTGTTGAGTATCATCAGTGATGCGATTGGAGAGTTTGATAATTGGTCGCAAGAAATGATTGTTTCGCCAACGATTCAGAAATTGAAAGGGGCATTAGAACAAATCAGAAAAGAGGAAATGGCTCGTTTTGTGAAAGACCTTTCGGCCGAAGAAGTAGAAAAGATGGACAAAATTACTTCGAGCATGATGCAAAAAATCATCAAATTACCAGTTATACAGCTAAAGGCAGCCTGCAAACGTGGTGAAGCCGAAACTTTGATTGATGTATTGAACGATTTATTTAATTTGGAAAAACAAACTGTGTAAATTGTAGAACGGGTTTACAACCTGTCAATCGTAAAAACTGAAAAAAGACAGGTTACAAACCTGTCCTACAAAATATTAAAAGGCGTAATTTCTGTGGGAATTACGCCTTTTTTACATTTAAATAGACTAAAATGTTTGATTCTCTAAAATTAAACCTATAAATTTATTCTCTATCAGAAAACATTTTATGTTCATCACCACAAGAAAAACTTTTTAGGTATATTCTAACAAAACACCCAAAAGCATCAAATGCTCTTTTAGCATGGTATTGTGAACTAATTGAGGCCGATTTCCAAAGTTTTCAAGACTTAAAGGCTGTTTATGCCAATGCCAGTTTGGTGGGCGATGATAGAGTAGTTTTCAACATTATGGGCAATCATTATCGCTTGGTTGTTCGTATCGTTTTTACCTATAAAGCCATACAAATTAAGTGGTTTGGTACTCATGCTGAATATGATAGAATAGATGTTTCAACTGTAAAATACAAAGACTAAAACGATGACTTTAAGGCAAATAAAAACCGACCAAGAATATGAGATTATGCTCGAATGGGTGCTCAATTCGATTTATCGCCAGATATAAACAGCCCCGAGGGAGAACAATTACAGATTGCCTTACTTTTGATTAAAGCTTATGAAGATATACACCACCCAATTCCAACTCCCGACCAAATTGAAGCAGTTAAGCTAAAAATGGAAGAAAAAGGCTTACTCAACAAAGATTTAGTTACTTGGATTGGCAGTAAAGGCTATGTTTCGGCATTACTCAATAAAAAGAAACCTTTAACTCTTAAACTGGCGAAGATTTTTCATCAACAGTTGGGTATTCCTGCTGAGGTTTTGTTGTCGTGATATTCTGAAAACTTACGGTAGATTCACATTTTTTTTATACATTTCGTAAAAATTCAACCTTAAATAAGCATGAACAACTCTCAAGATAAAAAACAACAAAACTCACGCCGTAACTTTCTTAAAACCAGCACTTTGGCCTCTGCAGGTTTTATGATTGTGCCTCGCCATGTGTTGGGCAAGGGCTTTGTAGCACCGAGCGATAAACTCAATATTGCGGCCGTTGGCTGTGGCGGAAAAGCCGATTTCAATATTCCGCAGGCCTATAATAATGGTTCTGATAATATCGTAGCTCTTTGCGATGTTGACGATAGACAATCAGCCAAGTTTCGAGCAAAATTTCCAAATGCTCCGTATTTTAGAGATTATAGAAAAATGTTGGAGTCGGAAGGCAAAAATATTGATGCCGTAATCGTGACGACGCCCGACCACATGCACTACCCGATTGCGATGTCGGCGATTCAATTAAACAAGCACGTTTACGTAGAAAAGCCCCTCACCCACGATATTTGGGAAGCCCGACAACTAACCGAAGCAACCGCCAAATATAAAGTCGTTACGCAAATGGGCAACCAAGGCAGTAGCAGCAAAGGCACAAGAATTACGGAAGCAATCATCAAAAATGGCACAATCGGTGAAGTACATTCGGTGGAGGTATGGACAAACAGACCAGTTTGGCCACAAGGTGTGCAATCACCCAAAGATAAAGACGAAAAACAGCCAATTCCGAATGAAGTTGACTGGAATTTGTGGCTCGGTACTGCCCCAATACGAGATTACCACGAAGCATATATGCCATTCCGCTGGCGAGGATATTGGGATTTTGGCACGGGTGCTTTAGGCGACATGGGTTGCCACTTCATGGATGTTCCTTTTCGTGCTTTGAATTTAGGCTATCCGACCTCGGTTGAATGCTCGGTTGGACAAGTTTATGCTGATTTTTTCAAAGAAGCATTTTTCGATGATGTTTGTCCGCCATCTGCATCTATTCACCTCAGATTTCCGAATCCAACAAGCAAAAACTTCAAAGAAATCAATCTCACTTGGAATGACGGCGGTATTCGTCCGAGACTTCCCGAAGGCTGCGATTATGATAAGATTTTTACGAGCATCGACGGTGGCGTGATGTTTATAGGCACAAAAGGCGTGTTGGCTTGCGAGATTTTTGGCGATAATCCCAAAGTTTTTCTTAATGGGAAATTTGAAAATATAAAATTTCCTGAACCAATACGTCCAGTTGTAGAAGGCAACGTAAACGGCCATCAACAACAATGGGTAAAAGCCTGTAAATCTGGTTTTGGCACTTATACAAGTTCGTCATTCGACCAATCTGGGCCTTTGACTGAGACCGTTTTGATGGGAAATTTGGCCGTTCGTTCGTTTTTGATGAGAAATTCAAAAGATAAGTTTATCGGAAGAAAAAAACTTTTGTGGGATGGAAAAAATATGAAAATCACCAATTTTGATGAAGCAAACGCTTTCGTCAAACGAGAATATCGTGCAGGTGGGTGGATTTAACCTCATATAAATAACGTCGGCATGTCTTTGTGCAATACCGACGTTAAAAAAATTATTTTGGCGGTTCTTTGGTTTGTTTATCTGTGGCTACTCTCAAATTCCCGCACCCATCAATATATGCTTTAAAGACACTTCCACTATTGATGACAAAACCTGGACTAAGCGTAATAGATTTACCTGCATCATAAGTAACGTTAGCTCCATAATTTATAATATTTGAGGCGGTTATTGTCTCCGAAACTTCATATTTAACTATACCCGAATTTATTGGACTCGTAATATTCATAGTTTGTGGGCAAGAACTGACATTGATTGTAAAGGTCTTGCTCAAACAGGCAGTGTTTCCATCGCTAACCGTATAGGCTGTATTGGTTGTTGCAACAGTAATGCTTCGAGTTGTAGCTCCATTTGACCATAAATAATTCCCTATCCAAGTTGCAGTTAGTGTTACTGTTGGCACACTATTGGCCACGGTAACTAACTCAGGTGATGTATTTACATCTTTCATCACCGTAAATTTATCTTTTACTACATTAGGTTCGGTATCAATTGTTACCCACGAAACATCCATTCTATTGCCTTCAATTTCAATCAGATACGAACCTTGCACCGTAATATCATAACTCGCCGCCATCGCATCGTGTGGCCAAGTAGCTTGCACGCCAGTTTCGAGCCTTCCACCCGAACCCACTACAGCATAAATTGTTCCTTTAGTGGCAACTTGTTTATTATAAAGGCACGAATTAGCTGTTCCATCATATTTACCACTCGAAGAACTTACTTCATAGCTTGAATTATAGGCCGATTCTATTCCTGTAAAGTTCTTTATGAGTTTTGAACGTTCATAATCGTGGCTATGAGCCGCCAAAACCAAATCAACATTGTATTGGTCGAATAACGGAACGAGGTTTGTGCGGACACCAATCATTTCTGATTCAGCATCTGAGTCGTGTTTTCCTTTTGAATACGGCGGTGTATGCACCATTACGATTGTCCATTTTTGTGTATTTGCCGCCAAATCATTCACAAGCCATTGGCGTTGCGTACTTCCATTCTCCCAAATATGCAGATTTGTACCTGTTTCTTTTCCGTGAGGGTCAATACTTACAACGTGAATATTTCCATAATTAAATGAATAATAACGTTCGGTATTTGAAGCTACTCCACCAGCTTCGGCATTAGTAAAAAGATCAAAAATATTATAATAAGTCAAACCTGTAAGATTGTTGTAATTATAGCTGACCATTCCATATTCATGATTACCAAGTGATGGATAAATCGGTGATTGTTTCATCGTACGATAATACTGATACGGCTGAAAATAATTGGCTTGGAAATTTTGCTCTGAACCATCATAATAGGCCAAATCGCCCATTTGTAGTGAAAAATCTATATCCTTATTTCGGTTATATTCCAGCAAACGCTCTTGAACCATTCTTTGAGGCAATTTTCCTGAGCCAAAACACCCCATTGCCCAAATTCGGGTTTTCTTTTCGCTTCCAGCAGTTGGGGGTGTCACAAAATAATTATCAGAAGTTCGCTCCAGAACAGCAGTGCTGGTTTCTATCGAATAATAATATTTTGTATTTGGCAAAAGTCCTGCTAGCGAAATATTATGGGCATTCACAGAGGCTGTTGAGGGCGAAGTTGTTGCGAGGTTATTAGGGTCTGTTCCATATCTTACTAATCCGCTACTCGCTGGACTTGTGTACCACAAAATATTCATGGATGTTGGTGTGGCTTTTTGCAAATAAGGGCCACGTGCGATAATCGTCGTAGTGGTTTTCATACCCACTAATTCAAAGAAAAAAGATAAATCAGAGCTATTTACAGCCGATTGGTGGATTTCGATGGCAATGGTGTTTTGTCCAGAAACAAAGTCGCTGCTTTTCAAGAATAACTCGTCCCATACATTGCCATCATCTTCGGCATTGCTTGCAAGTGTGCTTTTCGAGATTGCTTCATAAGTTTTAAAATTATCTCTAAAAACTTCTAAACCATTGATATAAATCACGATACCGTCATCTCGGTGCATACGCAGGCGGTATAAATCATCAAAACTTGAGATATTAAATGTTTTTCGGAAATATGTTGTAATATATTTATTAGCAGCATTTGCTCCATAATTAATTATCGTTGTTTCATCGCCCTCGCCATAGCCAAACTCCCCTATGCCCGAAGCCCAAGCGGCATCATTAAACCCAACATTTTTCCATGTACTTCCTAGGTCAACATTATTATCTAAATATTTCCAAGTCTCAGTATTTCTTATGATAGCATTTTGGGTGAAGGGTAATGTACGAAGTGCTTTTAGCTCTAAATCAAAAAATAAATCTGAACTATCATTGGCTTGTTGGTGGACCTCAACTGCAACTATATTATCGCCTCTATGAAAGATATGAGGGTCAACATAAATTTCTAACCAAACATCGCCTTCGGCAACTGTTATGGCATAAGTACTAAAACCATAAACCGATGGAATATTATCTCTGAATACAACTCGACCATTGATATAAACTACAATTCCATCATCTCGTTTCACCCTTAATTTATAAATGGCTGCCGTGGCTGCGGTATAATTTGTAAGAGTAGTATCTGCCCCGTCAAGGTAGCCATCAAGGTTTATCGTTTTTCTAAAATATGCCGTACGGTGTTTATTGGAAGCATTTCCGCCGTAGCCAATTGTAGTTGTTACGGGGTCGCCGTAGCCTAATGGAGCATTTCCAGTTCCCCACGCACTTACGTTGTAGGAGATATTCGTTTTCCAATTGGCACTATCGGGCATTGTAAATCCAGAATCCCAATACCGCCATTGACTTCCTGCAGGAATCACATCAGTCTGATACTGGGCAAATGTTTGCAAACCAAGAACAGAAAGCAAAATAACAAGAATTTTTTTCATGACAAGTGAGTTTTTGGATAATGTTTGGAATACATTTTGAGTTAGCAAATATTACCCATATATCCGCATTCGCCAATGAGTAAAATCATACTTCTAAATGACTCTAATACAATAAAAGCCCGAAAAAATACAATAATTTTGCATTTTTTCGGGCTTTTAAAACATTTCCTTGTACCTGTTGCTTACAACCTCACTTTCACTGCCAACAAAAAGTTTGTACCTGCTTGCGGATAATAGAAGTTTTCGGTAGTTACTTGCTTATCATATATATAACTATAAGTATAACCGTTCGATTCGTATAAATGATTGAAAATATTATTGACTAATAAACTGAAAGTCAACTCTTTAAATAGCGGGCGGCGTTCCGCTTTGGGTTTAATAGAATAACTCGCTCTAATATCATTCACAAAAAACGCATTAAGACTACGATTATCGTCAGAAGTATTATCCATAAATTGCTTACTTACATATTTTGTCATTAAAGCCAGTTCAACATTTTTGGTAGGATTATATGAAAGCTGTCCACCAGCAATCAAATTTGGCGAAAATGAAATATCAGTTTTCGATAATTTATTGATTCTGTTTGCATCGCCATCATAATTCACAATCGTTTCCGTGAAATTTTTGATTTTATTTTGGCTAAAAGTAGTATTAGCCGATAAAGCCCAACGTGGAGCAAACTTCCAATTCGTAATTAACTCTAAACCTGCACGATAACTTTCTGGAACATTCACTCTAATGGTATTTCCAACATCATTTACTTGCCCAGTTAATACCAACTGATTTTTGTAATTCATATAATAAAAATTAGCATCAAAGCTCAATTTTTGTCCAGCCGTACGATATCCAATTTCCAAATCATGCAATGTTTCGGCCAAAGGTGCTTGGGCATTATCTATAAAATCTTGGCGGCTTGGTTCTTTGTTCCCAACCGCAAACGAAGCATATACTGAAGAGGTTTTACCTAACTGATAATTTACACCAAATTTTGGATTAAAAAACTGATAGTTAGATTGTTGCGTAATGTCTAATCGGTCGTCATTTACACCTTTTATATCATAACTAACGCTGCGATATTGCAAATCAGCAAAGAAATTTAAGTTTTCTGATATTTGATAATAACCTTTTGTGAAAATATTAAAATCAGTTTTTATCGAATTACTTTCATACCAACGATAACGAATATCAGAAGTAGAAGCATTTCTTGCCCAAATAATCTCCCCAAAATGGTCGCCATCGTATTTATTCCAACCGCCACCGATATTTGCTGATAACTTCTTATTTGATTGATAATCAAGTGAATAAGTTGCTCCATAAAAATCATTATCCAACCATTTTCTACGAATCAAATCAGTTCTTTTTATGGTATCTCTACCAATAATTACATTTGGCAAACCATAATTAGCGTACGGCTGACTTTCACGGAATTGTTCATAAAAACCTCTTCCTTTGGTATAATGAAGTATCGGATTGAATGTCCAACTATTATTTAACTTAAACGAAGAAATCAACTGATAATGGTCTTGTTGATAATCATCGACTTGATTATTATAAGTGTAAGGATTGAAAGTACGATTGGTTTTCAACAAACTTTCTGGCACACCTTCCCAAGCCTGATAGGTTTTTTCTTTTCCAGAAAAAGCATTGAATCTAACGAAGTTGTTTTTACCATAATATCCTCCCGAAACATAAAACGATTTTAGGTCAGAAGAAGCACGGTCAATATAGCCGTCAGAACTCAGTTTCGACAAACGAGCATCAACCACAAAGTGACCATTCAATAAGCCTGTACTTGCCAATACATTTGTTTTAAATGTATTAAATGACCCAACGGTAAAATTAGTTTCTCCATAAGCATCTTGTTCGTAACCCAAAGTATTAATATTAATGCTTGCCCCAAATGCACCCGCACCGTTGGTCGAAGTTCCTACTCCTCGTTGCACTTGAATACTTTGTGCAGAAGAAGCAAAATCGGGCATGTTTACCCAATATGTTCCTTGCGACTCAGAATCATTATAAGGTACGCCGTTTAGCGTTACGTTGATACGAGTCGGGTCAGTGCCACGAATACGAATACCAGTATAGCCAACGCCCGCACCGGCATCCGAACTCACAACTACTGACGGCAATTGATTGAGCAAAAATGGCATATCTTGCCCCAAATTAACTTTTTTGATGTCTTTTTGATAAACATTCGTAAATGCCATACCCGTTTTCTGATTGGCACGAGTAGCATTTACAACCACCTCGTTGAGTTGTCGAATCGAAGTAGAATCTTGGGCGTTTACAATTATCAGTGAACAATTAACAATTATCAGTGTAAGTAAGGTTTTCCAGATAAATGATTTAAAAAACGTTGTTTTCTCTGTAAAAATTAATCTGTTGTTTTTTGATAATTGAAAATTGATAATTGATAATGTTGTTGTTAATTTTTTCATTATTTTTGAAAGTTTTAACAACAGGAAAAAGGAGCAAAATCCTGTCGAAACTGCATAAATCGCACGAAAATTCCGGCGGCTTGCAATTTTTGGTTTGACAAAATTTTAAATTGAATAAATGCAAATACATTTTTGGAGGTCATGACTTTCCTAAAAGTACTTTATTTCCCTGCGGCGGCATTATCCGTGTACAGGTTCAATGGGTATAATCTCAGCCCGTTATATTAAGGCACCCCTTTTGAGATAAGTTTTGCAAAGTAAGCGTTTTTTTAGAAAACTTGTTTATATT
>JAFEIL010000299.1 GCA_017495105.1 Emticicia sp. | reverse complement strand
TCTTTTTATTCTACATTTGATTTGTGAAAATACTTCGGTCATATTTTGTATGTATATACTTGTACCAAGCAACAATAATAACCTTAAATAATGAAACGACTTACTTTACTTTTGGTATTTCTGTTTTTGTAATATTTAACTAACAATACACAAAGTACGACAAAACTTTCCCATATTAGAGAGTTGGGGGCAAGCGTTTTAAATTTGTCCGTTGGACAAATTCTCAGCGGCGTTGATGATTACTTTTTTTAGTCGAATTTAGGTGTTTTTAATGCTTTTTCGTGGTTTTTGACAAGTTTATGCGGACTTTTTCGCAATTTTCAACAAGTTTGTAGCGGACATTTTCACAGTTTTCGACAAGTTCTCAGCGGACTTTTTGCTCAGTGGACACAACATCAGCGTAAAAAAACGCCCGCCCCCAACACAGTATTGTGGTAAGTGGGGCGGACGGAAGTTTGGCGGCATTTGGAATTCTAATTTTCTTTTATAATTTTACTCGGCAGACGTTTTCAAAATCCCCACCAGCCACAATACGGAATCGTTGTGCGTCATGCTATGAACACGCTCGAAAACTCAAAATCTATTGACAAATCCAAAGACTGAACCTACCAATAGAACAAAAAATTAACACTATATTTACAGTTGAAGTCGGACAACTTTAACCAAACCTAAAATAGGACAATGTATAAAACCGAACATGGCAATTTTAATGGAACGACTTGGGAGGAATTCTGTCAAATTTGTTTTAAAAGAAAATATGAGACAGATGGTTATCAAGAAATGCCAGCTTGGCAAGGTGATTTAGGAATTGAAGGTTTTACAAGAACAGGTATTTTATTTCAATGCTATTGTCCTGATGAGGAATATGCCCCTGACGAATTATATATTAAACAAAGGGACAAGATAACTACCGACTTGAAAAAGTTAGTAACAAATGAAAATGAGTTAAAAGGCTATTTAAAAGCAATAAAGGTAAAACAATGGATTTTTGTAACGCCAGGATACAAAAAAAAAGACATCGTAAAACATTGCCAAGACAAAGCGGAAGAGTATAAAAAATTAAATCTTTCAATACTTGACACCAATTTCGATGTACTAATTTATGATATTGATTTTTTTGCTACTGAAATACATTTAGTATTGGATTATAAGAAGCAAAAAATAGAAATAAACCCTTTAACTCAAAAATCAGAAACAGAAATTGCGGATTGGAAATCTCAGGAAATTTCGCTTGTTGAAAACGCAATTAGAAAGCATGGTCAAAGAATAGTCAGTACGACAGCCAACAGGGATAATAAAATAAACACCCTAACACAGCATTCAATTGGGCATTTTTTAAACGGTAATATCACCGTAAAAATTATGCAAGAAAAATTTCCAAAAGACTATGAAAAGTTTGTTCGGATTGTAAGTTTATTTGAAATGAAAGTTCACGAAATGTGTATTACAAACACTGGGGACAATAATATACTATATAAACAGATTGAGGAAGATTTAAAATCAAAGCTAAAAGAAGGATTTAATTACATTGACCAAATTACAATTGACCGACTTACTGAACAAGTTTTGGCAGATTGGATTTTAAGATGTCCCATAAATTTTGAATAATGGAAGAACAGGATTTAATAATTAAAAAACTCACTTTTACACAGCGACCAATCCCAATTCCTGCGGATTATAGACCTATGTATAAAATTGCTCTCTTGGTTTTGATTTTACGTTTATGTTGCCGTGCCGAAACATCAACGCTTTTAAAATTACATCTTTTTTCTTGGGCATTAGCTTCTGATAAAAATTCAAAAAAAGTTTTAGATTTTGTTAAAAGTAACTTTCAAACTGATTTTTCTATTTGGGGAATTGAACCAGCGTTGAATAGAGCTTTGCAATTTGCAATCGCAGATAATATTTGTGAAGTAGTAAATGGCAAAACATATAAACTCACAGAAAAAGGGTTTAAATTCTATGAATTGATAAACGGAGATAAAGAACTTTTTGATAAAGAAAAAATATTTTTAAATTTTATTGGGAAAAGTAAAATAACAGACAGTCGCATTAATTCAATGTCAAAACAATGGTCGGTAAATTATGTTGAAAATTAGAGCATTAAAACTTGAAGTAAATACCACAAGTGGTTTGTTTGGTGCGGAATATAAATTCAGCAATGGATTAAATATTATTCGTGGCGATAACAGTACGGGAAAAAGTAGCTTATTCCAATCAATATTGTACGGACTTGGCTTTGAAGAATTGCTTGGTGGTAAGAATGAAAAAACAATGCAATCAGCATTAAAAGACCAAGTAGAATTCCCACGAAATACTTTGCACAACATAACTCAATCTTTTGTTTATCTTGAAATCGAAAACAAAGAGGTTATCACAATCAAAAGAAGCGTTGCAAGTTCCACCAGAAAATCACAACTAATTGATGTTTATTATGGTGCAATGCTTACAGGCGATAGTCAAACACTTGAAAGCCGCCAAATGTGGGTTCACGATGCAGGTGGTGCATCAGACGAACATTATGGATTCCATTTATTTTTAACAGAGTTTTTAGAATTCAATTTGCCCGAAGTTGTAACAGCAAAAGGTGATTTGCACAAACTGTATCTTCAACAAATTGCACCTGCATTTATAATTGAACAAAAAACAGGTTGGAGCGATTTTTTAGCAACAATGCCCTACTTCGGTATGCGGAATACAGAACAAAGAGTTGTTGAGTTTTTACTCAAACTTGATGTATTTGAAAACGAAAAGCGAAAACAACAACTAAATTCATCTAAACAAAATTTAAATATTAGGTGGCAAAATCTTTTTTCAAAATTCCAAAACTTAGCAGAAAGAAGTGGTGGTAAATTAGTTGGATTAGAAAACAGCCCTTCCATTATAAACGGTTTTGGAGGAATTTACATTTCGGTAATCAGAGACGATAAACCAATTACTCTTTCGGACCTAAATGAAATACAGAAAACCGAATTAGCTGTACTAGAAATACAACAAACAGTAACTGTTGGGACTAACCTAAAAAAGAATGAAGAAGCGTTAAACAGATTAAACGATAAACTCAATCAAGTTTCATTAAACTTTGAACTACTCTCACCAGAATTAAATTTTGACAAGGAAAAATTAAAGCAATATGAAAGACAAATCGTAGCTGTTCAAGACGATTTAAGAAAAAATAAAGGTGCTTTAAAAGTAAATAAAATGGGTGGCGATTTACCAGCCGAAACAGCAAAAAATACTTGCCCGACTTGTGAACAAGAGCTAAAAGATTCATTGCTCCCAAGTGATATTCAGCAAGTTCCAATGCGAATTGAAGATAATATTTCCTATTTGGATTCACAGGAACGAATGATTAGGGTATATATTGAAGGACAACAAAAAACGATAAGAGAAAAAGCGTTTAAATTAAAAGAGTACCAAACATTAGCATATGAGATTAGACAGCAGATAAGAGATTTAAAAAAGGAATTGATTCAAGACGAGAGATTACCTTCTGTAATTGAAATCGAAAAGCGAATTGACTTAAAAAGAAGAGTTGAATTTTTCAACAAAGTGCTTGAAAGCTTTTCTCCACTCGTTGAAGATTTAAAAAGCCTTTCAACAGAATATGGAAAGATTTTGAATAGTGAAAGCAATTTGCCAAAAGATTTTTTTTCGATTTTAGACAGGCAAAAACTTTCTACTCTAAAAGATAATTTCATTCAATTATTAAGAGTATTCAATTATCAAAGTAAACCCTTTGATGCAATTCGTATTTCGCAAGACACTTATTTACCAGTGGCACAGAAAACAGACGCAGAACAATTTTATAATATTAAATTTGATTCTTCTGCGAGTGATTTTATTCGGTGTATTTGGGCATATACAACTGCCTTGCTTAAAACATCAATTATATATGACACAAATCATCCAAGGCTTTTAATTTTTGACGAGCCAAAACAGCAAGATATGTCAAAGGACAGTTTTAGAAGTTTCTTGGTTGAACTTTCAAAGTTTAAAGAGCAACAAGTTATCCTGTTCGCATCTTTTGAAAACTCTGATAGTTCATTTTCAGAAGCAACCGAAGGACTGACTTTTAGCATCAACAAAATTGACGAACTCTTAATCAGACCATTAGTTAACAAATGAGCCACCGCAAAAAAGCACGAACGCACAACATAGTATTTATAAAAAAGGGGGCAGACGTAAGTAATTGAACATCAGAATATTAACCAACATTTGCACCAGCTTGGTACGCCGCTGCGGGACAGAATACTATGAAGCAGTTGGAAGTAACTCAATCGCATGGAAGA
This sequence comes from Emticicia sp., assembly GCA_017495105.1. Lineage (GTDB taxonomy): Bacteria > Bacteroidota > Bacteroidia > Cytophagales > Spirosomataceae > Emticicia. The sequence goes on along the minus strand of JAFEIL010000299.1, from coordinate 153 downwards.
CCCAGTTTGGAACAAAACTGCTTCGGCAGTCCGACCAGCACCAGTTACGGGCGGACGAGTTCCAAATTCCCTTTTCTTCATAAATACTTTTTTGATGCAAGCAAGTTTTAAAGCCTCTCAATGGTGATTGTTGTGTGTTTTGTAGTTATGGAA
>JAFEIL010000075.1 GCA_017495105.1 Emticicia sp. | reverse complement strand
TAGCTATACATCCAATTACTTCCGAAATTTTTGTTATTTCCTCGCAAGGCAAAAAACTCTTGATTCTATCCCCGGAAGGAGAAAAAAATGCCCTCATCGAACTCAACCCCAAGATTTTTTTTCAGCCTGAAGGTATTTGTTTTACTCCAAATGGAGACCTATTTATTTCGTCAGAAGGTGTCAATTCAAATAGTTATATTTTAAAATTTGTGTTTTTTTAATTTTTTTTTAATTTTTTTTTTTATTGGTTTCTTACAGTTAGAAATTAAGCATTTTCTACTTATTTCTTTGAATAATACAATTTTCAAATTTAAAAATTCAACATTTGTTTAATTTTTTTGAAAAAAAATAAAACAAAATATTAAGTGTTCTGTTATATTTGTATTGTTCAACTTTAAACAATAATACCTAACATGTACACTTTATTCCTAAACATCGTCAACGTTGACGGTAAAGACCCTGTTTCATTTACATTTTTTACGGGTTACATGGCAATGCTTGCCGCATCAGTATTTTTCTTATTCGAAAGAGGAAGTGTTGATGGAAAATGGAAAACTTCTCTTTTAGTTTCTGGTCTAATCACTGGTATCGCAGCGGTTCACTATTACTACATGAGAGATTTCTACGGAGAAACTGGCGAAAGCCCAGTAGCTTTACGTTACATCGACTGGACACTAACAGTGCCTTTGATGTGCGTTGAATTTTATTTGTTGTTAAAGCCAGCAGGTGCAAAACCAGCTTTCATGTGGAAACTAATATTAGCATCAGTAGTTATGTTAGTAGCGGGTTACATTGGAGAAGCATTTAATCCAACGGCTTCAACTAGTCACTCTGTAATTTGGGGTGTAATTTCATCTCTTGGTTATGTTTATGTACTTTATTCAGCATGGGCTGGCGAAGCAAAGCAATTAGCCGCTTCTTCTAACTCTGAATCAGTAAAGTCTGGAATTCAAGCTTTAGCTTGGTTCGTATTGGCTGGTTGGGCAATTTATCCAATTGGTTACATGGCTGGCCCTGGTGGTTGGTTAGGACCAGAAGGTGCAGGTTTACTTCAAACTAAAGACTTAAACTTATTTTATAATATTGCCGATGCAATTAATAAAATTGGTTTTGGTTTAGTAGTGTATAACATTGCTATCACTGAATCTAAGAAAGCTTAAGCTTTCATAATGATTTTAATATTCTGCCCGAAAACTTCTTTTCGTTTTTGGGCAGAATCCTTTTCTCCCTCTTCGTGCATTCAGTTTATTTTTTCTGCTAAATACTCAAAATCAATGAGAATCATACTCTTGTTTGTAGGCTTTGCTATGCTGTTTATGCATCATTATATTCAGCGTATATCGGTAGAAAGTCAGTTTTTGGCGTTTGCGACTGGTATTTTGTTTTTGGGTATTCCACACGGGGCGGCAGATTTATTAGTTGCCAATCAAAACGCAAACAACGACAAAGAGCGTTTTTCAATGCCATTCTTTTTTCTCAATTATTTGGGCAGACTTATGGGTTTCGGTGCAATACTATGGTTTTTTCCTTTGATTGGAAATATTCTGTTTATTTTTCTGGCAGCTTATCATTTTGGCGAAACTGACCTGCACCATTTCAAAACTGATACCTTTATTGGTAAATTTCTCGTAACAAGTTATGGTTTGGTTATTTTGAGCATAATTCTGATGCCTAACTTTGCTGAAGTACGCCCGATATTATTACTTTTCAAAGCTGGATCTGATAATTTAGTATTTATCAATTGGCTTGATTCGCACCGAATCGGCTTAATTCTCTCTTCTATTTTTCTGTTTTTATTGAGTTCGGCTATTTATTATTTGAAAAATAAAAATATTGTATTTCCTGAAAACAAATTCTTTTCTATACAATTTCTATTGATTTTGGTAATTCTGTACAATCTTCCGATGGTATTGGGTTTTACATTTTATTTTGTCATTTGGCATTCAACTCTCTCACTCAAAAATATTACTTCTTATCTACGTGAAAATAGTAGTTTTAATACTGCAAATCGTGTTTTCCGTCAAATTGTATTCTATAGTTTACTTGCCATTGGTGGAATTCTAATTTTTGGTTTTACTGGCTTTATGTTTATCAATAATAATGCAATAATGGCATATAGCTTTTTAGGACTTGCGGTTCTAACGGCTCCGCACATGCAAGTTATGCATGACATGTACCATAAAATTCGTCTCAATCATAATGCCTGAGTGCAATTTTGATTTGTTTTTGTACTTTTACTAAGTAAAATTCAAAAACAATCAAATATGAGAATAATTCTAACCCTTATCTTTTTTTCAAACTTAGTTTTTGCCCAAGTTGGCAAAGAAAAAGTATTAGTATCAGACCTCACCCGAATCAAACAAATTGGTTCAATTAGTGTTGCTCCCGATGGTAAAAAAGCCATTTACTCGCTCCGAACTTCCGAAACAAGCGAAGAAAACAAACTCGAATTCGATTACCGCACACATTTGTTCTTAACTGACTTTCAGACAGTTAGACAAATTACCCGTGGTACAGAAAGTGTTGGTAGTGCTTCGTGGTCGCCCGATAGTAAACAAATTGCCTTTGCCCGAAACATAAAAGGCAAATCTCAAATTTTTGTTATGCCGCTCGAAGGTGGCGAAGCTTTTCAGCTAACCGATTCAAAATACGGTGCTTCAAATCCAAATTGGTCGAAAGATGGCTCAAAAATTTCATTTAGTGTCGGACTTTCTCTGTCCGAACTCTTGAAAGATTCTGTACTAAACCCATCAAAAGGCGTTCCAGCTTGGTCATTAGAAAAACCTGGATTTGCAAAAAATGAGTTTTTAAAACCCATCAAAGGCGTAAAACCAAATCCTGATGGAACAATCGAAGAAATCAGAGCCTATCTAGAAAAAGATGTGGACGACAAAAAAGCGAAAGTTATCAATCGACTTACTTTTCAAGGAGAAGCCACGACTCAACCAGAACTCAATTTTTCACATATCTACACAATCGAAGTTAAAGAAGGTGCAAAAGCTACGCCTCTGACAACTGGTTTCAGAAGTTATGGCGGTGGAGCATGGCTGCAAGATGGACAAATTGCTTTACAAACAGCCTTAGATTCATTACTACACCCAGACCGTGAACAAGACAATAAAGTTTTAGTGGTGAATACCGATGGCAAAAATTTCAAAGTTATTTTGGGCGAAAAAGGAAAATCGTTTAACAGTGTAACTTGGTCGCCTGATGGAAAAAGTATCGTTTACACAAAAACTAACTCTCAAGGTGTAAATATTGGCGATTTGTATATTGCGAAAGCCGATGGCACGAATCCTCAATTGATTAAATTCGACCGCTCGGTTAGTGGACTAACTTGGTCAAAAGATATGAAGTATGTCTATTTTATAGCACAGTCAAACGGTGGACAACCCATTTATAGAGTTGATGTTCAATCTAAAAAAGTTGAACAAATAACCGATTTTGAGTCAGGTATTTTAGGTTTTGATTTATCGGTCGATAAAATCCTTTATTCAAAAACTGAAGTGGCTAACCCGAACGAACTTTATGTAGCCGATTTACAGATGAGAAACCCTGTAAAATTGACTTCAGTAAATGATTGGGTGAAAAATAAAGTGTTGAGTTTTCCAGAAAAACGAACTTATACCAATTCTAAAGGTCAAAAAATTGAATATTGGATAATGAAACCTTCGAATTTTGAAGCAGGCAGGAAATATCCACTCCTATTGAATATGCACGGAGGGCCAACCGCTATGTGGGGTCCGGGTGAATTTTCGATGTGGCATGAGCATCAGTATTTCTGTTCGCAAGGCTATGCCGTGGTTTATGCCAATCCACGTGGTTCGGGTGGTTATGGTTTGGATTTCTTGCGTGCTAATATCAAAGATTGGGGAACTGGCCCAACTGAAGATGTACTCGCAGCCGCTACTGAAGCCGCCAAAGCTTCTTGGGTTGATACTTCTCGCCAAGTAATCACAGGGGGCTCCTATGCGGGCTATCTGACGGCTTGGATTGTGGCACACGACCACCGTTTCAAAGCAGCATTTGCCCAACGTGGTGTTTATGACCTTACAACATTCTTAGGTGAAGGAAACGCATGGCGTTTGATTCCGAATTATTTCAATTATCCATGGAATGATACGAAAGAAAAAGTATTAGAAACTAATTCACCTTATACATTCGTTGACAAAATTCGTACACCTTTGCTCATCAAACACGGAGAAAACGACCTTCGCACGGGCATCATTCAAAGCGAAATGATGTACAAATCGATGAAAATTATGGGCAAAGAAGTGGAATACGTAAGAATGCCAGGAGGCACGCACGAGCTTTCACGAACAGGAAATGTTCGTCAAAGAATCGACCGTATGCTACGCATTTATGAGTTTTTTGAGAGATTTATTGGAAATAAGTAAAACTCTCTCCGTTTGCGTAGCCGATGGGAAAGAACAAAAAAAGCCGAGGCAAAACCTCGGCTTTTTACTACTACACTTACCTAAACCCTAAAACTCCATAGGAACGGCAACACTTGTCGTATCCCAGGAAATGGTTAAAGTCTTGTCGTCAGTAGAAATTGTCAATTTCTCTACTACGTCTTTTAATGTTTTTACAGGAACTGTAACTTCAGCTACGTTTTTATCTTTGATTTTATCATATCCGTAAGCTCCCCATTGCTTTAACTCGCTATTCAAGATGATAGTCCATTCTTTCTCGCCTAATTTTGAGAATAATGAATAAGTACCTGCTTTTACAGACTTACCACCAAACTTTACATCTTTTTTGAAAGTGATTTCGGTTGCTCCATTTGCACCCGTACGCCAAATAGTTCCAAACTTCTCTAGTCCGCCAAAAATCACACGACCTTTTTTAGATGGCTGACCGTAAGTTACTTTTACGTTAGCACTTTCTGCAGAAACTGCTGGACTTTGTGCAAATGATAATGTGCTGATAAACAGCATTAATGATAAAAATGACAATACTTTTTTCATATAAGTTAGATTTGTGATATATGGTTATAAACGATAAAGATTGAATTTTAGTTTGAAATATGTTAGTTTTTATAAAAACAATCCTACTATTTTTTATTAAACGGCAAAATATATCTACTTATTTATTAAAAAAGTCCTTAAGAAAGTAAGAGTTTAATTTATATGTGTAATGATGCTACTCTTTCACTTTTTGGGCATAAAGCTTGGCCATTTCTCGTGGATTGGTTGGTTCAGGATTTATTCTATCTGATTCCAATAAGCCATCACGCAAACGAATGATTCGGTGTGAATATTTAGCAATATCTTCTTCGTGCGTAACCATAACGATGGTATTTCCTTTTGAATAAAGTTGGTCAAATAACTCCATAATTTCGTAAGAAGTTTTAGTATCTAAGTTTCCGGTTGGCTCATCGGCCAATAGAATACTTGGGTCATTGACCAAAGCACGGGCAATAGCAACACGTTGGCGTTGGCCACCCGAAAGTTCGTTCGGTTTATGATGAGCTCTATTGTCAAGACCAACATTTTTTAATGTAAGCATTGCTTTTTCGGTGCGTTGAGATTTTGTATAACCAGCATAAATCAATGGCAAAGCCACATTTTCAAGAGCAGATTGGCGTGGAAGTAAGTTAAATGTCTGAAAAACGAAGCCAATTTCTTTGTTTCGTATCTCAGCCAATTCGTTTTCGCTCATACTACTTACGTCGTGGTTATTTAAGACATATTTTCCGCCCGTTGGAGAATCCAAGCAACCTATAATATTCATTAATGTAGATTTACCTGACCCCGAAGGTCCCATAAATGCCACATATTCACCTTTATCAACCGAAATCGTGACCGATTTTAAGGCGTCAATAATTTCGCTACCCATGATGTAGCGTTTTGAAATATTGGTTGTTTCTATGATTTTCATGAAAAGAAATGTTGAATGAGAGAAGCGGAACGCCGCCCGTTCTGAATGAGCGAATAATTTTTATCTTACTATTCAATATCCAAAGATATTATTCTATTTAAAACCATCCTTTGTTTTTTCCATCAATGCTTTTTGGGCTTGATAGGTGGAAAGAAATGCTTGATAATCGGCAGGGCTACTTAGTTGATTTAGTTTTAACAAACCATCAGCCACGTAGTCGAGTAAGCCAATTTTGAGCGATTGGAGAGTATATAGTTTCCAGATTTCGGTAGAAGTATTGTTTAATTCGGCCGCTCGGAAAAGGAAATTATAGGCATCGTTGGGCTTTCTAAGCGTATTGTTATAAAAATCAACGACTTCGCTTAAAACATAAGGATTTAGCGGATTTTCTTGCAAAATCTTATCAAAGTCAGCTTTGCTAGTTTGATTTTTCACAAGAGCCATTTTAAATATCTCCTCAGCCTTGGCTTTTTGGAACTCAGTGATTGTTTTTTGATAATTTTGTTTTTGTAAAACATCTACCGAAGAAACATCACCAGCTTTGCTAAGAAATTCTACAGCTTTATCATAAACACCTTGTTGCAAAAACCACATTCCAGCCACTTGATTATACAAAGGTTTGTGTTTGGTCGAATCATTGGCCAAAATCGCTAATTGTTTTAACCCTTCGAGTTTATTTTCACTGAAATAATTTCGGGAAGCAATAGCAAATTCTAAATCTTCAAAGAAATCATTGTTCAATTCCTTTCTTTGAATATTCTGTAAGTCTTTGCTCGAATACGGAAACATGGCATTATCAAATGAAGACAAATTATAGAGTAAAGCGAATTGACTTACATTTATGACAGAATCTTTCGTGAATTCGATATTTGTTATTGCCTGTTTTTGTAAAAGTTTAGTAGCTGCTGCTCTATTTGCACGGAGACTCATGTTTTTAGATACTTGATTATCTCCCCAAGTAAAGTAAAGACTACTTTTAGGATTGGAAGACCTCATCACTGAAAAAAGTGAATCTTTTTCTCCATATTTTAATTGGTACGCCAATATGTTAGATTCTGCTAAATCACAATCTGTACAGTTTGTTTTTGCTAAATTTAAGTAAAAAAAGGTTGAATCAAGCACTTTGGTTTTTTCATAGAGATACGCAATGTTTGTCAAAAGATGTTGGTTTTTAGGAAATTTACTCACGCCTTTACGCAAAGTGAATAGAGCATCAAAAAACATGTCTTTTTCTTCCAAAACCTTACTCAAACCCACAAACGCAAACGGACTAGCATTTTTTTCTAAAGCATTTTTCAGAAACAAACCCGTGTTTTCTTTATCATTATTTTTTAGAGCCAACGAAGCCAAAGCATAATTTGATTTATGATTTCGAATATCGAAATGCAATGCCTCTTTGTAAAAAGTTTCGGCGACTTGAAAATCTGCGGTGGCTGTATAATAATCGGCAATGGCGTTGTAATAACCGGCTTTAGCTTGAAAATAATTGTTATAGTTTTTGAACGAAATCAACATAAAAACCAAAATTGCCGCAGCCATTCTGAAAAGCAACAATTCATAAAACTTTGGTTTGTAAATCACTTTATGCACTTCCAAGCCTTTTTGAAGTGGCTGCGTAAAATTTATTAACATATAAAAGAAAAAACATAGCCCCATCGCAACATGAGCATACGAGATAAAATCCTCGAAAGCTTCAATGAGCGGGTCGTTGGCGGTTGCGTATGTGTAGCCAATTGTCGCAGTTGTAATAATGGCCAAACCTAAATAAAACCATGAGCCGATAGCACGAAAAGCGAAAAAACTTGATTGCTCAGAATAATCTCTGAAACCCCAAATTCCTAAAAACAACGAAATTCCAAGGAGGACTACTGGGTTGATAGAAATAATATTCCAATCGATATACTGCGATTTTTCGAGATAAATTAAAAGCACATTGAGTAAATAAATACTCGAAATTGCCATGAAAGAAGGAATATGATTGCGATTTTTAACGCCTGAATTTGAAACGACCCAAACCAAACCCGCCGAAATTTCGTGAGAAACTAATAAGATAAATATCGCTGATAAAATAATTGCCGAAAGTAATCCATATGAAAAAACTGCTAAACTTGGGCTTGTCGCATTTGCCGTAAAACCAATCAGGGCTGTGGCTGCAATACTTAAAACAAGAAAAGATAAGAATCTTTTCAAAGTATTTATTTTAGTAGCAAACGTATTGAAGTAAAAAGCCAATCCAGCAAACGCACCAAAAGCCACCAAAAACGGCAATTGATTGATGGAATTAAAGACGATTTCGAGATGAAAAGTTATCAAAATACCAGCAAACAAAACCATTCCCCCTAAAAACCAATAACGGCTCATGCCCGAAAATGCACTCAATAGCAAATTCAGACCAAAAATAAAAAATACAGCAAAGACATTGTTTGCCCAAAAGTTAATTTCCATCATCGAAGCGAGATAATGCTCTTTGACAATGTAAGCATTTCCATTAATAGTAAACTTTAGAGTGCCATCTGATAAAGTATCAAAAGCCGCAGAAATCTCATCAAGCTCACTTAAAACATCCCAATGAATGACATTTTCTAAACCTTTGAACCAATAAAACGAAAGAAATAAAATTGAGGTGAAAAGTATCGTAAGAATAAAAACAAAACTAGATTGTTCATTTTTAGGCCAGTTTCGCCAAAAAAAGAGTTTTTGCATAATTATCAAGAGTTTTTCCACGTGAAACACCAACTTATCCACAGCTTTTGCACACGCATTATAAATATTTGAGCTGTGAAGATAACGTAAAAACATTGTTTGATTATATTTGCGGTTCTAAAAAACTAAACAGCTCAGAAAATGACACTTCATAAGGAAGGCACAGGAACGATTTCGTTGACAATTATTGGACTATTAGCAGCTAATTCGGCATTAAGATATTTTTTACCCGAACAAGATATTTTACACACATTATTGCTCATCGTAAGTTTGTTTTTATTTGTTATTGTGGTTCAATTCTTTCGTAAACCAACTAGAACCACTCCAGTAAATACTAAGCACATAATTGCTCCTGCCGATGGCAAAGTTGTGGTGATTGAGGAAGTTGTAGAAAATGAATATTTCAAAGAGCCACGCCGTCAGGTTTCGATTTTTATGTCGCCTCTTAATGTGCATATCAATTTCAATCCAATTTCCGGAATTGTGACTTATGTAAAATATCACGCAGGAAAATACTTGGTTGCTTGGCACCCAAAATCAAGCACCGAAAACGAACGCACAACAATCGTCGTGAAACACCACAATGGAACAGAAATTTTATTCCGCCAAATTGCCGGAGCTTTGGCTCGTAGAATTTGTTGGTATGTGAAAGAAGGACAAGCCGTTGAGCAAGGTTCGGAGTTTGGTTTTATCAAATTCGGCTCACGAATTGATATTTTCTTGCCTTTAGATGCAAAAATCTTAGTCAATATCAACGATAAGCCAGTTGGTGGCGAAACGGTCATTGCGGAATTAATGTAATGTAAGACAGGTTTCTAACCTGTCTTTATCGCTATATCATTTAGACAGGTTGAAAACCTGTCCTACAAAAATGGCAGAACACAACGAAACAGGCAACAAAGCCGAAGCGATGGCGACAAAATTCTTGGAAAAGAAAGGCTACGAAATTCTTGACCAAAACTATACGCACGGAAAAGGAGAAATAGATATTGTAGTCCTAAAGGATGGTTGGTTGGTTTTTGTAGAAGTACGGGCAAGGTCTGAAATTAATCACGGCTTTCCCGAACAAACTATTTCAAAAAACAAAGCCAGTCTTATTATAAAAACTGCTGAAAACTATATTTATGAGCATGATTGGCATGGAAACGTTCGTTTCGACATCATTGCCATAACCGTAGGTGAGAAATTTGAAATCATGCACTTTGAGGATACGTTCTTCTGAATTTTGGTTTGTTTCACTCCATTATCTGCTAAGTTTATTTCTAAAAAACAGGCTTCCGTCTGAAAACTCTAATCTGAGAAGCTTTTTAATAAATTTGTATTTCTGATAACACAAATTTATTAAAAAGCTATTATCCATACAGTTCGAGACCTTAATTTCTAAATCAAATTGTAAATCTCTTATCTAGATATCAACAATTCTTACCTTCCACATCACAAACCTCGCCGACCGCTTCCACAGGTTGCATTTCAGCGGTAACTGTATTAAGTGTTTCTAAAAATACGTTTATTGGTTGAGCTCCACTGATACCATATTTATTATTCAAAATAAAGAATGGTACACCTGTAACACCTAAGCCTTGAAAATGCTTAATTTCTTGCGAAACATGGTAAGTTATTTCTTCATTTGCTAAAACAGCTTTGGTTTTTTCACGATTCCAACCAAAATTTTCCATAAAAGCAATCAGTTGTTCTGTGTCTGAAAAATCAACACCATCGGTAAAATATGCTTTGAAAAAACATTCTTCTAATTCAATCTGCGTACCTTCCTCGCGAGCTATGTGTAGCATTTTGTGCAACGGAATTGTATTAACCGCTTTTGTCATTTTATCGAAATTAAACGCAATCCCAACTTTCTTGCCTACTCCTGAAACTCTTTGAAAAATCTGTTCGATTTGGTCAATATTGCCAAATTTCTTGGCAAAATATTCATCACGAGAAACCCCTTCAGCGGGAATCGTAGGGTCGAGTTGGTATGGATGCCAAGTAATCTCAACTGGTTGACTATCAAAGCTTTCAAGTGCCTTTTCTAAATGTTTTTTCCCGATATAACACCACGGACACGCCACATCAGATACGATATCTATTTGCAAAGGTTTATTTTTCATTTTGTAGAATTGTTTTCAAATAAAACCTATGCAGCTGAAATTTGGTTCAAAAAAAGGGGTACGATGAATCGAACCCCTTACATGTTATTTTTGATAATAAACTATTAATAATTACACAAACTCCTTCCCTTTCGTGCCTGCTGCCGCTACAAACTCTTTTACTTTTTGTTCATCTTCTTTTTTACAAATCATCAATACATTATCATACTCTGCTACAATGTATCCATCTAAACCACTTACAACTACTAAGCGGTCTTTTGGAGTTTTTATAATACTATTTTTTGTATCATAAAGCATTATGTTTGCATCAACAGCATTTTGGTTTTCGTCTTTATCTGATATTTCATACAAAGATTTCCAAGTGCCCAAATCTGACCAACCAATCTCTGAAAGTACCACAAAAACATTCTCAGCACGCTCCATGATTCCGTTATCAATCGAAATAATTTTGCATTGTGGATAGGCTTTATTCAAAGCATCAGCTTCTCTTTCAGTATATAAATCAGCCTTGATTTCCTCAAAGGCTTCTGCTATTTCAGGCAAAAATGCTTCAAAACATTTCTTAATAGCATTTACATTCCAAATAAAAATACCTGCGTTCCAAACAAATTCGCCACTTTCTACAAATTTTTGAGCCCACTCCAAATTTGGTTTTTCGGTAAAAGTAACTACACGCTTGATATCTCCTTCTGATTCAGAAAACTGAATATATCCATAACCTGTATCTGGGCGAGTAGGCTTAATTCCGAGAGTAACCAAGACATCATTTTTTGCCGAGAAATGCAAAGCGATATTAATTCTTTTACGAAATTCCTCTTCTTTTAAAATAATATGGTCGGCAGGAGCAACTACAATATTAGCGTTTGGGTTTTTAGCACCAATTTTATAACAAGCATATGCAATGCAAGGAGCGGTATTTCTACGATTCGGCTCAAGTAAAATTTGGTCGTCACTCAAATACGGCAATTGTTGTTTGGTGATATCGTAATACTCTTTGCTCGTTACGATATAGATGTTTTCTTTAGGACAAATTCCATCAAAACGTTCAACCGTTTGCTGAATCATCGTTGTTCCGATACCCAGCACATCATGAAACTGCTTTGGATTTGTACTTCGACTGAAAGGCCAGAATCTCGTTCCAACTCCGCCAGCCATTATAATTACGTAATTATTGTTCATTTGTTGGGAATATATAATCGTTTGTTTTGATTTAATATTTATTGTTTGAGGAAGGTTTCCAAACGTAAAGCTACATTTTCTCTTATATTCATCCAAAAAAGATTTATATCAGCTATGTGCCATACCTTCGTTTTCAAAAACGCTCGTCCACGTACGTAAGGTTTATTTATCCAAAGCATTCCTTGGTGGTTCTGAGCATCAGCTGCTTGCTTCACGAAGGTATATTTTAATCCAACACCGCCTTTGTTGAGTTCTTTTGGTGCAAATTCCTCATCACATTTCCACGTAAGTGGATTCGTACTAACCGCAGTTTTAAGACCGTTTGAATGATATTCTGGCATGAAATCTCTTGCATAGGTATTCCAAGAAACAAAGCCACCGATTTCATCAGGGGCATTACTTGGTTTAATCTTCTCAAAAGTATCAGGTTGCGTAGCGATTCCTATTAAATATGCTTCTACCAATTGTTTTTGAAGTGGTTTTCCATCAAAAAATTCTTTTAAAAGTCGTTTAGCGTGCACAGTTCCTTGGCTATGAGAGGCAATAATTATTGGCCTTCCTTGATTCCAGTTTTTCAAATAATATTCAAAGGCAGTTTTAATATCTGAATATGCCAAATCAAGAGCCTGTTTTTTATCATCAGCATTTGGAGTCACGAAAGAATAATAATGTGCTTGGCGATAGCGAGGTGCATAAATTTTCCCTGAACCATTAAACGCTGTAGCTTGATTTAGAATCGTTGAGTTATCGGTTTTCTCATTCAACTCAGCATCATTTACATCTGCGTTCCACTCAAACTGATTTTTGGGTTGATATGTATATGTTGTTGGATGCAGAAAAAACACATCGGCTTTTGCATCGTTTTGTTTGTCGCTTAGATTCGATTTCAGAGGGGTTTTATCTGCGGCATCTATTTTGGTCGGCAATGCAGCCCAAGCCTCATTCTGAAAATAATCAGGCACTTTTGGGGTATTGTTTAAGTCAAAATGAGTTTTCAAAACTACCGCGTTTTGAGCAGCAATTTTAACCGAAAGAAAACTTACAAAATAAAAAAATGATAGAAAAATCGTGTTTCGCATTGTATATAATTATTTTTTGTTAAAATTGTAACATTTTGATACAAACTACCAATAGTATGCTTGCATATTATTGTTTTCTTTTTTAAGTTTGACACAAAATTACGTTTTGTTAACCACTAATCAATATTCTCATGTACAAACTTTCCGTTAAAAAATGTTTGCTCGGAATATGCTGCATACTAATAACTCAGCTTTCCTTTGCTCAAACAAAAGTGTCTGGAACAATTACAGACGCCACAACTAAAGAACCACTAATCGGTGTTAGTGTTCAAGTAAAAGGAAAAGTCGTAGGAACTATAACCAACACAAAAGGGGAGTTTTCTTTCAGTGTTTCTACTCCACCGCCATTTACGCTCCTTATTTCCTCAGTAGGATACGAAAGTCAGGAAATGGCTGTTTCGGGAAACAGTGCCTCTATCAATGTTGCATTGAAAGAACAAGCTGTGTTGGGCCAAGAAGTAGTAGTTTCTGCTTCAAGGGTTGAAGAATCAGTTTTGAAATCGGCAGCGGCTATTGAAAAAATGGATATTCGTACGATTCGTGAAACAGCTTCACCATCTTTCTATGATGCTTTGGCTAATATGAAAGGTATCGACATGACTACACAAGGTTTATTGTTTAAATCTATCAATATGCGAGGTTTTGGTGCTACAGGTAACCCACGAACAGTTCAAATGATTGACGGAATGGACAACCAAGCACCTGGATTAAACTTCCCTGTCGATAATATCGTAGGTATGCCTGAGCTTGATGTTGAAAGTGTTGAGGTTTTACCAGGTGCAGCATCTGCTCTTTATGGCCCAAATGCAATCAATGGATTGGTTTTAATGAACAGCAAAAGCCCATTCTTATACCAAGGTTTAAGTGCAACGGTAAAAGCAGGTGTGATGAGTGCAAGTAACCGTGACGTAGTGAATACTCCAATGACTGATTTCTCGATGAGATATGCAAAGGCTTCGAAAAACAACAAATTTGCATTTAAAGTAAATTTGGCTTACATCACAGCTAAAGACTGGCAGGCAACAAACTATTCTAACCTAAATCTTGGTGGACAGCAAACGGGTTCAAGAGGTGCTGGAACAAAGACCGATTACGACGGTATGAACGTTTACGGTGACGAGGTTCAAGCAAACATGACCACTGTCGCTAACGGATTGATTGCGGCTAAATTATTGCCATCAGCCGCTTTAGGCTTAATACCAAACGTAAACGTTAGTAGAACGGGTTTTTTAGAAAAAGACATGGTTGACTATAACACAAAAAGCTTTAAAACAAATTTAGCAGCTCACTACCGAATTAGTGATAAAGTTGAGTTAGTAGGACAAGTAAATTATGGTTATGGAACAACAGTTTATACAGGTACAGGCAGATATTCACTACGTAATTTCAACCTAACGCAAGCAAAGGTTGAACTAAGAGGCGATAACTTTACTTTAAGGGCATATACTACTCAGGAGCGTTCTGGTCAGTCATATACTGCTGGTTTGGCTGCGGTTGCTATGCTAAATAGTGTTAAACCTCATGCAACATGGTTTGGTGAATACGTAGGAGCATTTGCTGCCGCTCGTGGTGCGGGCCAGTCTGAAGAACAAGCTGGAATTACAGCAAGAGGGGTTGCTGATAAAGGATTGCCAACTCCAGGATCAGCAGAATATTCAACATTGCTCAATAAATTCCGTGATGCAGCGATTGTTGATGGCGGTGGTGCGTTTTTAGATAAAACAAATTTATACCATGCAGAAGGAGTTTATAACTTCAAAAATCAAATTAAATTTATTGATTTATTGGCTGGTGCAAACGTAAGACAATATAGCTTACGCTCAGACGGAACATTATTTTCAGATAATAAAGAAGGCCGCTCAGGAACAATTCCAATTAATGAATATGGTGCGTTTATTCAAGGTGCAAAAAGCTTATTCAAAGATCACTTGAAATTATCGGCTTCGATTCGTTATGACAAAAGCCAAAATTTTGAAGGCTTCTTTACGCCAAGATTATCAGCAGTTGCCTCATTTGGCCAACAAAACTTTAGAGTATCTTACCAAACTGGTTATCGTATTCCAACGACTCAAAATCAATATATTGACTTGAGAACACCATCTGGTACTTTGATTGGAGCACAGCCAGAATTTGATACAAGATATAACTTAGCTAATGGAGTAGATTTAGCAACATTGACAGATTTCTCAAGAAATCCGACAAAATACATTACTTCTGCAGTAATAGCAAAAGCGCAAGCGTATGCTACTGCAGCAGTAACGGCACAGTTACCAGCTATTCAAGCAGGCGTAACTGCAGCAGTACAAACACAAGTTACAGCAGGCGTTACGGCACAAGTAAATGCAGGTGTAGCGGCAGGACAAATTCCTGCTAGCCAAGCTGCGGCAGCAATTGCAGCAGGGGTTGCCCAAACAATGGCATTGCCATCAACTCAAGCAACTATTGCATCAAATGTTCAAGCAACCTTGGTAAGCCAAGTTACAGCGGTAACGACTCAAGTTGCACCTGCTTTTGGTTTAGCGGCATTACCTAAATACAAAGCCGCAGCTTTGAAACCAGAAAAAATCTCATCTTATGAAATTGGTTACAAAGGGCTGATTGCTAAGAAGTTATTCATTGACTCTTATTTTTATACAAGTAAATACACCAACTTTATTGGTGGTACTGCGATACTTGTGCCAACAGCAGCAGCAGGTCCAGGATTACCAATTGAATCTGGTCTTGGTAGTGCATCTACTCGTTCGGCATATTCACGTTCAGCAAATTCTAAAGAAATTGTCACGGCTAACGGATTTGCTATCAGCGGTAATTACTCTTTAACAAAAGGATTTAATGTTGGTGTAAACTATGCTCAAAATAACTTGAAAGGCTTTACAACAAGTCCAGAGCAACAATTTGCAGGTTATAACACTCCAAAAAACCGTTATAATGTGAGTTTTGGTAAGCGTTTGAACAGTGGTGATAAATTTGGTTTCAATATTAATTTAAGACACCAAGATGAGTTTGTATGGGAAGCTAGTTTCAACCAACCAACCACAACAGGTGTTGCTTCATTTACAAATACAATCGTACCTGCTGTAACAACCTTTGATGCTCAAGTAAGCTATAAATTATCTTCAATGAAATCAATCATCAAATTGGGTGGTACTAATATCGGTGGCAAACCATACATTCAAGCTTATGGCAGTGCAGCCGTTGGCTCAATGTACTACGTAGCTATTACGTTCGATGAATTATTGAACAAATAATAATGAATAAACGATTTTATTAATTTTCATAATTTTCTTTGGTTTAAGTCAGAAAAGAGCTTCCATTTGGAGGTTCTTTTTTTGTTTGGAAGAATCTTAAAATATTTATACAAATCAATTACCTTTGTGGCTGTAAAAAATGATTGTCTTTATAGGATTAAAATTTATAAATAAGCGATGGCAAAAATCAAAGTAGCAAATCCAGTAGTTGAGTTAGATGGCGACGAAATGACTCGTATCATTTGGCGATTTATCAAAGAAAAATTAATTGTTCCATATCTTGACTTGGACATAAAATATTATGACCTCGGAATCGAGTATCGTGACGAGACAAACGACCAAGTAACGATTGATTCAGCAAATGCAATCAAAGAATACGGTGTTGGTATCAAGTGTGCAACTATCACACCTGACGAAGCTCGTGTAAAAGAATTCAACTTGAAACAAATGTGGAAATCACCCAATGGAACTATCCGTAATATCTTGGATGGTACTGTTTTCCGTGAGCCAATCGTTTGTCAAAATGTACCTCGTTTGGTTTCAAACTGGACTTCTCCAATCATCGTTGGCCGCCACGCTTTTGGTGACCAATACAAAGCAACAGATTTCGTTGTGAAAAGTGCAGGAAAACTAACAATGAAGTTTGAAGGTGCTGATGGCACTGTACAAGAATACGAAATCTTTAACTACAAAGGTGGTGGAGTTGCAATGGGTATGTACAACACCGACGAATCAATCCGTGGTTTTGCTCACTCATGTTTCAATGTAGCATTAAACAAAAAATGGCCTCTTTATCTTTCTACAAAAAATACAATTTTGAAGAAATACGATGGTCGTTTCAAAGATATTTTTGAAGAAATCTACCAAGCAGACTACAAATCTAAGTTTGAAGCAGCCGGAATCGTTTACGAACACCGTTTGATTGACGATATGGTAGCTTCAGCTCTAAAATGGAGCGGTTCATTTGTTTGGGCTTGTAAAAACTACGATGGTGACGTTCAGTCTGACTCAGTAGCACAAGGTTTCGGTTCATTGGGCTTGATGACTTCAGTGCTTGTTACGCCAGATGGTGAAACAATGGAAGCAGAAGCTGCTCACGGAACAGTTACTCGTCATTACCGTGACCACCAAGCTGGAAAACCAACTTCAACAAACCCAATTGCATCTATCTTTGCTTGGACTCGTGGTTTGGAGTTCCGTGGTAAATTAGATGGCAACCAAGAATTAATTGATTTCTGCCAAGCTTTAGAGCAAGTTTGTGTTGAAACAGTTGAGTCGGGTAAAATGACTAAAGATTTAGCGGTTTGTATTCACGGGAACAAAGTTTCACACGGCGACCATTATCTTTATACAGAAGAATTCTTAGATGCTATTGACCAAAATTTACAGGCCAAATTAGCTGCAAAGTAATAATAAACCCCTCTATAAAAACCCAAATGCCTCGACTGTAATGGTTGGGGCATTTTTTGTGGTTATGATACAAAGATTATTACTTTTTCTGAAAAAATAATCTTCCTTAGCAAAAATACTAATGCTGGTTAATACTGCATCGTTTTGGAGAGGGCGAAACTATGCTCACCGAAAAAATAATTATCCGATAAAATGTTTTTTCCTTAACTTAGCTTCAAAATTGAAACAAAATTAAGATGATAAAAAATATTAATTGGGGAATTATTGGCGTAGGAAAAATTGCAGAAAAATTTGCAACTGACTTAAAAGCCGTAAAAAACGCCCAACTGCATGCTGTTGCTTCTTCCTCTTCGCTCGAACGAGCTAAAGATTTTGCTGAACGCTACGAAGCCCCCTATTTCTACGATTCTTACGAAAGTATCTTCCAAACCCCCGATTTAGATGTCATTTACATCGCCACGCCACATACCTTACACGCCGAAAATGCTATTTTATGCTTAAAACATAAAGTTCCTGTTTTGTGCGAAAAACCATTTGCCATAAACCTAAAGCAAGTGCAGAAAATGGTTGAATCGGCTCGTGAGAACGATACTTTTTTGATGGAAGCCATGTGGACTCGGTTTATTCCTGCCATTCAAAAAACTTTAGATTTAATTTCCGAAGGGCGTATCGGAAAAGTAAGAAACATACAAGCTGACTTTGGGTTTAATGCTCCTTTTTTACCTGAAAAACGCTTACTAAATCCGAGTCTTGGTGGCGGAGCGTTACTTGATATTGGTATTTATCCAGCTTTTTTAAGTTTACTTTTATTGGGTTATCCTTCTAAAATACAAGCCATTAGTAATTTTGGAGAAACAGGAATTGACGAGACGACCAGCATTATTTTGGGCTATAAAAATGAAGCAACGGCTAATTTGAGTTGTACGCTCAAGTCTAGCACTCGAACAGAAGCCTTAATTTACGGCGAAAATGGCTATATTCTCATCGAAGGTCGATTTATGGAGGCAAAGCAAATCACACTTTTTGAAAACGACAAAAAGCCTGTACAATATGTTTTTCCACGAAAAACTTTTGGATATAATTTTGAAATTGAAGAAGTGAGTCAGTGTGTGAGAGAAGGAAAAAAAGAAAGCAAAAGAATGCCACTCTCAATGAGCGTAAAACTGATAAGTCTTTTAGATGAAATCAGACAAAAAGCAGGAATTATTTATGAAGGAATAGACTAAAACAGTCGATAGTCAATAGACAACGGTCGATAGAAAAAACTGTCGTCCGTCGTCTATTGACTGTCGTCTAAAAATCAATACTGCTCAATGGCTCCAAAGAAAAACGAACCTTCGATGGCTGCGTTTTCATCAGAATCTGAACCGTGAATGGCATTTTCGCCTAAAGAAACCGCATATTTTTTACGAATTGTTCCTTCTTCTGCATTTGCTGGATTTGTTGCACCAATCAAAGTACGGAAATCTGCTACTGCATTTTCTTTCTCCAAAATCATTGGAACAATAGCTCCTGATGACATCATTTCGCATAATTCGCCATAAAAACCTCTTTCTTTATGTACTTCGTAGAATTTACCTGCTTGTTCGGTTGATAATTGTGTTTTTTTCATTGCCACGATTCTGAAACCTGCTGCTTCAATCATTGCTGTAATTCCACCGATATTATTTGCAGCCACAGCGTGGGGCTTAATCATCGTGAATGTTCTGTTTGTTGACATGTGTAATAATATTTTGTTTAATATTTTTTACAAAATTACTTATTTTTCTTTGAAAAAGAGCATTTAGACAGGTTTTGTAGTACAAGTTTCCGACTTATGTATGCGAGATAAGTCGGAATCGGAATTGCTGATAACCTTGTATACACTCAAACCTTAAAAATCATCTTCTTTCTATCAAACAAAATCAAGATAACGAACCAAATCACCAAGTAAGTCAAAGCTCCAGCCAAAGAAGCATTTTTAGGTTCGGTGAAAAATGGCGTAATCCAATGGCTATAAAGCCACGACACCAAACCAACATTTGGGTGTTCGAGGTTTTCTGGCTGTGCTATTTTTATCATATTTAAAACTCGTGGAATAATTCCCGAAAAGAAAAAAACTAACATCGGGTTTACACCAAAAATCACAAAAGGTTTTGTCCAAACATCAAATTCAAGTACATCAATCAAAAAATACAATCCTCCGAGAACAATCATGGCAATTCCTGCGGCATAACAAACATACGAACTTGTCCATAAAGCTTTATTTATTGGAAAAAAATCACTCCAAAGTATGCCTATCATTACACTTATCACACCTGCCGAAAGTAAATAAATTACTTTTTTGTTTTTCGGAAAATCATTGGTCAATAATTTTCCGGTAAAAACGCCTGCCAAACCAGTTCCAATGGCAGGAATTGTACTTAAAATCCCTTCGGGGTCCCAAGTTTTTGAAGTTATCCAAAGATGTCCCGGCAATAAATAATTATCAAGCCAAGCAGCAAGATTTGTGCCTTTTTCAAAGTTAGCCGCTCCCACGTTTGGCACATCAACAAGAGCCATCAAAGCCCAATATCCCAGCAAGCAGGCAAAGCCGATAATGATTTGGACGGTGGTGTTTGTCGTGGCGTAAATTATTGAAACGATTAAATATACAACCGCAATTCGCTGTAAAACCCCGGGAATTCTGACAGAGGCAAAATCCTCAAAGCCACCAAAACACAATATCATCATCAGAGCAAATAGTCCGACAGAAAGGTAGAGTTGCTTTTTACGGTCGTATTCGCCTAATAATAAAACTGTTACGATTGCCGTAAAAATTAAACGAACGAGCATTAGAGGAATACCTTCGAGTGAGCCAAGATGGATTTTTGAGAAAAAATTGAGCGATAAACCCAAAAGAAATATTCTTAAGGTACGGGTGATTATTCTTTCTAAAACAGATTTGTCAAACTTCTTTACAGGCATCGAAAGCACTGTTGAAATACCAACAATGAATAAGAAAAACGGAAACACTAAATCTGTAGGCGTACAGCCATGCCATTCGGCGTGTTCGAGTGGAGCGTAGATATGTCCCCAGTCACCTGGGTTATTTACGATGGTCATGAGCATGATGGTCATGCCTCTAAAAACGTCAAGCGAAGTAAGGCGTTCTTTCATTAATATTTAGATTTGTTAATTTTCCTGCAAGATAAAGAAAGTGATTTGAAAATTTGGTAATAGCTTAGTCAACAAAAAGCATCTACATGGCAAATCATAATCAAATTGTCAAATTATTCTTGATTTTGTTGTAATTCCGCAATTAAATCAAATTCATCGGCGAGTTTATGGCTCAATCTTTCAAAAACCGTATAAAATTTTTGATATTTCTGATGATTTACTTGATTTGGAAGGTATATTTTAGATGATTGAATGGTTTTGGCAGCTTCTTCCAGCGAACCAAAAATACCCATTTCGGTCAAAGCGAGCATTGCTGCTCCGACATTTGCACTATCATAGTTATCATTAATATTTACTTGCTTTCCAAACATATCCGAGATGATTTGTGACCAAAGCGGAAGCGTGGCATAAGTGCCATTGACATACAAATTATCAATTTTTCGATGCGTTTGAAGAAGCTTTCCGATGCTGTAAATTTCAAACAAAATTCCTTCGATAGTGGCTCTCACAAAATGAGGTTGCTCATGGGTAATATTTATGCCAAAATAAACACCACGGGCGTTGGCGTTCCAAAGTGGAGCTCTTTCGCCTAATAAATAAGGCAAAAAAAGTAGTCCATTTGATCCTGCTGATACTTGGGCTGCATCTTTAAACAAATCATTGATGCTATCTTCAAAGTCAAGGCCATTATTGAAATTGCCAAATTGTCGGGCAAACCACTCGAAAGCCACACCGCCATTATTGGTTGGCCCACCTGAAATGTAAAGCCCTTTATCAAGAATATAATTAAAAAAACGTTGTTTTTCATCTTGTAAAACCTCATTTCTGGCAACCCTCACCGCTCCGCTTGAAGTTATGGAAATCGTTGCTTGTCCTTCTCCAATAACGCCCGAACCAAGTGTCGCTAAACAACCATCACTGCTACCAATAATCAATTTGGTATTTTCAGAAAGCCTTAGAGATTTTGCCAAAGCAGGGCGAAGCCTCAGTTCAGAATTAAAAATTGAAGTTGGTTCAGAAAGATGTTCGCTCGAAATTCCTGCAAAATTCAGAGATTTTTGTTCCCACTTCAAATCATGGATATTGAAAAGTCCTGTTGCCGAAGCCAAGCTATAATCGATTAAATAATCGCCTGTGAATTGGTGCAAAATGTACTCTTTCAGCGAAATAAATTTGCTTGTTTTTGCAAAACGCTCAGGGTCATGGTTTTTAATCCAAGTTATTTTTGCCAAAGGTGACATCGGGTGAATTGGTGTACCCGTAGCTCGATATATTTCTATCCCCAAAGCGGAGTTTTTTAGTTCGCTTGCCACTTTAATTGCCCTATTATCTGCCCAAATAATGGCATTTCCCAAAGGAACACCATTTTTATCAACAGCCAAAACGCTGTGCATGGATGAACTAAAAACAATTGACAGCACTTTATTTTTTTTCATAAAAACAGGGTCATTTAATAAGCCTTTTAGCACAAAAAGCACCGTAATAAAAACCTGTTCGGGGTCTTGCTCACTGATGTCTGGCTGTGCATGAAAAGTTGGATACGTGCCTTTTCGGGCGGCTACTTGCTTACCTGTTAGGTCAAAAGCGATAATCCGTACTACTGTTGTCTCGATGTCGATTGTAATGATTGTTTCCATAATATGCCGCTCCCCGTCTGTAAAGGGAATCAAAAAGCTTTATTTACAAGTTACTAAAGTATTTTCTGCAACCCCACTTTATGGGTTGGGGGGTTTCCTAAAATGCCCCGGTGTATAACCAGTTAATTTTTTAAATGTTGTTGAAAAATGTTGTGATGAATAGAAACCAGTGTCGAGAGCAATATCGGTCAAACTTATTGTTGATGATTTTAGCATGCGAATGGCTTCTGAAATTCTTAAATTTATTAAATAGTTGAGAGGTGAAAAGCCCGAATAAGATTTTACTTTTTCAGTAAAAGCGGTTGTTCCGAGTCCCATAATAACTGCCATTTCTTCTACAGTCCAAGGATGGGCAAGATTTTCACGCAAAATCTGGTCAAGTTTCTGAAAAGACTGCGGAAAATCTCGTCGTTGATTATCTTGCTTGCTTAGTTGTCGAGCGGTTATAATTAAAAGTTCGTCGAGCAAATGATTGATGCGAGTTTTAAAGCCTAATTCATTGATAAATAGCTCATTCTCAATTTTTTGCAAAACTTCACCCAATTGTTTGAAGTTTTGTATAATTGGTTTTTTATTCAACGAAAAAAGCTTGCCAATCAACCGTTGTTCGGTTTCCGAAATACCACTCCATTCTCCTAAAATCAACTCTCCATCTTCTGAAAAAAATCGAGGACTGATGGTAATAGAAACCACTACGCCAACATCCCACATTTCTTTCAAACCGCCAAAATTTTGTTTTGGGAAAACTAAAACCGCATCATTAGGATAAACTGTAATTGATTGATTATCAATACTCCATTCAAATTTTCCTTCTAAAACAAACATTATTTTTAAGCCATGACTTTCTTTCAAGGGCATAGAGCTTGGTTGCACTTGCTGAATTTTCTTGCGAAAAAACTCAATCAAATGCGGAAATACCTGAATCTCTGGCGATTTACCTTTAGTTAATGAAAAAATGGTCATTAAAAATATACTTTTACTCCTAGCATTGGTCTGTTTTCTGAAAAAAAAGAAGCGACCGAAGCTAGAAAGAAATTACTAAAACAAGACTTTTTTTCTGTAAAAATATTGCAATTTTTTCAAGATATTATTATAAAATCCACCACTGTAAAGATTTGGAAGTTTTAGCGGTATTTGTTTAAGAGATTTGCTATCCTAAAATAAACTTATCATTTAACTCATGAGAAAACAACTCCTACTATTTATGCTGTTAATGTCTTCATCAGCAGCAATTTATGCACAAAAAATTTCCGGAAAAGTATCCTCCGCCAAAGACGGCACGATACTTCCTGGGGTTTCGGTGCAGATAAAAGGTACAAATACTGGTACAAATACAACGGCCGATGGCACTTTTAGTGTCAATGCTTCGACTGACGCTACTTTAATTTTTAGTTTTATTGGCTTCAAAAATCAAGAAATAAAAGTTGGTAATCAATCAATTATCAATATTTCGCTTGATGAAGATACCCAAAATCTAGAAGAAGTAGTCGTAACAGCTTTGGGTATCAAGAAAGAATCAAAAAAACTGGGCTATGCCACCTCTACGGTAAATAAAGAACAATTGACCGAAAATCGAACACCAAATCTAATGAATGCCTTGACGGGTAAAATTGCAGGTGTAAATATTTCGGGTTTGGGAACAGGGCCAGCAGGAACTTCAAAAATCAGAATCAGAGGGCAGTCTTCAATCTCCGGTCAAAATAGTCCATTGATTGTAGTCAATGGCGTGCCAATTGATAATACAAACTTCGGTACAAACCCTGGCAATGCAGGTGCTGATAATTCGATTGGCGTTCGTGGTGGAGGAAATACTTCGGACGGTGGCGATGGTTTATCTTCAATCAACCCCGATGATGTAGAAAGTATGACGGTTTTGAAAGGTGCAACTGCTGCTGCGTTATACGGTTCTCGTGCAAAAGATGGTGTTATTATGATTACAACAAAGTCAAGAGGTGATAATAAGGGTATTGGCGTAACTTTCAATTCTAATTTTACGAACGAAACTCCCTTAGATTTTACCGATTTTCAATACCAATACGGTCAAGGTGAAAATGGTGTAAGACCCACAACTGCCAATCCAACCTCAGGACAATGGTCTTTTGGCGAGAAATTTCAATCAGGTATGACACAGGTTTTATTTGATGGCGTAAGTGTTCCTTATGTGCCTCAAAATGACAGAATTCGCAAGTTTTACCGAAATGGTCAAAACTTCACGAACACCATTTCGTTGGCAAGTTCGGGCGAAAAAGGTGGCATGAACCTTTCATTTGCCAACATGGATAATAAAGGAATTGTACCGAATAATACCTTCAATCGCAAAACTCTCAATTTTGGTTTTTCTTATAATTTATCAAAGAAACTCAGTTTTGCTGGAAACATCAATTATTCGAATGAATTTAATAAAAACCCACCAAACATTGCCAATCAAGACAACTCGATTCCGACGGCACTTTCAAACATGGCTAACTCAATGCCTTTGAGTTTATTGGATGAAAAAAAATACAATGCCGCAGGAAATGAGTTTGTTTATTCAAGATTCATGAATCGTACGAATCCTTATTTTACATTGGCAGAGCAATTTCAAAATATTCGTCGGGATAGAATCTTTGGCAATGTTTCAGTAAAATACAACCTTACCGATTGGCTTTATGTACAAGGTCGTGTTGGACAAGATTTTTGGTCACGTGACCAAGAATTTAATAATTTCCCGACTGGACATGCTTCTTTGGCAGCCGCACCTGCGGGTTTTGTCAACGGTGCATTTACACAAGAAGCACGCCGTTTTAGAGAAACCAATGCCGACATCTTAATTGCTGCCACCAAAACCGTTGGTGATTTTGGTATTGACCTCAACCTTGGGGGGAACCAAATGTACCGTCGCTCAGATTTGAACTCTACTTTCGTGCAAGATTTTGTTGTAAGAGGCTTATATACAGTAATGAATGGCCGAGTGAAAGACCCAATTTATGGTTTGTCAGAAAGAGCGGTAAACTCAATATATGGATCGAGTGAGTTTTCATACAAAAACTTTTTGTTTGTTAATGTTACTGCCAGAAACGACTGGTTTTCAACACTTTCTCCTGAAAATCGCAGTATTTTATACCCATCAGTTTCTGCAAGTTATGTGTTTTCACAGTCATTCAATAATACACCAAGCTGGTTGAGTTTTGGAAAAATAAGACTCGCTTATGCCGAAGTAGGTAGCGATACCGACGTTTCGCCCTATTCAAACAATTTGTTTTACGGAATCAACTCTAACCTATTAAGCAACCCGGCAGGAGCTTTGCAGCCAGTGGGTGGTTCTTCTGGTAATACTTTGCCCAATGCCAATTTAAGACCTATGAAAGCGACAGAGGCAGAAGCTGGTTTAGAATTGAAATTATTCAATAATCGTGTAGGCTTAGATTTTGCCGTTTATCAAAAAATTACAACCGACCAAATAGTATCGGCTCAAATATCTGATGCTTCAGGCTTTGTGAATACATTAATAAATAGTGGAAAAAGCCGTACAAACGGTGCAGAAATGTTACTAAATTTAGTTCCTATCAAAAACTCTGCCTTTCAGTGGGATATTACTTTAAATGGCTCATTCAATAAAACAAAAGTATTGAGTCTTCTGACCGATACCCCAGGCGAAAGAATTACCGTTGGAACGCACGTTTTCAATGGTGAACTTCGTCAGATAGTAGGACAAGAAATGGGACTTATCTATGGTTTTGGGTATCGTCGTGATGCACAGGGAAGACAAGTTTTTGGAGCAAATGGTATTCCGCTTCGTACAAATGATTTAATTTCGTTTGGCAGTGCCTTACCAAAATGGGTTGGTGGTATCAATAATGCTTTCAACTACAAAGGCATATCACTTTCAGCATTGATTGATTTTAAATTAGGAAACATGATGCTTTCAGGTTCTAATTTTAATTTTTATCGACATGGATTGCATAAAAATACACTTGAAGGGCGTGATACTGGTGGTGTTGTGGGCGTTGGTGTCAATGACAAAGGAGAACCTAATACTGTAAAGGCAAACGTTCAAGATTATTGGTCGGTGGTGCGTTCATTGGCTTTAATTGAACCAATTGTTTATAATGGTGGCTTTTGGAAATTACGCCAAATTACGGCTGGATATGACTTCACGAGGTTTTTTCCTAAAAACTCTGTCATTAAAGGTGCAAAACTTAGCTTAGTTGCCAATAATGTTTTATTACTCAAAAAATGGGTTGATAACATTGACCCTGAATCATTCGGTTATTCATCTGATAACCTCGTGGGTATGGAATCTCATGGCTTGCCAACAACTCGTAGCATGGGCTTTAATTTGAATGTGAAGTTTTAAGCCTCAGAAGTCAAAATAATCAATTTAAAAATGAATTTGAAATGAAAAATATTTTAAAAGTCTTATTGTTGTCTATTCCTTTTTGGGGGCTAACAAGCTGCGACAATGGTTTCGACGAACTAAACATCAATAAAACTGCTGCAACCTCTGTTAATCCAGTTTTTATTCTAAACAATGCTACCGTCAATTGTACATATTCGCCTAGTACTGTTATTTATGAAATTGGTATCGTACAGCAAATGGTATCACCCAACTCTGGGGTTTTAACAGGAGCAAACTTTAATCAGGATAGCCGTGATAATACCGTTCAAAACTGGCAAAAATATTATCGAACGGTTATCAGAAACACGCAGGACGTAATCGACCAAACAAAAGATTTACCTGCACGCTCGAACCTCTACAACATGGCTCGTATTTTACAAGCATACGCTTCTATGGTAACTACTGACTCTTACGGGGATATTCCTTACGGAGAAGCAGGCAAAGGTTATACGCAGCAAATTGTGTTGCCTAAGTACGATACCCAACAAGCTGTATATGCTGCAATAATAAAAGAATTAACCGATGCTTCAACGGCATTAGATGCAGCAAAAACAGTAGAAACAGCTGATGTTTTATATGGCGGAAATATTGCTTTATGGAAAAAATTTGCTAATTCTCTGTTACTTCGTGCAGGTATGCGTTTGAGTAAAGTAGATGCAGCTCAAGCACAGTCAGTTGTGGGCAAAGCCTTGGCAGCTGGCGTAATGGAGCTAAACACCGAAAATGCCATGGTTCGCCACGACGCCAACTATGTAAATGCCGTAGGTAATATGCTAAACTCAACCGAATCGGCTAATATTTATATGGCAGCACCATTTGTTGATTTCTTGAAAAAAACAAATGACCCTCGTCTGAAATCAATTGCGGTTCGATACGTAGGAGCGAAATCAGGTCCTGAACAAGTAGCGTCAAGAGCAAGCTCTGAACCTGCAGTACAAATAGGAATGCCTTTTGGCTTTGACAATAGCACTATTTCGGCAGAAGTTACTAAAAACAAATTAGCGAGTTTCTATGATTTTACTCAAGTAGATAGAACTCGTATGGCTCGTAATACTGCTCCAAATTTCTTGGTAACTGCCGCACAAACGCAACTTTTATTGGCTGAAGCTGCCCAAAAAGGTTGGGTAACAGGCACAACCGCCGAAGCGTATTTTAATAGAGGTGTAAAACTTCACATGGAGCAATTGGCAATTCACGATGCCAACTCAGCAGTTGCACCAGCGGCAATTACAGCATACTTGACCGAAAATTCATTTAAAACAGCTACTGCTTTAGAACAAATCAATACCCAATATTGGGTGGCGTCTTTCTTGAATGGCCCAGAAGCATTTGCCAATTTCCGTAGAAGCGGCTTTCCTGTACTTACCCCAAATCCATTTCCAGGAAAAGGAATAAAAGGCACATTTATTCGTCGCCTAACTTATCCAAACTCCGAAATATCAGTCAATAGTACCAATGTCAAAGAAGCCATTTCAAGAATGGGTGCTGATGATTTAGATACAAAAGTTTGGTGGGATAAATAAAAAACTACCCCTAATTCATCAAAGAGAAATAAATTTGTAGGTAATTTTGTTCAAGAAAATATATTAAATAACTTCCCTCACTTTTTTAACTATCAAAGTGGGGGAAGTAAACATTAAATTCCCCTTTAGGGGTTAGGGGTATGCAAATCGGAATAGTAGGTCTTGGTAAAATGGGCTATAACTTAGCTCTAAATTTGAGAAATAATAATTATGAAGTTGTCGCACAAGATGTAAACGAAGCTTCTGTTGATAAAATAGGTGAAGAAGGCGGGATTTTGGGAGCATATTCTTTAGAAAGCCTATGTAGCAAACTTAAAGGCAGAAAAGTTGTCTGGTTGATGGTGCCCTCAGGTGAAATCGTAGATGGTGTAATCGAAGAATTAACCGAATACTTAAAGCCAAACGATATTATTATTGACGGTGGCAACTCAAATTTCAAAGATTCTGTAAGAAGATATAACACGCTAAAATCCAAACATATTGAGTTTCTTGATTGCGGAACAAGCGGCGGAACAAGTGGTGCTTTAAACGGAGCTTGCACCATGGTTGGAGGCAATAAATCAACTTTTGAGTACGTAGAAAAAGTTTTCAAAGATATTTCTATCGAAAATGGCTATTTATATACTGGCGAATCTGGTAGTGGGCATTTTGTAAAAATGGTACATAATGGCATCGAATACGGAATGATGCAAGCTATTGCGGAAGGTTTTGAGCTTTTCGAGAAATCGAATTATGACCTTGATTTTGAGGCAGTTGCAAAACTTTTCAACCACGGCTCTGTAGTTCGTGGCTGGTTAATGGAATTGACCGAAAATGCTTTCAAAAAAGATGCAAAACTCGACGCCATCAAAGGAATCATGCACTCGTCGGGCGAAGGAAAATGGACACTTGAAACGGCTCTCGAAATGGGAGTTGCTACACCAGTGATAGCACTCTCGCTCATGATGCGTTATCGTTCACAACAAACCGATACATTTTCAGGAAAAGTAGTTGCGGCACTAAGAAATGAATTTGGCGGACACGCAGTTGAGAAGAATGAGTGAGTTTTGAGTGAATGAATGATAGAATATTTTTAATTGCATTATTTAAAATCATTAGACCTATTCAATCATTCAAAATTGATTCATTCTCTCATTCAATCATTAAAAATTGTATTTCAATTGTATTTCACAGGACTTGACATAGGTACAACCAGCACAAAAGCCGTTGTTTTTGATATTTCGGGAAAGGTTATTACGCAAAAAAGCATTTCCTATGAAATGTTTCATCATCAGCCAAATTGGAGTGAGCAAAATCCCGACGAAATATATGAGGCCGTTACAGAATGTTTGACTTTTTTGGATAAACGCTCATTGCTCGAAACGCTGAGTATGTCAGCAGCAATGCATAGCATTATGGCGGTGGATATTTCAGGAAAACCTTTGACTAAGCTAATCGTTTGGGCAGATAATCGTGCCATCGACATTGGAAATAAGCTAAAAGAAAGCAGTGAAGGCAAAGAAATCTATCACCGCACGGGTACGCCTATTCATCCTTTTTCATCTCTCTGTAAAATTTTGTGGTTGAAAGAAAACGAACCAGAAATCTTTAAAAAAGCCCATAAATTTATTGGAATCAAAGAATATATTTGGCACAAAATATTTGGATATTACGAAATTGATGAATCGCTTGCCTCAGCCACAGGCATGATGAATATCCAAGATTTATGTTGGGATACCAAAGCCTTAGATTTGGTCGGAATTACGGAAGAAAAATTGCCTGAAATAGTCTCGACGACATTTTTACGAACAAAACAGGATAAAAAATACTTTATCGGTGGAGCCGACGGTCCTTTGGCCAATCTTGGAACTGGAGCAATGGGAAAAAATAAACTAGCTTTCACGATGGGTACTAGTGGAGCCGTTAGAATTTGTGTAGACGAATACTACACCGACCCACAAATGCGAACTTTCAATTATTTGCTAAGCTCCACCGAGCACGTTATCGGTGGAGCCACAAATAATGGTGCGGTAGTGATACAGTGGTTGAAAGAGCAAATTCTACAAACTAACACATCGACTGAAGAATTGATAGAAAAAGCTCAAAAAACACCATCAGGAGCTGAAAGTCTGTTGTTTTTACCTTATATTTTAGGAGAAAGAGCTCCCGTTTGGAATGCCAACGCTAAAGGTGTTTTTTTTGGATTAAGCATCAATCACACGCAGGCACATCTGACCCGTGCCGTAATGGAAGGTCTGATTATGAATCTTTATTCGGTAGGGAAAGTATTGATGGAGAAATTTCCAGTTGACGAAATATGTGCCAGTGGTGGCTTTGCCAAAAGTGATTTTTGGTTACAGCTTGTAGCCGATATTTTTCAAAAAAAAGTAGCAATTACAAATAATGTTGAAGGTTCGGCTTGGGGAGCAGTTCTTTTAGCTTTGAAAGCCTTAGGTTTGGAGGAAAAAACTTCTAAAAAAAGTATATTAAAGATATTTTTGCCAGATTCCACAAAAGCCGAACTTTACGACCAACTTCACCAAAAATTTGAACGTTTATACGTAAAACTCCAAGATGAGTTCTGAAATACAGTTCTTCCCAATCACGAAATAATTGTTTAATAGTAAATTTCATTAAATAATCGCTCGGTTTTTTGTTGGAATCAAATAAATGATGCAAATTCATTCCTTAAAACTATTCATTTATTCTGACTATGAATCGCAAAGACTTTATCAAACAAATATCATTTGCTACATTTTTGCTAGCTGATGGCAGTATTATCCCTGCATTTGCCGAAAACCTAACTTCCAAGAAATCAAAACTTCGTTTCGTAGTAGCCTCTGATGGTCATTTTGGTCAGCCCAAAACCGACTATAAAGCTTATTTCGAAACTTTCATCAAAAATGTAAATGCCCAACACCGTGAGCAAAAATTTGATTTTTGCGTAATCAATGGCGACATTATTCACGATGATATCAATTTCTTATCAACCGCAAAAAGCTACTTCGATGACCTCGAAATGCCTTATTTCGTTACACAAGGCAACCACGACCACGCAACACCTGAGCAATGGGAGATGGTGTGGGGCGTGCCTGTAAACTATGATTATGTTTTAGGAAATAACGCATTTTTGTTCGGAACAACTTCAAATCTTGAAGGAAAGTACCTTCCTCCGAACATTGAGTGGTTTAAATCAAAACTCGACGAACATAAAAAGAAGAAAAATATCTTCATTTTTATACATATCACGCCCGTAAAATGGACTGATAATGCCGTTGATAGCAAAGAGTTTCAAGAGTTAATGAAGCAATATAAAAATGTTCGTGCGGTTTTCAACGGCCATGACCACGACCAAGAAAATATAAAAACGCATGACGGTATTCCTTATATGTTTGATTCTCACATCGGTGGAAACTGGGGAACGAACTATCGAGGATATAGAATCGTGGAATTACAGAAGGAAAACAAACTTCTTACCTATATCATGAATCCAACTACTAAAATTAACGAAGCAACCGTGTAATATTACCCATTTATTCAACCTTATAAAACTAATGAATGAATTTTTAACTCGTCGGAATTTCTTAAAGATTACAGGAATTACGACCGCCATTTCAGCTTTTCCCGAAGTTAGTTTTGGTAAAAACGATGAAATCATCATCGGACATAACACCCACAAATACCGAGTAAAAGTTGGTTGGGGAATGTTGGATGCAGGGAAAAATCCTGTGAACGACTGCCACGAAATGGTAGAAGATGCCAAAGGACGCCTAATTATGCTCGGCAACGAAACAAAAAACAATGTTTTGATTTATGACAAATCAGGAAAATTGCTCGAAACTTGGGGAACGACCTATATTGGAGGTCACGGACTTACACTCTTGAATGAAGGTGGAGAACAGTTTTTACTGATTTGCGATACCGACCGTCATCAAGTTATCAAGACCGATTTGAAAGGTAAAGAGATTTTCAAGATTGAATATCCAAAAGAAACTGGTGTTTATGAACACCCTGCTCAGTTTAAACCAACCGAAAGTGCAGTAAATCCTGCCAATGGAGATATTTTTGTAACTGATGGTTATGGTTTAAATTATGTCATGCAATATGATTCAAAGGGAAAGTATATTCGTCATTGGGGCGGTAGTGGCGATGGTGTTGATAAATTTAAGTGCAATCACGGCGTAGTGGTTGATACTCGAAATAAACAAAACCCAACACTGATTGTGACTTCAAGAATCGAAAATTGCTGGAAACGCTACACACTTGATGGCAAATACATTTCAACGATTGCTTTGCCAGGAACATATATTTGTCGTCCCGTAATCAAAGGTGAAAATCTTTATGGTGCGGCATTCCGTTCAACGTCAGATTCTTATCCAAACTCTGGCTTTATTACGATTTTGGATAAAAACGACCGGGTTATTTCGACTCCAGGAGGAAGTGAGCCAATTTATCAAAATAATCAACTTCAAGAACAACGCAAGCAAGACCCATTTAAGGTTTTCTTGCACCCACATGATGTATGTATAGATAGTAATGATAATATTTATGTGCCACAATGGGCTTCTCGTAAAACATACCCGATTATGTTGGAGAGAGTTTAGACTACAATCAATCTTTGAGTAAAGAACAAGTTAGATTAACCACGGAGTTTCAGAAAGTTTAGAACGGAGTTCCACGGAGTATGCAAAAAAACTCTGTGAAGCTCCGTGTTCAAACTCATTTTTTACTCCGTGGTGAAAAAATAAACCTAAATCCTGCACGCTAACTTCTTCAAATACCCTAAACGAACAAAATTTGTGGTAAATTTGTGTTTTAATTCAAACAAAAGTAGCCGAAAACAATTAAACTACTTATTGGCTTATAAATATTTGATTTACCACAAATTTTCATGCTTTACCCCCAAAATATAGAACAAAAGTTAGGTTTCGATAAAATTCGTGAACACATCGCCGAGCATTGCGTCAGTTCGCTTGGACAAGCTTTTGTCGAAAAAATTCGTTTTTCTGATGATTTCAAGATAATCGACCGTTTGCATCGCCAAGCTGCCGAATTTAAGTTGATTCTACAAACCGAGTCTGATTTTCCGCAACAAAATTATATTGATGTCAGCGAAGCCCTTTCAAGAGCAGCAATCGAAGGTGCTTTTGTGAGTGAAGAGCAGTTTTTTGAAATAAAACTCTCGCTTCGTACGATTCAGCAAATCATTCATTTCTTCAAATTAAAAGAAGATAATACTGGAAAGCAACCTACGTATCCAGAACTTAAAACATTGGTGGACAATTCTCTACCAACTGCTCCCCCACTGGGGGCGGGGGTGGCGGGCTGGGCAACGGTGATTTCTCAAATTGATAAAATCATTGATGAGCGAGGAAAAGTAAGAGACAACGCTTCACCCGAGTTAATGGATATTCGTCGTCGTTTGATTTCGGAAGCAAGCGATTTGCGTAAAACGCTGGAACGTATTCTTAAAACTGTACGAAATAGCGGTTGGATTGGCGATGAAATGTCTCTAACTGTCCGTGATGGTCGCATGGTAATTCCGATTTTGTCGGAACATAAACGCAAACTCAAAGGCTTTGTGCATGACGAGTCAGCAACTGGACAAATGGCTTTCATAGAACCTGCCGAAGTGCTCGAAGCCAACAATGAAATCAGAGAATTGGAAGCCCGTGAACGCCGTGAAATAGTAAAGATTTTGGAACGCTTGACGGATTTTATTCGCCCACACGTACCTGCTTTACGTAAAGCATATCTTTTTCTCGGAATCATAGATTTTATTGGTGCAAAAGCTAAGTTTGCCTTGGAAATTGATGGAACTGCCCCTCTTTTGGTCGAAAATCAAGCCCTTGAATGGTATAGAGCCAAACATCCACTTTTACATTTGTCGTTCAAAAAACAAGGCAAAAACGTTGTTCCGTTAACAATAAAACTCGATAAAGATAACCGAATTGTACTAGTATCTGGCCCTAACGCTGGTGGAAAATCGGTCATGCTCAAAACTATCGGTTTGGTGCAATACATGGCTCAGTGTGGCTTACTCGTGCCTGTTTCCCCCGATTCAAAAATTGGCGTTTTTAAGAATATTTTCATCGATATTGGTGATGAACAAAGCATAGAAAATGACCTAAGTACGTATAGTTCGCACTTGACAAACATGAAGCATTTTGTCAATTTTGCGAATAAATTTACGTTATTTCTCATCGATGAGTTTGGTACTGGTACAGAACCAACTTTGGGTGGAGCAATTGCTGAGTCAATTTTGGAGCAATTATTAAAATCGAATGCCCATGGCGTAATCAACACGCACTATACAAATCTGAAGGTTTTTGCCGATAAACACGATGGAACGGTAAACGGTGCAATGAAATTTGATGCTGAACTTTTAGAACCACTTTATGCCCTCGAAATTGGTAAACCCGGCAGTTCGTTTGCTTTGGAAGTTGCCCAAAAAATTGGTTTATCGAAACAAATCGTTGAGAATGCTAAGCGAAAATTAGGTACACAACAAATTGATTTCGAGAAATTGATTAAAGAATTAGAAATTGAGCGAAAGGTTTTCTCAGAAAAAAATAAAGAATTCATTGAAAAAAATCAGAAGCTAACCACTACTCTTGAACAATATACTGGTTTAAAAAGCTTTTTGGAGATTGAGAAAAAGAAGATTCTGAATGAAGCCAAAACACAAGCCAAAGAGTTGCTCAAAGAAGCTAATCGCAAAATAGAAAATACTATTCGTGAAATAAAAGAAGGAAAAGCCGAAAAAGATGCAACTAAATTACTTCGTCAAGAATTGCAAATTTTTGAAGAAAAAGAGCTAAAACTTCAAAAAGTGGAAGAAATAAAAGCTCCTGCTGGTGAAGAATGGGAAACGAGCAACGGTGAAATTGTTGTAAAAGATTACGTCCGAATCAAAGGACAAGCAACGATAGGTGAAGTTTTGGCGATTAGAGGCAAAGATATTGAGGTTGCCATTGGTGAACTAAAAACCAATATCAAACTAAGTCGCTTAGAGAAAATGAGCAAAAAAGAGTATAAAGAGGCAACAAAAGAGGTAATTCGCTCAAAAATTTCGGGCATTGATATGAACGAAAAAATGGTTAATTTTAGCTTTAATGTTGATTTGCGAGGAAAACGCAGCGAAGAAGCACTCGGAGAAGTTGATACTTTGATGAATGATGCAATTATGCTCGGCTATCCCGAACTAAGAATTGTGCATGGCAAAGGCGACGGTATTTTACGCACGCTCATTCGCCAACATTTACGAGGATATAAACAAGTTTCAAGTACATCTGACGAGCACGCTGACCGTGGTGGGCAGGGCGTTACGATTGTGAAGATGAAGTGATTTTGTAGAGACGGGGTCACATCAGATGTTGCGTGCAACGTCTGAGGCGACCCCGACTCTACTTTGTTCGAATATAATTTATCTCGGCCTTCACATTTTTCAAAATTTTTTCAGTTCGTTCAGGGCGAGCATCCGAAATGAAAACCTGTCCAAAAGTCTGATTATCAATACTTTCGATGAGTTTTTGAATCCTTCGGTCGTCGAGTTTATCAAAAATGTCGTCTAAAAGCAAAATAGGTTTTACTCCTCGTAACTCCTCCAACATCTCAAATTGAGCCAATCTTAGAGCCATCACAAACGATTTTTGTTGCCCCTGCGAGCCAAATTTTTTGACTGGATATCGGTCGATTTCAAAAACATAATCATCTTTATGAATACCTTTCGTGGTGCGTTGGGCTTTTACATCAGTTTGTCGATTCAATCTAAATTCTTTCACAAAATCTCCACTTGCCACTTCCGACTCAAAAATAATTTCTACTTCTTCACGGCCTTCACCTAAAATTTGATAGTGCTTTTTGAAAATTGGCAGAAATTTTTCGATGAAATTTTTACGTTGTCCAAAAATCTTGATTGCGAGTTTCACAAAAGGGTCAGAATAAGTATCAAGTAAATCTTGGTCGAGGAAATTTCGCTCAAAGAAAATTTTCAATAAACTATTCCGTTGGTCTAAAAGCTTATTATAATGCTGATAATCAGTTAGGTAATCATTATCCATCTGAGAAAGTACACCATCAAAAAAACGACGGCGGCCTTCGCTCCCATTTTTTATCAATTCCGTATCGTCGGGGGCAATCAAAACTACAGGGAATTGCCCTATGTGGTCGGCAAGGCGTTCATAAGGCTTTTTATCGTGTAGTAGTACTTTGCGATGCCCACGCTGAATCGAACAAGTAATTTGATGTTTTTTATCTCCTTTCCTAAAAACCCCATCAATCATCATTACATCAGCGTCGTGGTTAATATTAAGGGCATCTTGACTATGAATGGCACTTTTACTCAAAGCCAAAAAATAAACAGCATCAAGCAAATTGGTCTTACCACTGCCATTTTCGCCCACAATACAATTTACCTGACTCGAAAACGTAAAGTTTGCTTCTTCGTAATTTTTGAAGTTTGAAAGATATAATTTATCTAAAAACATTATGAGCGATTTTGACAACTGAGAAATCGGACTATCGAAACATCGGACTGTCGAAACAGTTGTCTTGTAAATTAATTCGAAATTTAGGCATTTTTCACTAAAGTTTAGTTTATTTGTAATCCTAATCCTTACTTAACCTGTTAAATGTTCTGATGAATAAAAACTCGCTTCTTTATTTTATTGCTGCCGTTACCGCAACTGGTGGCCTACTTTTTGGCTTTGATACTGGTGTTATCAATGTTGCTCTGCCCCAACTTCGAGCAAAGTTCAACCCAAGCCCCGAAACCGAAGGCATTATTGTAAGTGCAGTATTATTTGGTGGTATGGCTGGGCCTTTTATTAGCGGGCCTCTGACCGATTTATTGGGTCGTAAAAAAATCAATATTATTGCTTCATTTGTCTTTGTTGTTGGTTCCATTATTACTGCAATTGCACCAACGGTTTTGTTCCTAATCATCGGGCGTCTATTTTTAGGATTAGCAATCGGAATTGTTGCCTCAACCGTGCCACTTTATTTGGCCGAAATCGCTCCAACCGACAAGAGAGGTAAACTCGTAACATTCTTCCAATTAGCTATTACCCTCGGAATTTTACTTTCTTATGTAGTTGGTTATTTCTTTGCCGAACAAGAAGATGGTTGGAGAAGTATGTTTTGGACAGGATTTATTCCTGCTGCAATCTTAATGGTTGGAATGTTTTTTGTGCCAGAAAGTCCACGTTGGTTGATTGGAAAAGGACGTGATGCCGAAGCTCTTGAAGTTTTGAATCGACTGCGTGAACCCGAACAAGCATTGCTTGAAGTTGCTCAAACTCGCCAAATCATCGAAGACGAAAAACATAACAAAGGCGATTGGAGAATGCTGTTTAGCAAGCGTTTACGAATTCCGTTGTTTATTGGTATCGGCATTTTCTTTATTCAGCAATTTTCAGGTATCAATGCCATCATTTATTTTTCGACCGATATTTTTAAGAATGTATTTCCTAATGGTAATACTGCAGCACTCGCAACCGTTGGCGTTGGTGTAATCAATGCTGCTTCTACTTTTTTAGCTATTATGATACTTGATAAATTTGGCAGAAAACAAATTCTTTATACAGGACTTATAGGCACGGCGATTTGTTTAGCAATGGTTGGTTTGGCTTTTTATATGAAAGATTCGCTAAGCCCCGAACTGCAAAAAATCATGCTCGTGGGCGGAGTTTATGTCTATATTATTTTCTTTGCCATTAGCCTCGGGCCACTAGGTTGGTTATTGATTTCGGAGATTTACCCACTTAAAATCAGAGGTTTTGCTTCGAGTATGGGTAGTTTCAACCATTGGGTTTTTGATGCGTGCGTAGCTTATTCGTTCCCGATTTTGGCAGCAACATCGCTCGGCACAAATGGTGGAATTTTTGGAATCTACATGACAGTTGTATTACTCGGCTTATTATTCGCTAAATACATTGTTTTTGAAACAAAAGGCATGAGTTTGGAGGAAATCGAAAAACGATATAAGTAGAAAACCAATAAAATTCAGTAAAAAGAGGCTGTCTCAAAAGTAATTTTGGGGCAGCTTTTATTTTATGCTACTTTTT
>JAFEIL010000210.1 GCA_017495105.1 Emticicia sp. | reverse complement strand
GTAAACCGCAAATTGTTTATCATTTGGTCCTTCGCTTGCCAATGGGCCAGTTGTAGGATTGCTCGTATTAATTTTGTAGCCCATTACGGGTCTTACCATTAAACTACCTTTTAATGACTTATTTTGTATCCACTCGTTTCCTAAACTATAATATATATTACTTCCAAAGTCTGAGTTTTTATCTACCCCAACCCCAATCACATCTTCTGTTGTTTTTGTCCATGATACAAAGAATGTATCTTTTACTGCAATATTTTGGTCGAGTTGATACTCAATAAAACCATTAATATCGGTAGCATATCTTACTTTAACTGACTGTTGATGTAAAACTTTACTCGGTTTTCCGTTGGTACTTTCCAATATTTGTAACAAGAAAAATTGCCCCGAAATATCTTTAAAAAATGGCGTAAAATTAAACCGAACTGCGTTTACAGTGTCGGCTTTGTTTAAAGCGAATTTTATAGCAACTTTTCCCAAAGTTTGATCAGTGTCAGCTCCCGTCTCGGCAGTTCCATCATCATAAGCATAATAGTTGAGAAGGGGAGTGTAAATTGAAACCGAGTCATTGCTTAAAAGTAATTCATTAGGAATGTTATTTGTAGAATCCGGCAAGGTTGTTGAACCACCTACATCTTGGTAAACAAATTTTTGAGTAAATTTGAGAACTGCTTCATTTTTTGAAAATTTTGTGATTGGTTCAATCGTATTTGTTTCTGGGTCAGTTTTATTATTTTTGTTAATAAAAGGTTTGACATTTACAGTGGATTTTCGTAAGTTTATATAGGTGGTTTTGCTTATAGTATCTGATACTTGCCAAATAAAATTGACGCCTCTCGCTCCTCCTTTCCCTTCTGGTTTTACTGAATATTGTAAATTTTGAACACCAACAATCATTTTATCATTAACCTCTGCCTTTGGGTTGACTAAATATTGTTTTAATGGCATGGCTGAATATCTCTTCAGATAATTATTTTTAAAATCGATTAGAGCAATATCTTGTGTATAAAAGTCAATTTGTCGTCTTTTTTTATTCAAATACACAAAGTCAATGTGCCACATATCAAAAGTGCCTGATTGACGTCCACGAGTCTCGAAACGAAATTGAAAGTTTTTATGAAAATATTCGGTTTTAATGACTGATAATATCTTTTGTGTAAATGCATCTTTGCTAATACCTTCTTGTCGCCAAATAGTTTTCCATTGGTTCTTATCGTTCAAAAACGAAACAACGAGCGAGTCATCGTTATCGGGTAATTCGCCCAAACCTTTTGCCTCCCAATAAAAACTTAGATATACAGAATCTTTTGCAGTAAGTCCTGATAAATCAATCGCAACCGAAGTTAGTGTGTCTGTGCTACCGTAAGCAAATTTATTTGAAAAATTATAGGGAATACCTGCTGAATTACGGCTATCAAAAGTCGCTACATTTACCGAAGGTTGATTGATTGGAAATGTATTATTTATACTCACACCGCCATTTTTCCAAAGTTTTGGATTAGGAATTGAGGTTTTATTCTGTGAAAAATCATCAAAGAATGGTAATGTAATGGATTGACTATAAGTAAGTTGTGAGCAAAGTGCTACTAATAAAATAACAGACCTGCAAAAAGTTACAGGTCTGTTGTTTAAAACTATCTTCATAATTAAATGATTCTTTAACACGTTATTTTTGGTCTATGACAGTCTCGGACGGAGCATCACCAGCAATTTCTATATCAATAACGTCTCCAATATGGATTTTATTACCTTCGGCAGCTGGTCTTTGATTCACAACTGTTCCGTTTACAGCACCTTCAACTGGACCTACATATCGTTTTGATATAACGAGATTTTGCCCTGAAACCAAAATTTCTGCTTCATCAGCCGCCATTCCTACCAAGTTTGGAATTTCTACCATTTGGTCGCCAAGGCCATCGCCTACTACAAATACAACTTTTGAGCCTTTAGGTATGAGTGTTCCCGGTTTTACTTCCTTTCCGTTAAACTTTATTTTCAAAACTGTATTTTCTTCTAAAGCTGGAATCATTTCGGTTGTACCTGCTACGAGTTGAGCCGATAACAACTGATTCTTTGCACTTGATTCTGAGCGACCAATCACATCTGGTAGTTTTATCATAGGTGCAGTTGCCGTCACGATTGTTAAGTAGATTTTTCTTCCTTCTTTTACGCTTGAACCTGACTTTGGATATTGCGTCAGTATCGAAAGTGGTTTTGCACCTGACACAAAAGTACAATCGCTCACCTCGTAATCAAGATCACGGTCATCGAGAGATTTTTCCATTTCTTCGAGGGTCAGGCCTTTCAAGTCAGGCACAGTAATTGACTGGCCATGATTTGTGCTCCACGGAAGATAAATAAAGAAAAAACTAAAGAAAAACACCAAAAATAAGGCAATGATTATGCCAATATGTACAAAGATGTCGGTTTTTGAATTCGTACTAAATTTTGCCATTTTTTATGGATTTTGAAAGCAGTCAGTCGTCAATAGACCATGGTCGGTGGTTTTGTTTTTGATATTATCAAAACTTGACCTTTTTAAATTCACTATCAACTGTGGTCTATTGACTATTGACTTCTTAGGAATTATTCAGCAAAAAAAAGGTTTTTTATCGGAAATAGCAAAGGTTTTATTCTATGCCACCCATCCATTTTTTTATTGGTTTGTATAAAACTATCAAAATCAAACCTGAAACTATACCTATTAAAAATACTTGATGGAATAAATCAGGCATGGCTGCAACATTGTTTTCATCGAAATTTCCTGCAAATAAGCCTGCTATAAGGTTTCCAAGTGCCGCACCGACAAACCATAAGCCCATCAATTGACTATAATATTTTTTAGGAGCAAGTTTTGTGTATGAACTCAATCCAACTGGACTGATACAAAGCTCTCCAAGAGTATGAAACATATAAGTAAAGAAAAGCCAACCAAGACCTGCCATTGAGCCATCTAAAACTCTTTGAGCAGCCAAATACATTACAAAAAAGCCTAAACCCATTTGCAAGAGTCCTAAACCAAATTTTACCGGCACACTAGGATTTAAGTTTTTACGATTCAAATAAATCCATAATGCACCCATTGGAGCTGAGAAAATAAGGATAAACATTGAATTGGCATTTTGTAGCCATGAAGCGGGCAATTCCATGCCCAAGAAACTACGGTCAGTGTGGCGGTCTGCAAAAATAGTTAGCGTTGTTGAGGCTTGCTCAAAACCTGACCAAAAGACCGAGATTCCGATAAATAAAATGAAAAGTACACCAACTCTTTTTCTTTCAATAATTGTAAGTGAAGAGTCTATGAAACCTATATAGGCAAAATAGAAAATTGTTATCGCAATAATAACATATTTCATGTATTGAGCCAACGAAACACTATCCAAAACGCCCGATATCAACAAAACACCCACCAATATAAGTGCGGTAATAACTACGTATAAATAAGTATAAGAAGATTTTTGCGTAGGAGCGTTGCCCACGCTTTCAAGGTATTTGCCGTTTACTTTAAAGTTTATTACGCCAAAAAGCATGGCAAATGCCGCTGCTCCAAAACCATAGTGCCAACCAACTTTTTCGCCCAAATAACCCACAACAAACATTCCTAGAAATGCCCCGAGGTTAATTCCCAAATAAAAAATTGAGAATGCTGCGTCACGCCTTGCACCACCTTCTGGATATAATTCGCCTACGATTGAACTAATATTTGCTTTCAATAAGCCCGTGCCGATGGCAACAGTTGCTAATCCTAAAAAGAAAACTTCGGGTGAACCTGGAATCGCCAAAATTAAGTGACCAGCCATGATACACAATGCACCGTACCAAATGGCTTTTTTTTGTCCTAAAATATTGTCAGCAATCCATCCGCCTGGCAAAGTAAGCAAATAAACTGAAGCCATATAAAGCCCCATGATTGCTCCGCCAGTTTTTTCAGAAAGCCCCAAAGCTCCTTCATTTGCTCCTTTGGTTAAATATAAAAACAGAATAGCACGCATGCCATAATAAGAGAAGCGTTCCCACATTTCGGTCAGGAACAAGACCATTAGGCCCATTGGGTGTCCAAAGAATTTACGTTCTTGCATGTAAGGTTTAGTTTATTTGGTTAGAATAATTTTGTAAAGTGTATGTCAAAAGTAATGCCTATTTGTTGAATAATGCAAGTATTGTTGCATTCTGTAACGTGAAAATGTTTAAAAATGTGATAGGAGGCAAAAAAATCTTTAATTCTAAAAAAATAAGGATGATTTGCACCTATGACATATAACATTTTACATTTTAAATATATAGTAGTTTTCGGTAATGTATAGCACACCTAATTCATAGCAATAAACAGGCGGTATGAATAGATTTTAATCTTACTTATGAATTTAAGTCTTAAACTCCCTGCTTTTAGTTGGGTTTTGTATGTATCTAAAATTAAGATTATTTTTTACTCAAATAATAAAAGAACAGTATAAAGAT
>JAFEIL010000514.1 GCA_017495105.1 Emticicia sp. | reverse complement strand
GGATGTACTTTTCTCTTATATACTTACTTGAATCAACACTTGAAAATACATTTTTTAGAATATCCCTAAGCATATTTTCAATGTCATTCTCAAAACGCTCATCTCTGTCAATATAAATTTTTGGACGGTCTGCATCATTTTGAGTGGCTAATTCACTCCCTAAAACAGTTTTTGTCAACCTCGATATTTGTCTGAAACTTGTTCTTCCGTAAAAAGAATTGCTTGGTAATTCTCCTACTGTGCTACCACTGTTGGTTTCAGACCATGTTTGACAATGAAAATTTCCTTTGTTTGAAGTAATATCTATTAAGAAAGCATCATCCTTTTTTTGATAATATTTTTCAACTAATGCTGTTACCGAGGGCAAAAGTTTTCTTGAATAGACATTTAGGACTTCAAAAGCATCAAAAACAGAGGATTTTCCCGAGCCATTAGCACCAATCAATAGGACTAATTTCGTATTTTCGGGAATATCTTCAATTGTTAAATCGGTAAAACGTTTGAAGTTTTGGAGTTGTATCTTCTGAATTTGCATCTTCTAAAATAGCTATTATTTGACAAATTTAGCCAATTATTTAAGAAAAATAAGGGTTTTGTTCTTAATTGAACAGTATCATTCTACATTCTTAATTCTCCATTCTGCATTGTGCTTTAGCACCTAAATCACTTGAAATCCAAACGCATAAGGGTCGTCTTGGTCGTCGATTGTGATGGTATTGTTACCATAAATTCTTGCCCAACCTTCAATACTTGGATAAATTGCATCATATTGTCCGACCTTGGTGGTGCCTTCAATTCTTCCTATAAACTTACTGCCGATGATACTTTCGTGAATAAATTCATCACCAGATTTAAGTTTTCCCTTAGCCGCCCATTGAGCCATTCGTGCTGAGGTTCCAGTGCCACATGGCGAGCGGTCGATAGCTTTATCTCCATAAAAAACGGCATTTCGAGCAGTTGATGATGGGTCAATCACTTTTCCTGTCCATTCAATGTGGCTAAGACCATTGATAGTTGGATTTTCTGGATGTATAAAAGTATGTTTCTCATTAATTCTTTCACGCAAAACTTTTGCCCAAGTGATTAGTTGGTCGGCTCGGTAATTTTCTAAACCTGAAAAGTTTTCCTGCACATCGACTATGGCATAAAAATTTCCACCGTAAGCAACATCAACTTTGAGCATACCCAAATCTGGGCATTCAACTTCTATATTTTCAGCCGCCAAAAATGAAGCAACATTGGTTAATTTTACTGATTTTACTTTGTTTCCCTCTTGCTTATATTCAATCATAACCAAGCCCGCAGGTGCTTCCATTCGCACAAAACCTGGCTTTTTTGGTTGAATAAGTCCATGTTCGATGGCAATTGTAATCGTTCCGATTGTTCCATGCCCGCACATTGGAAGGCAACCAGAAGTTTCGATAAATAGCACTGCAACATCATTTTCGGGGTCATGCGGTGGGTACAAAATACTGCCTGACATCATGTCGTGTCCACGAGGTTCAAACATCAAACCCTTACGAATCCAGTCATATTCACGCAGAAAATGCTGACGTTTTTCGGACATATTTTTACCATCTAAATTTGGCCCACCACCAGC
Organism: Emticicia sp.; assembly: GCA_017495105.1. Taxonomy (GTDB): domain Bacteria; phylum Bacteroidota; class Bacteroidia; order Cytophagales; family Spirosomataceae; genus Emticicia. The sequence goes on along the minus strand of JAFEIL010000514.1, from coordinate 2,878 downwards.
TACCAAACGAACTGGATTCCCACATGTATGGGCATCTATGCAAAAGAATGATTTATTCATGATTATATCTGCGGCAAAACTGGTCTAGTTGCTAATGAATCATTGATGATTTTCAAGATTTTTTCTCTTTCATCACCTGCTAATGGCAAACGTGGTTCACGTACCCATTCAGTGCCAAGTCCAGTTGCTACTTGAGCGAGTTTGATATTTTGAATAAACTTTGTCGAAACGTCTAAGTGCATCAAAGGGAAGTGCCAACGATAAATCTGACGAGCTTCTTCGTAACGACCTTGTTTTACTAATTCATAAATCACAACTGTCTCTCGTGGGAACGCATCAACCAAACCCGCAACCCAGCCATCAGCACCCATCACGAGGCTTTCATAAGCTAAATCATCAACACCAGACATTATTTTGAAGCGTCCACCAAATTCGTTGATAATATCGGTCATATAACGAACATCACCAGTCGATTCTTTCATAGCCTCGAAATGTGGGTTTGCCGCCAAATCATGAAACATCGGAATCGAAATGAAGTTTTTATAAGCCAACGGATTGTTATATGCCAAAACAGGTAAATCAGTCGAATCAGCAACTCGGTGCAAATAATGAAGAATCTCACGTTCATCGGCCGAATAACGCATTGGAGGCAATAACATAAAACCGTCAGCACCAGCTTGTTCGTAGGTTTTTGCGATAGCCACCGCCTCACGAGTGATACATTCTGCAATACAAATCACCAATGGTACACGTCCAGCGATAGTTTTCTTAGCTGAATCGAGCAAAGTTAGTTTTTCATCATTAGTAAGTGTTCCGTTTTCGCCCAATGAGCCACAAATAATTATGCCATGTACTCCAGCTTCGATTTGTTTTTCGATATTGAAGTTAAACATCTCTAAATCAAGGCTTTCGTCTTGGAAAAAAGGAGTTGTTACGGCAGGATAAACGCCAATCCACGATGGTTTCATATGTTAATAAGAGAATGAGTGATAGAATGAGTGAATATTGTGCAAAAATAATAGTTAGAAAAATCAAAAACTTATCTTAATTTCGCTAATAGTTGTACTAAATTATTCTTAAAATAAAAATTTGCCATATATTTAAGGTAAATTAGTATTTAATTTGTGTTTTTTATCAATCATTCTGTCATTCAGAACGGGCGGCGTACCGCTTCAAAATTAGCTTTGAAACCTCTATTATTTCGAATACCAAAAACTGAAACAGAGTCTTTCAGAGTGCAGGTCGATGATTTGCCGTATTTTTATGATACACTGCATTTTCATCCTGAATGGCAAATTACACTTATTCTGGAGAGTACCGGAACGCAGTTTGTAGGCGATAATGTAGAACGTTTTCAGCCTTTTGATGTCTATTTTCTGGGAAGTAATTTGCCGCACGTTTTTCGAAATGATGCCGAATATTATGTTGAAAGTCAAAGAGCTTATTCCGTCTCGGTATATTTTAGGGGAGATTTATTGGGTGAAAATTTCTTTGATATTCCCGAAACTCAGCATTTGAAGGAGTTATTGATAGAAGCATCGAGAGGAATCAGAATCAGAAATAACGAAGCCAATGCCCTTACAGATTTGATAAAATCAATTGCAAACAAGCAAGGTTTTGATAAACTTCTAACCTTTTTGCAGATTTTGAATGAAATTGATATTTCGCCCAATAAAGAATATTTATCAAGTATAACTTATCAATTGCCACAGAAAGAAGTTGATAATCAGCGAATTAATGCAACTTTCGAGTTTTTGATGAAAAACTTTGAGCGAGAAATTACATTGGAAGAGGTGGCCGAAATTGCAAACATGACTCCAAACGCTTTTTGTAGATTTTTCAAACTTCGCACCCGAAAAACTTTCTCCGATTTCTTGAATGATGTACGCATCGGTCACGCTTGCCGAATGCTTCAAAACAATGAAAAAAGTGTACTGGAAATTTGTTTTTCGAGTGGTTTTAATAATGTTTCTAACTTTAATCGACAATTTAAGCGACGCATGAAAATGTCGCCGAGTGTTTATTTGAGGCAGTTTTGATAAAAATGCCGTTTCAAGGTTGGCTTAAAAGCCGACTAAATAAATATTAAGCAAATACATTTGTAAAAACGTTATTTTATGAAATCGATAACCGATTTTAGAAACAGGAGTAAACATAATTGATAATCAATTAGTTAAGTGTTTAGAACTATAATAATTTTATTCTAAAAACTGACTAAACGTGAACAAATATTTACAGAAATGGACTGCATTTTATGATAAATTAGAAGAAAATTGGCATTCAATTCAAGCTTCAAAAATAATCAGCAGTTTGGTAGTTTCATTCTTTTTGATTGGCATAATAATTACCTTACTCTCACATTTTCGTATCATTGACCTAAATGTCGGAAAGTTTTTCGCCATTGAGTTAGCTTTTAGTATTCTTCTGATAAGTGAAATCTTGGGATTGGCCTTTATCATTACGCATTCTGTTGCCGACTCCGTCGGGAAACAATTTGAAATTATTTCCCTAATTCTTTTGAGAGATGCTTTTAAAGAAATGGGACATCTTCCTTTTGATGTAAAATGGAGTACATCAATCCTCTCAGATCTCTTACCACTTCTCACAGATGCAATTGGTTCAGTTGTTATTTTTCTAATAATTGGCTTATTCTACAATGCACAAAGGCACGTCAGAATTACAAATAGTCCAAATGAACAATTACGTTTTATCATGTTAAAAAAATCAGTTGCTAATGTATTATTAATGATTTTTTTGTCCATTTGTATTTATGATTTTATTGATTTTTTCTTAACAAGTCATTATCATAATACCTTTAATCTTTATTACACTATTCTTATTTTTACAGATATCTTAATCTTAATTATCTCTCTAAGAT
>JAFEIL010000527.1 GCA_017495105.1 Emticicia sp. | reverse complement strand
TCATTCATCAAAATTAAAACAAAAATACAACTTTCACCAAAATTGACGAAGAACCTTATTAACTGGAATATATATACTTGGCGTGAGGGTGAACTTTATTGGGTCATTGATAACCTTCTGCCAATCTTTTCCTATTAAAATAGGTTGCAGACCTACAATCTTTTCAAAAGCATAATCTTTAGCGTTGAATTCATATAATTCAACATTTGGAAGGAGTGTTTTAAACGCTAAAGGTTTAAATGGAGCCTTGAAAACAGGCTTAGGTCTTGAAACAGCCAAAGCATCTTTAGGTAAGTTTTCATTCGCAAAAGACCAATGCAGACAAGCTAAAAAATTAAGCAGAAACGTAAAAGCAAAAATTGAGTACAGTTTTTTCATTGCGGGAAGATTTTGTGTTTTGGATTTATGTTTGCGACAAAACTAATAACTCTCATCATTTATTTGCAAGAAATCACCAAAAAAAAACACTAAGAAATTAATTAAACGGTCAATAATATTGACGAATGGTATTTTTTAGTGATGAAAAAAAAGAGCGATTATCAGATTTTAATCTAATAATCGCTCTTAATCTATAAAATTATTGATTTACTGTTGACCCATTTTCAGACGCATTTCTTTTCTTGCTGTTTTAAACCAAACATACATTACAGTTGGAACAGAAAGATAAGTAAACACCAACATCAATAAAATACCATCATTAATACCTGTGCCAATTACTCCACGTCCTTCGCTCAAATTACTTCCTACCGAAGCACGGCACATCGCACACTGTGCAAAGGTCAAAGTTTGACTCAATAAGAATACTATAAAAAACGCAACGATTTTTTTCATAACCTTCTACCTAAAGTTTAAACATAATAAGGTTTAATCATCAAATATGCAATTACTCCAGTTATCGAAACATACAACCAAATCGGAAAGGCATATTTTGTCAATTTTCGATGTAATTCAAATTCTCCTACCCAAGCAAAAAAGTACGCTCTCAAAACCAAAGGTAATACTACCAATGATAACAAAATATGACTTATGAGGATAAAATAATAAAAATATCTAACGAAACCTTCGTCACCATAGCTCGTTGAGGGGTTGGTCAAGTGATATAGCACATAACAAACCAAAAACACCCCACCCAACAAAAACGCTAAAGTCATTACTTTTCTATGACGCTCAATTTGTTTTTGCTTGATTAGAAATAAACCATAAACCAAGGAAATTGAGGTCAATGTATTTATTCCACCAATTACGTGTGGAAGGGCTTTCGTCCAGGCTCCCAAATCTACTTTCTGTCTTATTCCTAACAAAATTGCTACGACCAATGGCACTGCTATCGACACAACATTGATTAATGTCATCGAGGTCTTATCTTGCTTTACTCTTAATGCTTTCATTTTTACTTGTATTTAAGAAAATAATAGATTATCAAAAAAGATAATCAGAGCAGGTGAATTTACTTTTTAGACTTATAAATCTCGGTCAAAACCTTTATTTCACCTATTAGACGTTCCACATCTGGCGAATACGTCCCGTCATAAATACCTCTAATGTATCCTTCTTTATCTATTAATAGTAACTTCTCAGAATGAATAAATGTTTCATCAATTGATTTGATTTTATTATCATATTCTGAAGCATCTGCTGCTGGAAGTTTGTAGCCTTTTATGGCAATATCATAAATTGTCTTTTTTTCTCCAGTCAAAAAATACCATTTACCATATTTCGCATCATATTTTTGAGCATATTGCTGTAAAACTGCTGAAGAATCATGCTTAGGGTCAACACTATGCGAAACAATTATGACATTTGTATCGGCAGAAAAAATACTTTGTACTCTCGACAAACTGTTTGACAATTTCGGGCAAATAGTGCCACATCGTGTAAAGAAAAAATCAGCTACGTAGATTTTACCTTTTGTTTCTACAGAATTAAATTCTTTTCCCCGTTGGTCCATTAATTTATAGAAAGGAATTTGATGAAAAACAGTATCTGCTCCCTTCATTAAAACCTGACCCGATTCATCAATTTCGGGCATAAGATAAGGTAATGTATAATAGTTTTGCCCAAATAATTTGAGAAAAACAAAAACAAAAGTCGGAACAGCTAATATGGCTATTAGTATTCCGACTTTAAATGATTTATTTTGCATTATTTAATTAAAAAATAACCTCTCAAGACCAATATATCCACCTTCCACAATTAATGCAACAACTAACCATACCACAAATATACATGGTAGAACTACTGTCCAAATCAATGCTTTTACTTCACTTCCTAAGTGCATAAATATTGCTACAATAAAATATGCTTTCACAATTGTTAGGATAATAAAAATACCCACCTTTGTCCATTTATAATTATCTGCATCAATCGTAAATGCAATTAGAAATTCAAGTGCGGTAATGCCTAACAAAATCCAGAATGTTCTCCATATTTCTTTGGTCTGTGCTGGTATTTTTTCGCTATTTTCAGAATGTTGAGCCATTGTATAATAATTTAAAACTTTCTAAATTTATTAAAAAAGAGTTTGATTTTTTTAAACAAGGTAAAAGAATGTAAATACAAACACCCATACTAAATCTACAAAGTGCCAGTATAAGCCAACTTTCTCAACCATATCATAGTGACCACGCTTCTCATAGACACCATTTGCTGTGTTGTAAAAAATTAATACATTTAATACCACACCCGAAAGTACGTGTGTTCCGTGAAAACCTGTGATGAAAAAGAAGAAATCGGCAAATGCAGGCGGTCCATATTGATTTTGAACTAAGTTCGCACCAAATACCTTTGTTCCATTAGCCAAAGTCAAACCTTCTTCCGTTCCGTGAATAAAGTGCCCCCACTCCCAAGCTTGTGAACTCAAGAACGCAAAACCGCCAAGTATAGTCCAAAGCATATATTTCTCAACATCAGCCTTATCACGACGATGACCAGCTTCAACAGCTAAAACCATAGTAACGGAACTCATGATTAAGATAAAGGTCATGATACCTACAAAAACCAATGGTGCAGAAATTCCATGTAAAAAAGGAACAGCTTCAAAAACCCTTTCTGGAATTGGCCACCAAGTAGTAGAGAATTCAAAGTTTTTACGCAAACCTTCAAATGTTGGGAAACTATAACGAACTAAACCATACGAAATCAATAAGGCAGAAAAAGTAAATGTATCGGATAATAAGAATATCCACATCATCAATTTTCCATAGCCAACTTTCATTGGTTGCACGCCACCTTTCCAAAATAAATGTTCTGCGGTCGTAGAGGTATTTGCACTTGCCATAACTTACAATTATTAGCGGTTTGCCGCTTTGGTTAACAATTTCAATTAATTTTGACCCAAAAATAGTCAAAAAGTAAATATTATCTAAAATACAATAAAAATAAGAACAAATATAGCCAAAGTATATCTAAGAAATGCCAAGATGTAGCACAAACTTCAACTAAAATAGTGTTATCAGCATCTAACTTCATTCTGAAAGCCATTAAAAAAGTAGCAATCAAAATACCAAGACCAAGTATTAGGTGAGCCATATGTAAGCCCGTAAAAATATAAAAGAAAGAACCTGAGGGATTTCCTTTCAAGAAAACACCTTGCTGTTGCAAATTTTGCCAACCAAGATATTGCATTCCCAAAAACACCAATCCTAAAACCGTTGTAATAGCTACAAATGTTTTAAGTTTTGTATTATCACTACTCTTAGCAGCTTTTAAAGAAAAGTGCATGGTTGCACTACTAATAACTAAAATCAAAGTACTTATCCAAAAAATAGTTGGAATCTCAAACTCCGCCCAATTACCTTCTGCTCTTCTTACTAAATATGCACTTGTTTGAGATGCAAATAGCATCACGATAGTTATAATAAAGAGCCAAATTATAAACTTCCACTTATTAACTGATAGTACTTGAGCTGGCTCTTGCACTCCAGTAGTTGGTGCTGTACTACTATTTTTACTTGATTTATTACTCATATTTTTTTTCGTTGAATAATTTACTTAAGCAAAACTAAAGTAAACAAGTTTGGTATTATAATTTATCCAATAAGTAGGCAATTTGCACTACTGGTAAATATATAAATGAACCGAACATCAATTGTAAAGCTGCTTTTCTATCAACCTTACGCATTAAATGAAATGTTTGTGCTAAAAACAATATACCAAACACCATTGCTATTACTGCCGAATTAATACCTGTCATGCCTAAATAATAAGGAACCCAACAAAGTGGCAATAAAAATAGCGTGTAAATCATTATCTGAATGGCCGAATTAAGGTTTTGTCCACCACTTGACGGTAGCAACCTAAATCCTGCCTTAGTATAGTCGTCATTCAATACCCAAGCAATCGCCCAAAAATGTGGAAATTGCCAAAAAAACTGTATCGCAAATAAAATACCTGGCTCAAGTCCAAAGTGATTTACAGCTGCTACCCAACCAATCATTGGAGGAAATGCCCCTGGTAGTGCACCAACTGCTACTGCTATTGGCCCCACTCTTTTCAATGGTGTATAAACAAAACCATACAAAACCATTGATAAAAGTGCTAAAAGTCCTGCTTTGTAATTAAATTCATAGAACAAAATATACATTGCAATAGCCGCCATAATCCATCCAAAAACCGCAGCTTCCATAACCGATAATCTACCACTTGGAAGTGGACGATTTTCAGTTCGAGTCATAAGTTTATCAAGATTTCTTTCAATAATTTGGTTTATAATATTTGCTGCAACAGTTGTTGCAAAAGCTGCTATTGAGAATAAAAGAAGCTTTGACCAAATTATTTTATCAGAAGCCAAAGTAAATCCTATTGCCGACGAAAAAACCACAGTCGATGACAATCTAAACTTTGTTAAGTCAAAATAAGACCTAAACTTCTGTGCAAAAAAATTTTCTGACACTATTAGATTCATTTATACTTGTGAAGCAGAGCTTCTAAAAACTCTTTCTTTATTAAGAAATAAAAATATAACAAATTGGATACCAATTGCTAAAGTTCCGAGTGTTAGGTGAATTGGTTGCATTAATTTCGGAAATCCTAAATAGGCCAATGAAAGACCCGTACTAAGCTCAATTCCAATAGTAATTAACAGCCCATTTGCAAATTTAGATAACAATCCTTTTTCAACTACCGATTTCCTAATTAAGTAAAATATCAAGAAATTAATAAAAACAATAACTATCGAAAAGAAAGCGTGCATTTGAAACTTTCCACCCAAGTTAGAAGCCCATTCAGTTCTAAGAGCATTGCCTAATGTATTAGATACATGGTCAACAACTTCACGAACTTGCGTACCCAAAAGTACTTGGCCAATCGTTAGAAAAATTGCTGCTGATACCAAAAAACTCAAAGAATTTTTATCTACTACATCTTCAACTTTAATAACGTAATTATAAGAACGGGCTACCGCATATAATAATATTAGCACGATAATCACTGAAAGAATCATGTGCAATGTAATCATTACTGGGTGAAGCTCACTCGAAACAACCTTCGAGCCTAACCATCCCTCAAAACCCACCAAAATTGTGGCTAGCAAACTTAAAAAGACAATAATATTGTCTTTTCTTCTGAAACTAATGAATGAACTTACGAACGTTCCAAAAACTAAAAAACCAATTGCAACTCCTAATAAGCGGTTGATGTATTCAATCCATGTTTTGACGGCATTGAACTCCACTTCACCTTTAAGTTTTTCACCGTAAATCTCTTTGAAATTGCTTGGTAGTTGTGAAACATCTGTCGGCGGAACCCAAGTACCAAAGCACCTTGGCCAGTCTGGACATCCCATACCAGAACCAGTTGCTCTTACTATTCCACCGACTAAAATTAGAAAGTAAATCGCACCAATCGTCCAAAAACCAAGCTTTCTAAATACTTTACCGTGTGTCATAAATGGTTTGAGAAAACGATTCACAACTTTAAAGTTGTGAATCGTTTGAAATTTTATCAATCAGGAATGCTATAATCAAACTTGATTCCTTCGATTTCTTTTTCTTCACTAATCAATTCATTCTCATACGGGAAGTTTGATTCTGGCGTAGCAGAGAATGGAACATTTTGAGGAATAAAATCATCGGCAGCACCTGGTTTGCTATAATCATATGGCCAACGATATACTGCTGGAATTTCTCCTTCCCAGTTTCCGTGTCCTACATTTACAGGTGTTGTCCACTCCAAAGTATTTGATTTCCAAGGGTTTTGAGTTGCTTTCTTACCCCAGAAAATTGAATAGAAGAAGTTGTATAAGAAAATGATATTTGCTGCAAATACTACGATTGCCGCTACAGTACTTAATTGTGCTAAATCCTGGTACTTATTTGTAAAATCAAATCCTGTGTAAGCATAATATCTTCTTGGGAAACCAGCTATACCTAGATAGTGCTGAGGGAAGAAAACAAGATAAACACCCGCAAATGTAATCCAGAAATGAATATATCCCAATGTTGGATTCAACATGCGACCAAACATTTTAGGGAACCAGTGGTAAACACCTGCAACCATTCCAAAGAAGGCAGCCGAACCCATAACAAGGTGAAAGTGAGCTACTACAAAATAAGTATCGTGTAATTGAATATCTAATGCACTATTGCCTAAAATAATACCTGTTACACCACCAGAAACGAAGAACGAAACTAAACCAATTGAAAACAACATAGCAGGTGTAAAGATGATATTACCTCTCCATAATGTAGTGATATAGTTAAATGCTTTTACCGCTGATGGTACTGCTATAATCAAAGTTAAGAGAGTAAATACCGAACCTAGGAAAGGGTTCATACCTGTCATAAACATGTGGTGAGCCCACACAATAAAAGCCAAGAACATGATACCAAGCATTGAGAAAATCATCGCTTTGTAACCAAAAATTGGCTTTCTTGCATTTGTAGCGATAATTTCTGAAGTCATACCCAATGCAGGTAAGATAACGATATATACCTCAGGGTGTCCTAAGAACCAGAATAAGTGTTGAAACAAAATTGGGCTACCGCCTTGGTTTGGAAGAGCTTGTCCATTAATATAAATATCAGATAAGTAGAAACTTGTACCAAAGCTACGGTCAAAAATCAACAATAAAGCTGCCGATAATAAAACTGGGAATGACAAAATACCTAAGATAGCGGTAAATGTAAACGCCCAAATAGTCAATGGCATTTTATCGAAAGTCATACCTCTTGTACGCAAGTTGATAACAGTAGTTACGTAGTTGATACTACCCAATAAACTTGATACAATAAAAATCGCCATACTAATTAACCACATTGTCATACCAGTACCCGAACCTGGAGCTGCATCTGGCAAAGCACTCAATGGTGGATATACAACCCAACCACCACCCGCCGGGCCATCTTGTACGAATAATGAACAGAACATAATAACACTTGACAAGAAGAAGAACCAGTATGATAACATATTGATAAATCCAGATGCCATATCTCTTGCACCAATTTGTAATGGAATCAAGAAATTGGAAAAAGTACCACTCAAACCAGCAGTCAATACAAAGAATACCATGATAGTTCCGTGCATTGTAACAAGAGCAATGTAGTAATTCGGGTCTAATTTCCCTGCCTCGTCAAACCATCTTTCGCCCAAAATAGGCTTTAACCAACCCAAATTAATCCCTGGATATCCTAGTTGTAAACGGAACACCAATGATAAAAAACCTCCAATTAAAGCCCATACAATACCTGAAATTAAATATTGCTTGGCAATTACCTTATGGTCCTCAGAGAATATATATTTTTTTATAAAACTCTGTGGCTCGTGATGCTCATGTGCTTCATCATGTTCGTGAACATGCGTATCTGCGTGTGCTACTGCTGCCATTTTTATGTTATTAGTTTAAATAATTTTAGATTGAATCTTATCTTAATGATGTAACTGTTGGTAAACTTACACTCCCCGAAGCAATTGTAGTATCTGAAGCAGCTTCTACAGGAAAATATTTCATTGCTTTAGCTTTTAAACTTGCTGGGACTTTCTCTAAAAATTCTGGTTTTGAAGCTAACAATGACTTTTGCTCCTTTTTCCATTTTTCGTAGTCAGCAGGTTCATCAACAACCAATATTAATTTCATGGCAAAATGACTTCTTCCACAAACCTCTGTACAGGCGATTTCATATTTAAACTCTGGATTTCCAAGTTCGGCTTTCATATCAGCAGTACTTTTGTCTGCAATGAACCAAAATTTTGTTGGCATACCAGGTACCGCATCCATTTTTACTCTCATGTGAGGGATAAATACACTATGCAATACATCTCTTGCTCTAATTTTTAATAATACTGGTTTGCCTTTAGGAATGTGCAATTCAGAACTATTAGTGAAATCATCAAATGAATTTTCATCAGTAAAATCTAAACCAAATTCATTTCCTGCGGCATCATCAATCAACTTATAATTATAATTTCCTAATTTACCGTTTTCAACTCCACCATATCTAACCTGCCAACCGAATTGCTTACCCATGATTTCAATGATTTCGGCATCTTTAGGAGCATCAGACATTACTTTATTCCAAACACGTAAACCTGTGAATACTAAACCAGCCATAATTACAGCAGGTACTAATGTCCAAACGATTTCAAGCGTGTTATTATGAGGATAAAAGTGTGCTTTTCTGTTTTTATTATAACGATACTTTAATGGAAAGTAGAACAAAACAGAGTTTACTATCACAAACGACGCCGTTACTACAGCCATTCCAAACCAAAACCAAAAGTCAGTTTCTTTTCCATGAACTGATGAAGCAGATGGAATATCACCAAATGCCATCAAGAAATCTTTCTTAGCATAAAAAAATGACCAAACCATGCCGATAATACTCAAAATCCAGAAAATGAATAGTCCAATTGCGTTAATGTTATTGGCACTATCTACTACATCATCATTCTGTTCTGTTTCTCCTTTCACTCCTTTCAAGAGAGTCTGTGTCTTTGATATTACCAGTACGGTAAGAACAATAAACACAATTGCTAAAGCTACAATCAATAATGTCATGTTACTAAATAATTTACAAGTTTGAATACTTTAACTCTTGTATATAAAAAAGAATGTTCAACGAAAATGTTTAAAAAATTAAATATCGTGGTGCATACTTTCTTCTAAGAATGGGTGGTTTTTAGGATATAAGTTTGCTTTAGATAATTCATTTGCTACAAAATAGATAAATAATGAAGCAAATGTTAGAGTTGTTCCCCATTCGATGATACCTATTCCGCCTTGATCTTTAGCAATACCTGGCATGTGCATTTGGTAGAAATCAAACCAGTGACCGATTATTACCGACACACTACCTAATTTCAAGAACGTTGGTCTTCTTTTTGAATTTCTTGCCATCAAAATTAAGAATGGGAAGAAGAAATTTAAAACTAAACTAATATGAAATGGCCACCAATATCTGCCTTGAAAACCTGTGAAACGCTCACGAAAATAGATTGTTTCTTCAGGTAAATTAGCATAGAATATTAATAAATATTGTGAAAACCATACATAAGTCCAGAATACTGAGAAGCCAAAAATAAATTTACCTAAGTCATGTAAATGACTTTCATTAACGATTTTCAAGTACCCTTGGTCTTTCAACAATAAAATTATCAACATCATTGTTGCTAAGCCAGCCACGTGCCAACTTGCTAAATGGTACCAACCAAACATAGTTGAAAACCAGTGTGTATCAATTACCATTGATAAATCCCATGCTGATGTTGAGGCAGTTACAGCAAAAAATACCATAAATAACTTTGAAGCATTACGACCTTTGTAGTAGTTTTCTAACCCCCCCATTTCATCTTCTAATAAAGAGTATTTACGGATTGCTTTCCAACCAAAATACCATACTACTATATATGCAATTAAACGAACAAAATAGAAAGGCAAATTTAAATACCATGCTTTTCCAGCAATAATTTTATCATAATGTTCACTTGATGGATTCATTATTCCATCATGTGTCCAGTGCATGACAATGTGACGAGTTGATGGTAGAGCCATCAAAATAATCAAGATTAGACCTGGAACAATTACAAATGATGGCATTGCTTCAGCTACACGCTTAATTGACGAAGACCATCCCGCTTTCGCAATGTAGTTATAAGCAATAAAAAATGCCCCAACTATAGAAATTCCAAGGAAATAAACACTATTCATCCATATATTAGCAATAATCCTTGCGAACAATGTTACACCGTGTTCGCTGCCATGTTCTCCATGACCTGCAGATTCGTGTCCTACGGCAGCATGCTCGCCACCATGAGATTCCCAAACACCTATTGACCAGCCTTTTGATAATAAGAATGAACCAATTGCTACCATTACTACGCCAATAAGAGCCGCAATAATAAGATTACGTTTAGTTTCAGATTTAAACTCAAATCTTTCTTCTGTAGAAGGAATTTCGTGAGTACTATGAGCCATTTTCTTTAAATTTGAACCCTTTTACTTAAAGAGTGTTAATAAATAAATATCTTTATACTTAGCCCTGCAAAGGGTTTCCGCAATTCTATCACGGATAGCATTTATAATATTAGTTACCTAATTGCAATCTGTGTACGTAATGTACTATTTTCCAACGCTCCTCTGGGTTCACTTGCGAAGCATGAGCCCACATACGACCCTTTCCATAAGTAATTACGTGGAAAATATGACCATCATTCATATTTTTATAAGCATCAGACGCATAGTTAGGAACTCCTTTATATACTTTACCTACAGCACCATCACCCGCACCTTTTTCACCGTGACAGTGTAGACAGTTTCTTTCATAAAGCACTTTTCCTTCTTCTTCAGCCTTATCCGACCATGGAACAGGATTCTTTAATGTCACCTCAGCCACTGCAATACTATCTTTCGGTAAGTTATATACCATCAAATCATTCACGACTGTACTATCATCTTGCAAGAAAGACGTTTGATAGTTAGCACGAGAAACTGTACCAGCAACTGGTGAACGCATATCTTTCCCATCAAGGTTAATGGTATTTTTACGCCACTGTGTCAGTGGTTCGTATGCACGAGAATTGTACATATTAGGAGCAAATTCCCAACCAGTACTATTATTATCACTACAAGAAGTCAATGCAGCGGTTGAAAAAGTTGCAATTGATAATGCGAGCGTAATATTTTTTAATGAAACCTTCATCTTTGAATTCTTTGAATTGATAATCAGTCAATATTATATTTCTTTCACATTTACCTCAGAAGCACCCGATTCTTTCAATAATTTTGAAATTTCGTTTTCTGATAACTTATTTTTTGCGAGGTCAATCGCAAGAACAAATTTATCATCTGTGCTTCTTACATCAAATATAATTGGCTTAGATGTTGGCCCTAAATCTTCCATGAAAAAGAATGTAAAAGACATACCAAATGCCGCTAAAAGGACAGTAAGCTCAAATACAATCGGAATATTTGTCGGGAAAGGAAAAAAGTTTTTTCCACCAACATTAATTGGCCAATCAACACCCATTGTCCAGAATGTAAGCAACAAAGCACAACATGTACCTGTGATACCGAACAAGAAAGCGGCAACACCCATTCTTGGAAAGCTGTAACCTAAAGCTTTATCAAGTCCATGAATAGCGAAAGGCGTGTATGCTTCATGAATTTTAACACCTTGGTGTCTTATGTCTTCAACTGCGTGTAATAATTCATCGCCATCGTCAAAAACTCCTACTAAATATTTGCTATCTGCCATTTAAGTAATGATAAATGTTGAACGTTGAATTATAAATAACTATAAATTATTAATAATCAACTACTTATATAATGGTAAAATTTTTAATTACGCTGTTACTTTCTTTTTCTCTGGGTATTTTTCAGATGATGATTTCAATACTGATTTTACCTCAGCCATATTTATAACAGGCAAAAATTTAGAAAATAAGAAAAAGGCTGTAAAGAAAAATCCAAAAGAGAATATATAATCAGAAATGTCACCCATACGAGGGGTAAAATATGTCCAACTTGATGGTAAGTAATCACGATGCAACGATGTTACTATGATTACAAACCGTTCAAACCACATACCAATATTTACCACAACAGCCATTACAAAAGAAACAAGGATGTTTTCACGCACTTTTTTGAACCAGAATAATTGTGGAGAAAGTACATTACAAGTCATCATCGCCCAATATGACCACCAAAGAGGACCAGTTGCACGATTAATGAAAGCATATTGCTCATATTCTACTCCAGAATAAGCTGCAATAAAGAATTCAGTTATATAAGCGATACCTACAACTGAACCAGTCAAAGTGATGATTTTATTCATCAAGGAAATATGCTCAAGTGTTACGTAGTCTTCTAATTTATATACGACTCTTGTTACCAGCATCAAATTTTGAACCATTGCAAAACCAGAAAAAATAGCACCCGCAACGAAATACGGAGGGAAAATAGTTGTGTGCCATCCTGGGATTACAGATGTTGCAAAGTCAAATGATACAATCGTGTGTACAGAAAGTACGAGTGGTGTTGATAAACCAGCCAAAATCAAAGAAACGTCTTCATATCTTGCCCAAGCTCTAGCTCCACCTGTCCAACCGATTGCTAATGCACCGTAAACTTTCTTTCGAGTGCCTGTAGCACGGTCACGGATTGTTGCTAAGTCAGGAATCAAACCGATGTACCAGAATAAACATGAAACTGAGAAATAAGTCGAGATTGCAAAAACGTCCCAAACCAATGGAGAATTGAAGTTTACCCATAAAGAACCAAAAGTATTTGGCAATGGAAGAGCAAAATACGCTAACCAAGGACGACCCATGTGCATTACAATAAATGACGCCGCACAAATTACGGCAAAGATTGTCATCGCTTCAGCAGCTCGGTTAATTGATGTTCTCCATTTCTGACGGAATAATAATAATACTGCAGAGATAAGTGTACCAGCGTGACCAATACCTACCCACCATACGAAGTTTGTGATATCCCACGCCCAACCTACTGTTTTGTTAAGTCCCCATACTCCAAGACCTTCCCACCATGTCCAAAATACCCAAGCAGCACCATAAAGAAGTACTAAAACTGATATTCCGAAAACAATTTTCCATTCCTTGGTTGGTTTTCCCTCAACCTGCTTACAAATATCTTCAGTTACGTCGTGGTAAGTTTTACCATTTAGTACCAAAGTTTCTCTTATTGGTGAAACTACGTGCATAGTTTTATTTTTTTGAGATATTTATTTTTAATTTTCTATTTAAACTTCAAACCAACCTTTCAAATTATGAATGATGTGCTTCTTTCTTTTCAGCATGAGCTGCTTTTGCAACGCCATCCTTGTTACGGATTTTAGTCAAGTAATTCAACTGTGGTTGAACGTTGATTTCTTCCAATACGTGGAAAGCACGACCTTCTTTCTCAACAGCTAAGATCTTCGACACTTCTGATTCGTTATCAAGCATATCGCCGAATGTGATAGCATTTGTTGGACATGATTGTGAGCAAGCTGTTTGAATTTCTCCATCGACTGGACGACGACGCTCCTTTTTAGCATTTAATTTGCCCGCTTGGATACGCTGCACACACATTGAGCACTTCTCAATAACACCACGTGAACGGACAGTTACGTCTGGATTTAACACCATACGACCTAAGTCATTATTCATGTGGAAATCAAAGTTATCGTTTTCAAAATATTTGAACCAATTGAAACGACGTACTTTATATGGACAGTTGTTGGCACAATAACGAGTACCGATACAACGGTTATATGTCATTTGGTTTAAACCTTCTGAACTGTGAGTAGTTGCCAATACTGGACAAACAGTTTCACAAGGTGCATTTGAACAGTGCTGACACATCATTGGTTGGAATACAACTTCTGGATTTTCAGCAGCAATTTCTAATTCTCTGTAACCACCGATGATACCTTTTTCTGCAAGAGCCTCATCATGACTCATTTCTGAGCTATAATAACGGTCGATACGAATCCAGTGCATCTCTCTTGCGCGTGCGACCTCAGCTTTTCCAACTACTGACACATTGTTTTCTGCTTGGCAACTTACCAAACATGAACCACAACCGGTACAGCTATTCAAATCGATAACCATTCCCCAGCTATGATTTTTCTTTTCGTGACCATTCCAGAGGGTGATTTGGTATGGTTTTTTCTCACCTTCCGAAGTTTCAATTTTTGGTTCGAAACGACCAGCTTTAACATCTTTTACGTATTCGCCTAAAACAGACTCTTGTACAACTGCTGTACGCCCCATTACGGTACTGTGAGTTTGTGTTTGTGCTAATGTATATCCGTCTTTTATTTTTTCAATTTTTGCATCGTTTGCCCAATATTGCCCGTTAGCAACCAAAGGATATGTATTTGCTCCCGTATTTCCTGATTTTCCGGCGGCAGTGCGACCATAACCAAAAGCTATTGAAATTGTACCGTTTGCTTGACCTGGTTGAATTAATACAGGAATTCCACCTTCCAAATCTGTACTCGTACCTACTACTTTTTTACCACCTACTGTCAAATTGACAATATCTCCTTGTGCAATACCTAATTCAGTAGCAGTTTTTTGTGAAACCGCAATTACATTTTCCCAAGTAACTTTCGAAATTGGGTCTGGCATTTCTTGCAACCAAGGGTTGTTTGCCTGTAAACCTGTTCCAATTGCTACTGATTCGTAGATAGAAACCTCAATACCTGCACCTTTTACTTGAGCAATCGCAGCAGCTGCTACATCAACATTTCCTGCAAAAACTGCACCCAATACGATTGAATCAGCTATAGGCTCGAAAACACCATCATGTAATGCTTGTACCCAAGACTTTCCACTAAGAATATTGCTATTCCAGTTTGATTTCAAATATGCTTGATAGTCTGCATTCAAACCTGCCCAAGTCAATAAACTTGATTGTGGTTGACGAGTATCAAAAATCAAAGAGATTGTTGGCTGTGTAAGTGAGTAGAAACCTTTTTTAGGTTCCGCATCATTCCAAGACTCTAAGTAATGAGGAGCTGGAGCGATGTATTTACATTTTGAAGCTGTTTCGTCTGCACGGTCAGAGAATGATATTGTAGTAGCAACTTTCGATAATGCTTCACCTAACTCAGCACCTCTTGCGTGGTCATAAACTGGGTTTGATAAAAAAATTGCAGTGCTAACTTGTCCACCTTTTACTTCGTTAATGAATGCAGTCATTTCAGCATCATTACCTTGACGGTAATTTACTGGTGTGCTTAAATCAATTGTTGTTCCGTAGCTACCGAGTAAGCTATTTATAGCATTAACAATAGTTTGTACTGCTGGGTTATTTGAGCCAGATACTACTAAAGCAACACCTTTGGCAGCGATAAGGTCTTTTGCACACTTATCTAAATTTTGTGTTTCAACAGCACCACCGCCAGTAGTTTTTCCACCTAAAGCGGCAGCTACTTTATTGTATAAAGCTAACGCAACATCACCTTCTTGTGATGGCTTTATCATTCCTCTATAATCGGCAGATGCACCTGTGATTGTCAAACCAGTTTCAAATTGGTAATGACGAGACATTGTGTTTTTACCATTCTTGCCACTTCTCAATTTACGAGTAACAGCCCATTGACCAGCAAATGTGTTTGGAGCAATCCAAGTACCTAAGAAATCGGCATTAATACCTACAATTACGCTTGCTTTGCTGAAATCGTAAGAAGGAATTACTGCTTGACCAAAAGATTCAGCATTTGCTTGCACAATAGCATATGATGAATTTGCATCATACGTAACGTGCTTTGTTGAAGGGTATTTTGCAGCAAAATCAGCAACTACCTTTTTTGTTGTTGGAGAAAGAATTGAGTTTGTTACGATACGAATGTTTCCACCTTTAGCGAGGGCTGCGATGACTTCTTTATCTAATTCTTCCCATTTTATATCCGAGCTACCTTTTTTAGGTGCTTTCAATTTTTCATTGTCATACAAGCTCAATACTGAAGCGTGCACTCTTGCGTTTACCGCACCTTTTGTAATGGATGAAAGTTTGTTTCCTTCAATCTTAACAGGACGACCTTCACGTGTTTTTACTAAGATACTGCAATAGTCGCCACCTTCTGAATAGGTAGATGCGTACCAGTTTGGAATGCCCGGCTCTACACTTTCTGGTTTATTTAAGTAAGGGATAGCCTTACGAACTGGAGCATCGCACGCAGCCAATGATACTGCCGCCACACTAAAGCCTAACACTTTCAAGAAGTCACGGCGATGAGTTGGCTCGACAGTTTCGATATCATCTAAATTAAATTCACGATTGGCATTTTGTACAAACCCAATGTCGTTTTTCAACTCCTCAACCCCTTTCCAATACTTTTTATTAGTGTTTTCCATATAACCCTAAATCCCGAAGGGACTTTATTTTTTTCTGTAAAAACTTAATTTCTTTTTATTAAACTGAGGTATTAATAATGGCATTTAGCACATTCTAATCCACCGTTATCCTGTACTTTCATTGTTCCCTTACTTACTGCACTATGAGCTTCCATCAATTTAGCGTAATAGCCGTTGTCCTTACCATTAACTTCTGATTTACGGTGACAATCAATACACCAGCCCATTGTAAGGCTTGAGCGTTGTTGCACTACCTCCATCTTCTCAATTTCTCCGTGACAATTTTTACACTCTAAACCACCAACATTTGTGTGTTGTGCGTGGTTAAAATAAGCTAAGTCAGGCAAGTTGTGTACACGTACCCACTCAATTGGCTTATTAGTTTCGATTGCAGTGTAAATCTTTTGTATTTCTGGCGATTCACGTTTGATAGCATTGTGACAGTTCATACAGATGTTTGCAGAAGGAATACCTGATTGTTTTCCTTTATACACACCTGTGTGACAATACGCACAGTTGATTTTCATTTCGCCAGCGTGCAATTTGTGAGAGAAAGCAATTGGTTGTTTTGGAGCATATCCTTGGTGAACACCAATTCCGTACATACCATCGAAAGTAGCTTTTGTTGCAAGTAAGATAAATGCCCAAACAATAGCCGAACGAACAGTTTTGTTTGCCGCAATGTTTTTGAAGCTTGCTTGAAGTTTTTCTCCGAATGAAAGAGAAGCTTCTGATGAACCAGCATCTGCACCTGACAATTTATTTAATAATTGTAAGATACCAAGTAAAGCTACCAAAACAAGACCCATGATAATTAACAATGCTACCAAGATAACATTGATAAATTTACCACCACCTGTATTAGTATTATCTTGTATAGGAGTTCCTGGTGGGGGAGTTGCTACTGTTGGAACAACATTCGCACTTTTAACATAAGCTAAAATTGCTTTTACTTCATCGTCGCCAAATGCAGCGAAAGCGGTCATTTGAGTTTTATTGTACTTTTCGTAAAGCTCATTGGCATATTTATCGCCGCTGGCTATTACGCCCATTGGATTGTTTATCCATTTCTTCAACCAAGCATAGTCTCTACGCTCTTCGATTCCTGCCAAACCCGGCCCAACAACAACCTCTGCCGTAACGGCATGGCATTGTGCACAGTTATTCTTGAACAACCCTTCTCCTTTAGCTACATCGCCACCACCAGCAGGTGCAGCGGATGCAGTAGAAGTACTATCTTGTGCCGCTACATAACCAACGGAAATGCTTACAGCAACAGCAAGAGCTAAAATTGACTTATAAAATTTACGAATCATATTTATATATAATGTAGTATTCCTACTTTTTCAGACTGCAAAACTACGCTACTATTGTTTTCTATCAAATAGCTTTTGTTATTTTTTTTATAGCTTATAGTAATTTAGAATTATTTTAAATAGACACATAATTGTTTGATTATCAGCATTTTACAACAAAATACCACCCCAAAATCAACGTATACAGATGACTATAGAATGGTATTTTAGCAAGAATTTTAATTATATGGAATGTATATATTTTGTATGGTACTGAAAAAAACTTTTTACTTAATAACACCACAAAGGTAAAGTATAACCGCTTTTGTTGCAAATATAAAGGTATAAACTTCTGTTTTTGTGATAAAAAAAACGAATTTAAACATTTAAGCAAAGTTCGGATTCTTTTTAAAAATTATTTCGCTTAGATTGCATTCTGACCTCATTTCTTCTTTCAAATGATTGAATTATCTACCCCAACAGCGTTTAACTTTGAACAAATTCTTCGATTTCTTTCTCGGAATGAAAAAGAATGCCTGCATACTATCAAGAATAAAGAGATTTTTAAAGTTATTTCATTTGAATATTCGCTCATTTTATTCTCTATATCCTACGATTCTCACTTGCAAATATCAATCCATTCAGAAAATCAGGATCAAAAAATTATTGAGATTGTCAAAAATTATGTTTCTGATTGGTTTGATTTGAAGGCAAATCTTCATCTTTTTTATGAAACTGCTCAAAATGACAAAGTTTTGGCTTCGCTTTGCCAAAAATTTTATGGACTCCGCATGATTGGAATGCCAGATTTATTTGAATCTTTGGTTTGGTCGATTATTGGTCAGCAGATTAATCTAAATTTTGCATATTCACTTAAGGAAAAGCTAGTTCAGAATTTTGGTCAGAAACATTTTAATAATAATGAAGCCTTTTATGCCTTACCAACTCCCGAAAGATTGGCAAGTTTGAATCTTGAAGATTTTCAGCATCTTCAGTTTAGTAAAAGCAAAGCACAGTATATATTAAATGTATCACGTGAATTTGCCGAAGGAAATTTATCGCAAGAAACTTTAAAAAAGTTAACTTTTGAAGAAGTGAAAGAAAAATTGGTCAAGATAAAAGGCGTTGGCAACTGGACGGCTAATTATTCTATGATGAAAAGTCTAAAAAACTATGATGCTTTTCCTGTGGAAGATGTGGGGCTGCATAATGCTGTGAAAACGCAATATGGTTTAGCGGCAAAGCCGACAATTAGTGAATTGAACCAAATGGCCGAAAAATGGAAGGATTGGCGAGGATATGCAACTTTCTATTTTTGGCATTCGCTGTTGGGTTGAACTAATTTTCAGAAAATAAGATTTTTAGAACAGAAACATTTTCAAAAATGGCAAAGAAAACATTAGTTATAGGTGCATCAACCGACCCAAGTAGATATTCTTTTTTGGCAGCTAATAAATTGGTAAGCCACAAGCATGAGATTGAACTTTTGGGTGTAAAAGAAGGGCTTGTTGCTGGAAAAGAAATAAATACCGAAAAAGAGAAATTTGAAGATATAGATACGGTTACACTTTATGTGAACCCACAAAGGCAAAGTGAATATTTTGATTACGTGGCCGACCTAAAACCTCGGAGAGTGATTTTCAATCCCGGTACAGAAAACCCTGTATTTGAGGATTTTCTGACCGAAAAAGGTATCGAACCGATTGAAGCATGTACACTCGTTATGCTTGCTACGGGCCAGTATTAAGGCATATTTGTTGTCAAAACTCGATTTTCTGGTACTAGGTACGCTTTAATTATTTTTGTTTGAATTGGGCTTTCGCAACCATTTTTACCTTTACTAAAAACTTTTAATTCGTAAATGCCTGGTCTTCTAAAATCAAGCATAATTGACGATTTGTTCGGATAAGAATACATTACTGCATCTTCAAAGTTTTTTGCAGTAACACCTAAGTTTCCATGTAAAAGGTCGGTACTTCCTTGTGAAAGATAAACCGACCAAGTAAAAACATCAACATCTGAATTTGGACTTGCTTCAAAAACGTTATCAGATTTTGAATAAACTCGGTCTAATCCTGCAATACTAATTTTTGGTTGCTCATGCACCGCTACATTAAACGTTTGGCTACAAAGGGCATTATCTTCCGAAATAAAAATGGCTTTGAGTTCATAACTTCCATTTTTTTTAAACTGCACAGTGATTTTATTTTTATTTTCAGATACTTTTTCAGCCCCTTCTGGTAAAATCCAATCTTTAAATTTTATGCTCTTATCGGTAATTGTGTGGCTATAAGTTGCTTTGGCCCCTGCACAAACATCATTATCACCTTTAATTGAAGGTTTTTCATTTTGACCAAGACCTGTAAATACTATAAGTTGTAGCAGTAAAAATATGTAAGTTTTCATAAGTTGAAAAGATTTTTGGATGAATTAATTGTGTTTTTTTATTAAAACTATCACTAAAACAATAAATATTAAACTTTTATGTAAAAAATTTTCCCAGCTAATTAGCCATTCGGCCATCAAAACCCATTTCGATGAGTTTTTCGTAAGCTTCCCATACATTTTCTGGAATTTCCATCTTTACTAAGAACCCTTTTTCAGGATAAATTTTTAGGCGTTGTAAATCTCCCGTCATGTTGCTGATTACTCGTTCTTTGCTTATATTATTTTCGGCACACCGAGTAATATACTGGGCGTAAGAATCGGATTTGGCTGTTGACATGAATTTAAACTCAGCAAATTGCACCAAAGCAGTTGCGTGAGTTCGACGCACCATATAAGGCTTTTGCACCAAAATAAAACTCTGAAAATCGAAGCCTTTTTCTTTAAAAATCTTTCTCGTACACGAAAAATTCTCACCTGTATTTGTGGCTTCGTTATCAAGAATGACCACTTCAGATGGCACACCTGCTTTTAGAGCAATATCGAAAAAGGCATCAGCTTCTGACTTTGGCGATAGATTTCGGAGTTCTCCGACAGGACGAAAAACTCCACCTGAAAAAATAATGTATTTTGCCCAACCTTTTTTATACAATTCTACGGCATAGTCAGCTACGCTGGGGTCGTGGCTTCCTAAAACAAAAATTGCGTCGGCTTTTTGTAAGGGTTGTTTCAAAAAATGATAATCGTATAGAAGCTCTGCGTAATAGTCAACAAGATTTTCGTCCATCTGCGTATAAAATTTACCAATCGGCAAAATTATCAATTATTAATCAATAAAGTTTGATACTTTCATGAATGAATTTAGTCAAAGAATCAGCATTAAACATATAAAACAACATTTACTAAAATGGTCAACGCAAAACATTTAGCAACATTCGTACTCGGAGCAGCGGCGGGCGTAGCACTTAATAAATATTTACAAACCGAAGAAGGAGAAAAAGCTTTGGCAGATTTGAAAATAAAAGCAGGGCAGTTTAAAGATGAAGCCGAACAAGCAATTGACAAAGCTCCTGAATATTTTGAGAAACTAAAAACTGAAGCAGGTGCGGCATTGAAAGATAGCTTTCCAGATGCTGAGGCATTTTTACAAGAATTATTTGGAAAAGTAAAGGTAGCAACCGAAACACCTGCTGCCGAAGAGCCAAAATGATAAATTTGAGGGGGCGAAGCTCTGACTTCGTCCTTTTCTATTTTCTACGCAATATAATTGGATTACAAATCTATTCTGCATCTTTTTCACGGTTATACCTACTTATATAGTGAGTTAATCTAAAAATTAAAATAAAGCAAATATTAGTTTTAGTATTTTATCGCTGCAACGAACCATCTCGAAGCTCATTCCTTTTATTTCATTAATTAATAGTCTTTTTAATAATCAATAACACATTTAGATAAGGAAACTCGTCAGCACCCTATACTAAATAATTCGCATCACTCAAATCAACAGTGGTTTTAATAGGTTTTGATTCAAAATCTACTGAGGTGTCTTTTGATACACACTTTTAGCTGACTATAAAGTTAATCTTTACCATACTAGCTCAAATACAGGTAATATTGTACGGACATCGAGTATCTTCTACTCTTATAATTTTGACTTTTATACCTTCTTGAAAGGTGAATTATGTATAAATATTTAATTCAATTTTATAAACCAATGGCATTTGTACAACCTAAACTTCTTCGTTTTGCATAACCTGAAAAAAAACTAAAAGGAAAAAATCTATGAAATTTTTCATTATATTTTGGCTTCTATGCTTTGATACATTCTATAACAAAAGGTTGAAGCAAGAATCATTTTTATAAAAAATAACCTTTCTTCATCTTCATAGCTACATTTGTGTAGATTTTTTTGAAAGATTTCAGCTTAAACCCTATCTTCGTTTCACAAAATTTAAACCAAATTTATTCTATGCGTTCTCACGAAATTGACTACAAAATCTTTGGCGAAGATATACAAATCGTCGAAATAGAACTTGACCCAAACGAAACCGTTATTGCTGAAGCTGGCACGATGCTTTTCATGGAAGACGGCATCATGTTTGAAACCAAAATGGGTGATGGCTCACAGCCCCAACAAAGCCTTTTTGGCAAATTGATGCAAGCGGGTAGCAGAGTATTGATGGGCGAGTCGATTTTTATGACTCACTTCACCAACCGCTCAAATATCAAGCGTAAAGTGGCTTTTGCCGCTCCATACCCTGGTACAATAAAAGCTGTAGATTTAGCAAAAATCATGGGTAACACGCTCATCGTACAAAAAGATGCCTTTTTGTGTGCAGCAATGGGCACGAGCATTTCGATTCATTTTAATCAAAAACTTGGTGCGGGTTTCTTCGGAGGCGAAGGCTTCATTCTCGAAAAAATACAAGGTGATGGCATGGCATTTATTCACTCAGGTGGAGTTGTAATTGAGCGTCAACTTAATAATGAAACGCTTCGAATTGATACTGGTTGTGTAGTTGGTTTTGAGCCTCAACTCCAATTTGACATTGAGCGTTCGGGAAGTCTAAAATCAATGGTTTTTGGTGGTGAAGGAATATTTTTGGCAACACTCCGCGGCACAGGAAAAGTTTGGATTCAATCATTACCAATTTCTAAACTTATTCAACGCCTTTCTCCTTATGGTGGAAATGCTACAAAAGAAAGTGGCTCAGTTTTGGGTGGCTTGGGCAGCTTATTTGAGCATTAAGATTGAAATAAAAATGATAAAATAGCAACTTAGAAATAGGTTGCTATTTTTATTTGTAAAACTGACAATTATTTACTAGAATTCTGCTAAATTGCTCATCTTTATAACCAACCTTAAATGTATGACAATGAATATCAATCGCAGAATTTTTTTGAAACAATCGGCTTCATTGGCCGCTTTGGCATTTATAACTAATGATTTACAGGCCAAAGGCTCGTTAAAACAATTCGGATGTCAACTTTATAGCATTCGTGATGTGCTTCCGAAAGACCCTAAAAACTACATGAAGCAATTAGCTGATATGGGTTATAAATATTTTGAAAGCTACTCTAAAGACCCATTTTGGGGCATGACGCCAAAAGATGCAAAAGCATATTTAGGAGATATTGGTGTAAAAATGGTTAGTACTCATTTAGGTTTACCCGATACCAACGAAGAAATGATTGCCAAATGTGCGGAAGGAGGTATGAAATATGTGATTTGTCCAGCTATTGGAATGCAACCATCAGCTGATGCTTGGAAACAAAAAGCTGAAGCTTTCACAAAAAATGGCGAAATCTGTAAAAAATATGGCCTACGTTACGGTTATCATAACCATGCATACTCTTTCCAAAATGCCAATGGAATCAAAGGACAAAGGATTTTGCTTGAAAACACCGACCCTTCAATCGTATGTTTTGAATTGGATATGTGCTGGAGCGAAGCGGCAGGTGAAAACAGTATTGAACATTTAAAACAATTTGGCAATCGCTACGAGCTTTGTCATATCAAACAACTCGCTACAAAAGACCCAAAACCACAGCAAACCGACCTTGCTTCTGGAATAATTGACTATAAAAGCTTGCTTCGTGCAGCCAAAGATAGCGGAATCAAATATTTCTTAGTAGAACAAGAGCAATATCCAGTTGGACCAATCGAAAGTATGAAAAGCGATGCTATTTACTTGAAGGGATTGAAGTTTTAGGCTTAATTTCACTGCGAAATGTAAGGCGATGAAAGGGCGTAAAACCATGCTCTTTTATCGCTTTTTTATGAAATAGTGTTGGATAACCTGCATTTTGCTCCCAACGATAATACGGAAATTCAGAAGCCAATTTTACCATTAAATCATCACGATGGGTTTTTGCCAATATTGAGGCTGCAGCAATAGACAAAAACTTGGCATCGCCTTTAACAATGCACGTATGCGGAATTAGTGGATAAGGCGTAAAACGATTGCCATCAATCAATAAATGTTCTGGGCGAAGATTAAGACCATCGACCGCTCTGTGCATTGCCAAGAAACTTGCTTTCAAAATATTTATTTTATCAATTTCTTCGTTTGAAGCCTCCGCAATGGCAAAAGCAATGGCATCTCGCTCGATTTCTACCTTCAACTTTTCTCTTTGTTGGTGATTGAGTTGTTTAGAATCATTGAGCCATTTATGTGTATAATCTTTTGGCAAAATTACGGCCGCAGCTACCACAGGCCCAGCTAAACATCCTCGGCCTGCTTCATCAAGCCCTGCCTCTATGGCATCAATATTATAAAACGAACTGAGCAAATTAATGAGTGACGGGGTTCCCCGTGCGATTTTGAAGTAGTGAATGATAGAATAATTTTAGGCTAATCCAATTTCATTTTCTTAATTAAAAAATAAAAACGTGCTGTGAGTAAAACAGCAGAAACCGTCAATCCAGCCAAAAGCCCAAACCAAATACCAATGGCATCCATTTCGAGATTAAAAGCTAGCAAATAACCCATAGGCAACGAAATAACCCAGTAGGCAAACATTGTAATCCAAGTCGGAATATTCACATCAGAAATTCCACGCAGAATACCCAATGAAACCACTTGAATACCATCGGATAATTGAAAAATAGCAGCTACAATCATCAATCTCATGGCAATTACAATCACCTCATTATCAGCAATATACAATTCAACAAGAGAACGATTAAAGACTAAAATAACCAACATCATGGTAGTCATGAAAATTGTAACCAAAAGCAAAGCAACATTACCCGAAAACCTTATTTTCCGCACGTCTTTCAGTCCACGACCCTCCCCTACTCTAATTCCACCTGCAATACCCAGACCCGAGGCCATCATGTAAGTTGTGGAAGCCACATTGATTGCTATTTGATGAGCTGCCAATTGGTTTTCGCCAAGCCAACCCATCATTATTACGGCCAACGAAAACGCTGCAATTTCAAAGAAAAACTGAAGTCCACTAGGCACACCAATTTTAAAAATCATTAACACTAAATCATTAATTTTGAGCGATTTGTATTTTATGTGAAAGTATTTTTTAAAAGTTTTTGTATTGAATAGATAGGCAAAAAGTGCCAACATCATCAATATTCGAGTGATAAGCGTTGAAGTCGCTGAACCAATTAAACCCATTTTCGGAAAACCTAAATAGCCGTTTATTAGAACAATGTTAAAAATCAGGTTGAGAATTAAACCAAAAACTGTAATCATCATCGCCACGTAGGTACGAGAAAGGCCATCCGAAAGTTGTTTTGCAGCCGCAAAAACAAACATAAAGATATTTGAAACAATGATAATCGCCATAAAAGCGGGAGCTTGGGCATTGATTTCTGGTGATTGTTGAAAAGTCTCGAAATAATAAATACAGACAAAACCAATCACAGCCAAAATCAAACTAAACCAAAGTGACACCTTGATTCCTGCCCTAAAAAGTCGATTGATTTCGGAAACATTACGCTCAGCTTTTGCCTTAGAAATCAGCGGTGCAACCACCGAAAGTCCACCAATACCAATAGAAGCAATCAGAAACGACATAGAATTTGCAATTCCAGCCGACCCAAGTCCAATTTTCCCAATGTATCGTCCTACCATGATATTATCAGTAACCCCCATCAAGACTACGCCTAACTGAGCAATCACAATAGGCAAGGCCAACAAAAAGGTTTTCTTTATTTCTTCTTGGTAAGGTTGGGAAAAAATCGGCATAGAGTTTACTATAAAGTGAAATGTTAGTCACAAAGGTCGTAAAATTTTATTCAAAAATTAGCACGGTATTATTAACTTTGTCAATACACTAGTCCTTTTTCAATGAAAAAACTACTCTTACCTACGTTTATTGCTTGTATATTGCTCAACTCTTGCAATACCTCAAAACAAGAAAATCAGGCCCCTACGAACCTAGACGGGCATTGGCTAAACCAAGAATATTTGGACGCACTCGAAGCATCTCATTCACCCAAAAATGTAGCTGACAACTATACTTTTTATGCAACCGAACTGATTTATGACCATATAAAAGGCGATTCTATCATGGTTTTCAATGGACAAGCCGAATTTGCAAGTTTGCCGATGAAACGCCATGGAGATACACTAAGTTTGAAACTCAATAAAGATGACCAAACTAATATTGTATATTCAGCAAGCACCAAAACTTTGATGTTTACTGATAAAGAACTAAATCGTGTTTTCCGATTCGTTCGTGCTGATAGTAGCTTGATTGACAAAAGTTTTACGCCAAAAGTTGCCTTTCCTTCAGCCATCAATAAAGCTATTTTTGAAGGAAAATGGGATATTTACGAACACCTATCAACTCAAAAATTAGGAAAATTTAGTCGATTTGGAACAATTAAGGGTTGGGATAAATATGACAACTACACCGTTTGTGTAAACGGAGATTGCGTGGCCAACGAAGATGGTGATGTGATTTTCTTAGGTAAAAAAGATAAATCAGATATGTATGGATTCAGCTCTAAAGGAGATTCGATAACGATTTTTGAACTAAACCAAATCAACGATTACGACGAAAAACCAATTTACAAGCAAGGAATGCCGTTGATTTTGTTGAAGAAAAGCAAAACGCCTTAATAGCCCATACACTTAAATGGAGAACTTCTGATTCTCAGATTTTACAAATAAAAAGTTTGTAATACAAAGTAAAAGTTGGCTTTACTTCGGTAGTTCAGTCTTGTAAGCTATTATGTCAATTCATAGTATGCATTATTTCAAAAAGGTATTTTTATGTAGGGCTTTTTTGAAATAATGCAATTTTATATGTCAGCTGTCAATCTTCTCTTTCTAAAGAAATATTATCAATTGGACGAAGAATCAATGGTACTTTCTCGACCTTCACGTTACTTGTATCAAGGCCAAACCATTTATCTTCCGAACTTGTAAAGCCTTTTATGAAGAAATAGGCTTCCATTGTTATTCGTTCCCAAAATGGAAGATTGTTTTCATTCGACAAATATCTTTCCAAAACCACAAATCGGAAATCGCCAGTTACATTTTGTTTATTTAGAGATTCGTATCGACTTCTAATGTCAACTTCCTTACGTTTCACCATTTCTTCAATCACCTTTCTGAAATAGAGATTAATTTTTTGTTCAACCCTAAAGCCTAATTTGAAATTTACCTTGATTACATCATCTGATTCGATGATATTTACCTTATATTTCATTGTATAAGGTTCATCAGTTATGTCAACGTGAATAAACCAATAAATATCGGCACGTTTTGGTCGTTTCTCAAAAATTGAATACATTACTTTCGATTCAATTTCTGAAACTCGGTGTGCATTACTCATGTAAACCAAGTGCGTAGCGTATTTTTGAATTGATTCATCGTTACTTAATTCTTTCAAGCCTTCAATATATTTTTCTAATTTTACAAATTCTGTTAGACGATTTTTAATAATATTTGAACGATACCAAATAATCATTACCAACGCAATCACCGAAGCAATAACTACCGATACCCAACCGCCATGCATAAATTTAAGCATATTTGCTGCCAAAAAGGCTCCTTCTATTCCTACATAAACAACCAAAAAAGTAACAATCCAAATCTTATTAAAGCGGTGTGAATAAAGGTAATATGCCGCTAAGATTGTAGTCATCAACATAGTAAGGGTAATGGCCAAACCATAAGCAGCCTCCATATTAGCCGACTCTTTGAAATAAAGCACTACACCCACACATCCTGCCCAAAGTAGCCAGTTGACACTACGGATATAAAGTTGACCTTTGTGGTCAGAAGGGTATTTCAAACGTACTTTTGGCCAAAAAGTAAGTCGAATTGCCTCCGAAATAAGTGTGTATGAACCCGTAATCAAGGCTTGGCTAGCAATGATTGTAGCCATTGTTGCGATACCAATTCCAATCAACAAAAACCAACCGGGCATTAATTGAAAAAAAGGTTTGCGACCATCCAGGTATTGTCCTTGCATAGAAATAGCCCACACCCCTTGTCCAAAGTAATTTAGAAGTAAGCATATTTTCACAAAAATCCAGCTAATTCTGATATTTCCACGGCCGCAGTGACCTAAATCTGAGTAAAGTGCTTCTGCTCCAGTAGTACACAAAAATACGGCACCCAATAACCAAAAACCATCGTGGTGAAAAAACAGTAGACGATAAGCATGGTAAGGATTAATGGCCGATAATATAACGGGATTTTTAACGATTTGCAGAATACCCAAAATAGCCAACATCGAAAACCAAACAAGCATAATTGGCCCAAAAGCTTTTCCAACAATGTTTGTTCCAAAAGCCTGTACCAAAAATAAGACGGTTATGATACTAATGATAATCGGTATTGTTTCTATTTCTGGATAAACCAATTGCAAACCTTCGATAGCTGAAGCAACCGAAATCGGTGGCGTAATAATTCCATCGGCAAGCAAAGCACTTCCACCAATAATAGCTGGAACAACTAACCATTTTGCATGTCTTCTGACAAGGGCATAAAGTGCAAAGATTCCTCCTTCACCGTTATTATCAGCTCTTAAAATCAAAATAACGTATTTAAGAGTTGTTTGTAATGTAAGTGTCCAGAAAATAAGTGATAGCGAACCAAATACAATTTCATTATCAATTTTTTCTTTGCCAATAATGGCCTGCATTACATAAAGTGGAGAAGTCCCGATGTCTCCAAAAATAATACCGAGTGTTATAAGTAATCCAGCGGCCGTAACCTTATCAAGGTTTTTGTGATTTTGGCTCATTATTTTTAAACATATTTAATAAAAAAGTGTGCAAATGTAGTGGTTTGTAGGAAACGGCAATGTTTAATTAGCGTTTTTTTATTCGCCATCTTACTTAAAAAGTGGGCAGAAAACGGATTTTCCTGAAATAATTTAAAAAAAACTATATAAAATCCCAATTATATGCTTGTCGAAATTAGAATTAGCTCATTCAACTACATGATTATTAGCCGCAATAAAATACGAAGGTCTCGAATTATAATCTGAGACGACTCAAATCATCTTTTGTAACGACCCGCTTTTAATTTTGCCCGAACTTTGTAGTATCAAATCGCAACGTAGCGTTTGCTAAAAAATTTATAAAAATGAAAAAGCTAATTTTATTTATCATTGTATTTAGCATATTTTACAATATCAGTTTAGCCCAAAAAGGGCCATTAAGAGGCACAGGAAAACTTATTTCTCGAACTTTCGATTTTAAAGACTTCGATAAAGTATCTTTTGAAGATTTTGACGGAAAAATTGAAGTAGAAATTGGCAAACCATTTTCGATAAAAGTCGATATTGACGAAAACCTAGAACCAAGATTGGAAGTAAAAAAGTACAATAAAGAAGGTCAATTAACTATTCGATTGGCAGGAAATTATAACGGAAAACTATATTTGGAAGATACTCGCATCAAAATCAAAGTATGCTTGCCCGAGGTAACAGTAATTCAACACCGAGGAAATACAAATGTACATATTTCGGGTGTTATAGGACGTTATTTTAGGCTTGAAAACGATGGAAACGGTGATGTTTTGCTTCAAGGAAGTATCGACGAATTAGATATCAAGAAAAGTGGAAATGGCAATGTTAATGCCCAAAAGCTTATTGCCAAAACTGCAAAAGTAAAAAGCTACGGAAATGGCAATGTATCAGTAAATTCTCAAATTTCGCTCGTTGCTCATGGTACTGGCAACAATAGCATAATACAATTTGGTCAAGGAAAAATCGACCCAATGTCAGGTATTATTGGTAATGGAGAAGTGCGAAAAATGTAAATCTACAAAAAAAGAAGTTAAATTGTTTTACAAAAAGAATATCCACTGAAAAATGTCAATATACACCACTCCGCTACAATTTGGTTATTTTTTGGCTTTACTTTTTGCCATTTTGCTTTGGTACAGAGGTTGGCAAGAAGAACGTCTTTCTGATAAGTTTTTAGGCTGGGTGATGTTTTTTCTGGCAATGGAAATCCAAGATTATACCTTCGGTTTTGCGGGAATAAATATTCTTTGGGAAAAATTCGATGGCTTTCCACGATATTTTTCTTTAGCATTTGCACCAACTATTTATTTTTATCTGAAAGCCCAAATAAACAGAGATTTTCATTTTAAACCGCTATATTTCCTGCATTACTTGCCATATTTCATCTATTTCATTATCAATTTTGTAACTTTCTTGCAGGGAAATGAAGTCATATGTAGCTTTAGAAGTTTAATGCTTTCCAATTATTTGGGATGGCTCGAAACAATAGCGATTTGTATTTCTTATGTTTATTATTTCTATCAATCGCTTCGAATTTATAAAGAGTATCGTATCTGGACTGAAACTCAATTTTCAGATACTGAGACAATTAGCTTTGTTTGGCTACGAAATTTTATTTATTTGATAATTACGGGCGAAGTATTCAAATGGGCTTGGAGCCTTGCCGATAAACTGCTCGGTGATTTGCCATTCGAGCAAGATTGGTGGTGGCATTTGTTTACAGTTTTGATTATCTGCTACGTAGGTATCAAAGGATATGCACAGCATCAGCCTTTACGTTTGGTATACAGCTCAAAGAATAAATTAGGAGAAGAAATTCTAACGAAAACTGCCAAGAGTGACCCAAAAGAGAATAATTTTGAAGAGTTAAGGGCAAAAATAGAAAATACGATGCTTGAAGAAAAACTATACCTCGAACCCGAACTTTCGTTGAGCGATTTGGCACAGAAACTAAAAACCAATACTTCGGTGCTTTCTGCCGCGATAAATTCAAATTATGGTAAAAATTTCAACGATTTTGTGAACGAATACCGAGTTAAAGAGTTTAAAAAACAAATAAAACTCCCAAAAAACAAAAATTATACACTTTTGGCGATAGCTTTTGAATGTGGATTTAATTCAAAAGCTACCTTCAATCGAGCATTTAAGAAATTTACGGGTAAATCTCCCAGCCGATTTGAAGAATTATAAAACAAAAAGAACTATTCTATCAAATAAAGCCATAAACAATCTAGAAATTATTTTACAAACCTCATCAAAACTACATTTTTGAATTTTTGGCACAAGATTTGACTTATTTCAATAAATTCTTGTAGCTTTGCGTTCCTAAAATGAAAAATTACTCCTATATATCACGTGCTTTTGGACTTTTGATGTTCATGATGGTGATGCTGACGAGCGTTTTCGGCAAGCAGCTACCTCAACAAAAACATGATAAGCCCAATAAAACAAAGCAAGAGAAGTCTGACAAAGAGCAGCAATCTGAAAACCAGTCAGTTGTTAGCGAGTTGTCGTTGGAGGTGGTTGTACCCAGCCATGCGTTCGATTTCAACCACGAAGCCCTCATTTTACCTACTCCACAAGTTATTTATCTAAATATCGAAAAAAAGGCTAAAGTTTTCACCAAGCCTATTTTCATACTTTCTTATTTCGAGAATCTCTACGAGCATTTTATTGCTCCAAATGCCCCTTAATTTAGTAATTAGTTATTGGGTAACTGGTTATTGGTGTATTTTACTCATTAACAATCTTCGCTTTTTCTGTAAAACAAATCCTTATTGTTCTCGCAAAAACAATACAATTCGGAAATGTTGTACTACAATCAATCTGTATATTCCCAAAATCATGTTTTTAATTTAACCCTCAAAACATGAAAAATAATCCATAAATAGTCCTCCCATCGGGGGTTAGGAGGCATCAAAATAATGAGAAACAAAGGTGGTATAGTTGCCTTATTGGTAGCTTTTTTAGCAATTAGTATTTATTTCTTGGCCCGTACTTGGAAAGCCAATGATATTAGAAAAGACGCAGAAGCGTACGGAACTGATAAAACAGGCAAAGTTGATTATTCAAAAAAACAACGGTATTTGGATTCACTTTGGAAACAACCTGTTTTCTTAGGAATGACTACTACCGAAGACCTAATGAAACAAGAATTAGGCTTAGGTCTTGACCTTCAAGGTGGTATGAGTGTAATTTTGGAGGTTTCTCCTACCGAAATCGTTCGTGCATTGGCTGGTTCGCGTGACCCGAAAGTAGCAGCAGCTATTTCGAATGCACAAGAAAGAGCAGCAACGAGCAGTACAAACTTCGTTGATTTGTTTGCTGATGAGTTCAAGAAAGTTGCTCCAGATACAAAATTGGCAAGTATTTTTTCAAATAGCTCAAATCGTGGCATTTTGAGCTTAGAATCTTCGGATAGCCAAGTTGTGAGCTATATCAAAAAAGAAGTTGATGGTGCTTTCGACCGTGCATTCCGTATCATCCAAACGCGTGTTGATAAATTTGGAGTATCAAACCCTAACTTACAACGTTTATCGGGCACTAACCGTATTCAAGTTGAATTACCAGGTGTTGATAATCCACAACGTGTGCGAAAATTACTTTCTGGTGCGGCTAAATTGGAGTTCTGCGAAGTTTATACAATGCAAGAAATCGCTCCAGCATTTGATGGTTTGTCGGCTATTTTATTGCAAATGGATGCTGAGGCTAAGGCAGCAGATAAGTCTAGTTTAAGCAAAATTGCAGGAACGGCTGCCGCAGGAAAAGGCGATAACGTAGCTACGGCCGCAAACGATACTTCAAAAAATAGTTTGGCAGCTAAATTGGCTGGTGGAAGTAAAACAGATACTTCTAAGAAAGATTCAGCAGCTTTGGCTCAACGCCAAACCAACGCCTTCAGTAACTTATTTATCGGAACTGGTTATGGTGTAGCTGTACGTATAAAAGACACATCACGCGTAAATCAAATCATGCGTCGTCCAGATGTTCAAGCTCTTTTTCCTGCAAATGCAAGTGCATTATATGATGTGAAAGCCCGTGCAAACGGAACAAACGTTAACGAAGAAATCGTTGATATGTATTTCGTAAAAGATTTAGGTAAAGCTCCTTTAGAAGGCGATGTTGTAACAAACGCTTCACAAGATTTTGACGAAAGAGGAAAGCCAGCCGTTGAAATGCAAATGAATGCAGAAGGTGCAAGAAAATGGAAAGCATTGACAGGTGCAAACATCGGTCGCCCAGTGGCTATTATCCTTGATAATTTTGTTTATTCTGCTCCAAACGTTAATGGAGAAATCGGTGGTGGACGCTCAAGCATCAGTGGTAACTTTACAGTTGAAGAAGCTCTTGACCTTGCAAATGTTTTGAAAGCTGGTAAACTTCCTGCTCCAACAAATATTATTTCAGAAGATATCGTTGGTGCAACGGTTGGTTCGCAAGCTGCTCGTGCGGGTATTCTTTCATCAATTATTGGTGTATTGTTCGTTTTGGCTTTCGTAATGATTTATTACAACAAAGCTGGATTGATTGCTAACATCGCCCTTATCGTAAACTTATTCTTACTTTTAGGCGTAATGGCATCTTTTGGTGCAACACTTACATTGCCAGGAATTGCAGGTTTAGTATTATCGGTTGGTATGTCAGTCGATGCGAACGTTTTGATTTACGAACGTATTAAAGAAGAATTATTATTGGGTAAAACATTCCCAGTTGCAGTGCGTGATGGTTTCACAAATGCGATGTCATCAATCATTGACTCGAATGTTACTACTTTAATCACAGGTGCCGTATTATTTATCTTTGGTTCGGGCTTGATTCTTGGTTTTGCAACTACACTTTTAATTGGTATTTTCACTTCATTATTCTCTGCGATTTTCGTTTCAAGATTATTATTTGAATTTTATATCAGTAAAGGGCAAACAGTTTCTTTCTTCACAAAATGGACTGAGAAATTATTTAAAGATTCAAACTTTGATTTCGTATCAAAACGTAAGTTATACTATACTATTTCAAGTACAATTATCATCTTAGGAATTGTTTCTATTGTTTTTAAAGGTTTTGGTTTAGGTGTTGATTTCTTAGGAGGCCGTACTTACGTAGCCAAATTTGAAAAAACAATCAATACTGAAGATGTAAGTAATGCTTTGAAAGCAACATTTGAAGGAAAAGCTATTGAGGTAAAAACTTTCGGAGGTTTCGACCAAGTAAAGATTACAACTCCTTACAAAATTGAAAACACAAACCCAGAAGTTGAAAAACAAATAGAAACTAACGTAAATGCAGCTTTGGCAAGCATAAACGGCAATAAAGGAACTGTTACAAGCTCATCGAAAGTTGGTCCAACAATTGCAAATGATGCTATTGGTGGTGCAATAAAAGCTGTTTTACTTTCTATCATCTTAGTGTTTGTTTATATTTTTGTTCGTTTCCGTCGATTGGCGTTTGGTTATGGTGCATTGGTTGCCTTATTCCACGACGTTGCCATTATCCTCGGTATTTTCTCAATCTTCCGTGGTTGGTTACCGTTCTCGCTTGATGTTGACCAAGCATTTGTTGGTGCGGTTCTGACAATCATGGGTTATTCTATGAACGATACAGTCGTTGTATTTGACCGTGTGCGTGAATACTTGACCGAAAAGCGTGGTGTGAAAGAAGATATTCCAACGGTTATCAATAATGCCTTGAATGCAACACTTAGTCGTACGGCCGTAACAGGTTTTTCTACTTTGGTTGTATTATTAGTATTAATGATTTTTGGTGGCGAAACTATCCGTGGTTTTGTATTTGCAATGTTCATTGGAGTAATCGTAGGAACATACTCATCATTGTTCGTAGCTACTCCAATCGTTGTTGATTCGATGCAACGTGATATAAAAAACGAAGAAGCTAAATTGGCAGCAATTCCAGTTGTAGCAACTGAAGAAGTAAAGAAAAGTAGTAAAAAATCATGATTTTTCGCTTTTTGAAAAGATACTTTTCATAGCATAGAGTTTGCAAACCTTATGCTATAAAAAAAACAAAAATGCCTCTTATTTAATTGTAAGAGGCATTTTTCTTTCTATTTACTAATCATAAAACTCTCACTCAAAACTTTTGTCAAGACCTCCATTACATAATCAGCGTTTGCTTTAGAAAAACACATTGGAGGCTTGATTTTGAGTACATTGTGCTGCGGACCATCGACACTCATGAGAATCTTAAAGTCCTTCATTCGGTTAGCCAAATAATTGGTTTGGTCGGGTAATGGAATTTTAGCTTCGTCAACTAACTCGATTCCCAAAAATAAACCTTCGCCTCTCACATCAGCTATAATCGGATGGTTTTCTTGTAGACTTTTTAGTTGTTTCTTTATATATTCGCCTACTTCTAAGGCATTTTCTTGAAGTTTGTCTTCTTTAATTACCTGCAAAACCTTTCGCCCGATAGCACACGAGACGGGATTTCCACCAAAAGTATTGAAAAATTCCATGCCATTGGCAAAGGCGTCGGCCACTGCTCTTGTACATACAACGGCTGCCAATGGGTGTCCATTACCAATCGGTTTCCCCATCGTAACAATGTCAGGCATAACGCCATGTAACTGAAATCCCCAAAAAACTTTACCAACACGCCCAAAACCGACTTGAACCTCATCGGCAATACAAACGCCACCCGCCTCACGCACATATTTGTAAGCGTCTTTTAGATAGCCCTCGGGCAAATCAATTTGACCACCACAGCTTACAATACTCTCGGCAACAAAAGCCGCCACATTTCTATTTTTTGATTGTATTTTCAGAATCGCTTCTTCGACATGCTTTGCATATTTTTCTCCTGTATTTTCACCTTGATATATTCCTCGGAAAGCATCGGGCAACGGAACAATGTGCGTATTTTCGGGGCAACCTTTACCACCTTTTCCATCAAATTTATACGAACTAATATCAATACAACCCTGCGTATTTCCATGATAGCCAATTTCTAAGGCAATTATATCTTTTTCGCCAGTCATGGCTTTTGCCATTCTTAGTGCCAGTTCGTTGGCTTCGCTACCCGAATTCACAAAATGTATTACCGATAATTCTTCGGGGAAAGTGGCGAGCAATTCTTTGGCAAACTCCAGCATTTCATCGTTTAGATATCGAGTATTGGTATTCAAAACCGACATTTGTTGCTGACCCGCTTCTACAATTTTTGGGTGTTCGTGACCCGCATGAGCTACATTATTGACAGTATCGAGGTATTTCTGCCCAAATTCATCCATTAAATATTGCATTTCACCTCTCACGATTTTCAGTGGTTTGTCATAAGATAAACTCAAGCTTTTGCCCAAATGCTGCTTTCGATAATTTATTTGGTCGAGCTGGTCGGTACGTTTTTTTGAATTAAGAAATGGTGTTTTGAAAAGAAGATTTGGATCAGGACAAATACTCGAAAAAATCGGCCAATTGATCGGACTTGAAACTCCAATAAAATCATTTTTATGCCCCAGCATATCTAAAATTATCTGAAAATGCAAGTGTGGTGACCATGCCCCGTTCTCGGCTTCAAGGCCAATTTCGGCAATTTTTTCGCTTTTTTTGATGGTTTTTCCTATAAATTTATCGGCTAAACTTTCTTTCGTCAGATGCCCATAAAGGGTGTAAAATACCAAATCGTTGACTTGATGTTTCAGAATAAGTGTTGGACCATAATCTTTCGGGTGATTGTTATTGTGGCAACTAAAAACCTCACCATCTTCTAGAGCGTGCACGGCCGTATGAGCCAAAGTCCAGAAATCTACACCGATATGAATCGTTCGATGCTCGTAGCCTTCATTGGTTTTTATTTTGAAAGCATCAGTTGTGTAAATCGGTCTTGCTTCGCCATAACCGCCCACAAAAAGTAGATTTTCGTCCTTCACTTTTCGACTAATTTTATCATCAAGTGCCGCCGAATTGATGTAATTATTGAAATTGCCAATAAAAGTCGAAGCAATGGATAAATCAAGTGGAGCGATGGTTTTATTTTTACTTTCGGGAATCAAATCTTCAATTATCCAATTGGTATTTTGAGTGTACTTTGCAAAAGCTTCGTAGGAGTTGCAAGGTGTCATTCCGCAAGCACTTCTGAATGTATAATAAGCGTAATTTTCCGAAATATTTTTCCATTGCTCTAAAAGCTGCCAAGCAGAATTTTCGCTGATGAGTAAATACGTATTTTCAGGTTCTTTCTTTTTATTGACGGCCGATTTCGTGACACTAATCACCAAACGCATGGCGGTTGTGGTGTAAAGGACCTGCAATTCTTCATCTAAAAGCGAAAACTGCTTGTGATAGCCCGATATAATAACCTTTGCTGCTGCTAAAGGTTGTTCAAAACCCATGATTCCATAAGCCAAAACGACCGATAAATCATTGATAATCTGCGAGTAAACGCTATCGCCGTAGTCGATAATCGCCTCAACCGTTGGGTTTTGTAACTGATGCGAAACAATGATATTATTGTCATTGGCATCGTTATGAATTGTACTTTTCCTAAGTTTTTGATAGTTTGGCTGAATAGCTTTGAATTTTTTGATGAAAAAACTGACGATTTCGAGTTCTTTTTCCGAAAACAGCCCAACATATTGCTCTACCCAAAGAGCATCGGCCAAATTCCAGTCGAAAGTTCGATGAGCCAAAGCATGATTAAAATCTAAAAGTGCGTTGGTTACTTGTCCACATTTTTGTCCAAGCGAGAATCTGAGATTTTCACTTTTCGGATTTACGGTCGAATACAAATACCCATCAATCCATTCCAAAAGGCGTACTTTTCTCGTACTTCCTTGAGCATCAATATAGTCGAAAATGCCTTGATTATCAGCATTTCTATAAGATTTTGGATATTTAAAATCTTGTGATTTTTGTTCGAGGTGTTTCAATAATTCATCTTGAAAAATCAGGTATTCGAGAGCCGTATCGGGGCGACTTACTTTCAGAACATATGATTTCTCCGAATTAATGATTTTGAAATTAAAGTCAATTTCTCCTGCCAAAGGAATTGCGTTTCCTTTGATATTGAAATACTCAAAAGCAATTTGTTCGGCAAGTGAGATTGATATTTGTAGTTGTTGATAAGTTAATTCGGTCATTGGATAGATTTGAGTTTTAACCACACAAATTAAATGGATTAGATTTAAAACTCGAAGGTTTTGAGCAAAGAATCAAAAACTCAGGGTAAGTTGGCGACCAATCATTTCGTCGGCAAATTCGAGGTTTGAAAACGAAACACCCATCAAACGAACACCTTTGGGCATCGGAAGCAGATTATTGAGCATTTCGTAGGCGATTTTTGCCAAAAAATCTTTTTCAAAAACCGCAATTTGCGTGGTTCGGCTTCGAGTAATGCTCTCAAAATCGGCAAATTTTATTTTTAGTGTAATACTTTTGCCAAAGGCATTAGCTCGCTGTATTCTTCGCCAAAGTTGTTCGATAATATCATCAAGTTCGAGATAAAGGTCATCGGGTTCGGTCAAATCTCGGTCGAAAGTATTTTCTACACCTACCGATTTCCTAATGCTGTCGGGGTTTACTGCTCGATTATCGACTCCACGAGCAATATCGAAATAATACCGCCCAACTTTCCCGAAATTATTCACTAAAAATTCCACACTTTTTGTTCGTAAATCTTTTCCAGTGAAAATACCCATTTTGTGCATTTTTTCGGCTGTAACTCTGCCAATTCCATGAAATTTACTTATTTCGAGGGTTTCTACGAAAGTCTCGGCTTGTGAAGGTTTTATCACGAAAAGTCCATCAGGTTTGCGATAATCGGAAGCGATTTTTGCTAAAAATTTATTGACCGAAACTCCCGCGGAAGCCGTAAGCGTAGTTTTTTCTTTAATTCTGCATTTTATTTCTTGGGCAATTTCGGTGGCAGTTAAAATTCCTTTCAAATTTTCGGTCACATCTAAGTAGGCCTCATCGAGCGAAAGCGGCTCAACCAAAGGGGTGTATTCCAAAAAAATCTCACGAATTTCTCTCGAAACTTGTTTATAAACCTCAAAACGTGGCTTCACGAAAATTAGATTTGGGCATTTTTGCCTCGCAATCCGTGAAGACATCGCCGAACGAACACCAAATTTTCGAGCTTCATAACTAGCCGCTGCCACCACGCCACGCTCGCTACTTCCACCAACGGCTACGGGTTTTCCACGCAATTCTACAAAATCACGCTGCTCAACTGACGCAAAAAATGCGTCCATATCAATATGTATGATTTTTCGTTGCACAGGCTGCTGTCAATTATTTATATTTCCATACAACTTTTGAGTCATAAATTTCATTAATAATAAAGAAAGTATTTCGCTAAGGAAGCCTTCGCTAGGAGCGAGTGTCGCCCAGCGAAGCCTTCCTTTAACCATAAAACCAATTTTAAAAATGAAAACGTTCAACATAAATAAAAGCATTTTTGCTTTCGTAATTATCGCCTTGATTTTATCTAGCTGTGCTTCGTCAAAAGATTTTGTTGCCGAAAACTTCGCTACTATCAAAAATACACATAAAAAACTAGCAATTTTGCCTTTTCAAGTTCAGTTTCAAAATCCTCTTGATTATTCAACACGGCAAAAAGGAAATGCAATTCAAGCAAGACATTCGTACAGCAAACAAGAGCAAGAAGCAAGCCTTGATGCTCAAAAGGAGTTTTTTGTAAATGTGGCCAAACAAGTAGAAAAAGGCCGGTATGAAATTGCGTTTCAAGATTTTACTCGAACCAACAAGATTTTGGCAGAAAATGGTATTCGCATAGAAGATGTCAAGTTTCAGAATAAAGCTGATTTAGCGAAACTTTTAGGTGTTGACGCCGTTATTTTTGGCGAATTAATTATAAAAATCAGTCGCCCAACCGACCGCACGATGTCTATCTCGCCCGTCATGATGGAGAATACAAGATTCAACGATGGCGTAGAAACCGATGTAAAACTTTTTGATGCCGCTAGCGGGGAAATGGTTTGGTCTTCGACTCTTTCTAATCAACCAAACAATCGCATGGATACACCGCATCAGCTTTCTACGAGCTTGCTCAATCAAGTAGCTAAAAATTTGCCTTATCGAACCAAGTAGTTGCCAGTTTTCAGTCTTCAGTAGGCAGTCTTCAGTCCTCAGTAGGCAGCCTTCAATTTACAGTCTTTGTTTTCAAACTATTGGACTGCTACTGCTGACTCTGAATTGTGGACTGCTTACTGTG
>JAFEIL010000205.1 GCA_017495105.1 Emticicia sp. | reverse complement strand
CCATTGCCCAATATTCCCTACTGCTGCCTCCCGTAGGAGTCTGGCCCGTATCTCAGTGCCAGTGTGGGGGATTCTCCTCTCAGAGCCCCTAAAGATCGTAGACTTGGTGAGCCGTTACCTCGCCAACTATCTAATCTTACGCATGGCCATCCTTATCCAATAAATCTTTAATAGCTGAATGATGCCATTCTACTATCTTATGCGGTATTAGCTCGAGTTTCCCCGAGTTATCCCCCAGATAAGGGCAGGTTCCATACGCGTTACGCACCCGTACGCCGGTGTATTGCTACCCCTTGACTTGCATGTATTAAGCCCGCCGCTAGCGTTCATCCTGAGCCAGGATCAAACTCTCCATTGTAAATATCAAGTTTGCCTGACTACTTAATTAAATTAAACGTCGCATTCGTTTTCCCAATAAGTTAATGAACTTTATTCAACTAATCTCACCGAGATTAACCAAATTTGTCGATTCCTACTCTTTATTCTAAATGATTAATAATCAATCACTTAAATCCTGAATCTCT
This sequence comes from Emticicia sp., assembly GCA_017495105.1. GTDB lineage: Bacteria > Bacteroidota > Bacteroidia > Cytophagales > Spirosomataceae > Emticicia. Next base: position 3,970 of record JAFEIL010000205.1, on the reverse strand, counting down.
TTACCGTTTCTTCCATTTCTACTAAACGAAACGGAGTGCAAAATTACAACCCTTTTATTTTAAAAACAAACTATTTTGCAAATTTATTTTTTTCTTTTTCCTTACTCTATTACCTAAACTCTGTAATTTTGTTCGGGGTGCAAAGTTCTAATTTTTAATTCTAAAAAACAAATTATTTTTGAACTTTATTTTTCTTGAGAACCTTACCAAATTAATTTAAACTCTCATTCCTAATTAACCTAATTTTGTTCGGGGTGCAAAGGTCTTACTTTTAATTTTAAAAAACAAACTTTATTTTAAATTTATTTTCTTGACCTGTTTCGATAAAACTAACTCACTACTCTTTCGTTATATCGGGGTGCAAAGGTCTGAATTATAATTCGCAAATCCAAACTTTATTTTTACTTTTTTTCAACTTAGTTTGCCATGCTCGTGCTACGCAACGTTTAGCCTCTTTTCCCCGCCCGAATCTCGTCGTTTGGGAGTGCAAAGGTACGAACATTTTTTTAATTCGCAATACCTCCCATAATAACACTTCCTCCAAATATCCCTATTCTCCCTTATCATCAGTAACTTACACTTGCAGACACAACTAAAGTTACAACAAGTTCTTCGTATTGTCCTATAAAAATAATGCTAATCCGCTGCTATTACTATATAACACAAACTGGAATATTGTATTACTGGCAGATAATGTTCGTTACATTCTGATGATTTGCATTTCTACTCTGCGATTGAGAGACTTATCGGTCCTGGAGATTGGAGCATCTGGCCCTATTCCTCTTACTTTAATGCGATTTGACTTAATTCCTTTCGTTAATAGGTATTCTTTACAGGACTTGGCTCTTTTTAATGAAAGTTCTATATTGCTGTTGCGATCACCTTCGTCGGATGTGTGTCCAATGATTTCGATAATCATTGTTGAAGATTGCTGCATTAATTGTTCTACTTTATCGAGCTCACTCATGGCATTTAGACTAAGAATATCTTTAGCTTGTTCAAATTGCAAACTTTTAAGGATTATCTTTTCGCCCGTTGCAACTTTCTTACCTTCGTATTCGACAGTTTTTTGTGGAATTGGATTTAAAACTATTTTCGATTTTGGTATTTTAGGATTTCTTGACCAAACAAAAAATGGAATTCGTACACGAAGCCAAACGGCCGCTTGTGTAAAATTCAAGAAATTGGTTCCAGCATTTGAGCCATTTCTAGTGAAGGTAGCTTGTTCCTCTGAAAAAATGGACGTAGGAATGTGTAAACCTATGCTCATTTCCATTGGAAGGTCGAATGAACTTACACCAGTAATGCCATATTCGGGAGAAATAACAAATGTATTTTCTTTTCGAGAAAGGATGGAAGTTGTTAGTCCATTTCCATTGGTTATGATTCCTCCGCCCGAACCCTTATTACTTTCGATTGCTTGTCTGGCTATTCCTGCATAGTGAATATTACATTGAAAAAACTTATCGTATTGACTATATCTGACTCCTGCTAAATACGATATGTATTTGAAGGCGTAAATCCAGGTTGTATATTCGGTAGTGTTTGAAACTCTTACGGGGTCGGGGTCGCTTAGTAAATTGATGTGCATGGCTCGGTTTACTCCTAAATTTAGAGACCACTTCTTGCTAATTAAGTAGTTTGCATCAATACCGATGGTGTTAGTCATCTTATAAATTTGCTTGTTGGCACCTAAAGATGTTGCTATTTCGCCAATGATAAAGTTTTTGAGAGGATTTGATTTCAGCACTAAGTTACTATTAGAGCCATCAATAAATGGAGGGATAGCCCAGCCAATACCAAAATGAGGTAAAAGGCGAAGTTGTGGACGGTAGGTGTTACTTTGTGAAAAAGCCAAAGAACTTACGAAAATGAGCAATATAGTTATTGTTGTTTTCATAAGTCCTTGGGTTTTTGATTTCGCAAGTTATCCTTTGACGGCTTTTACGTACTCAACTATATTATAATGTAATGTAGTTTCAGTAGAATCTTGCAAAACTCTGATAAACTGACTTCCGATGATTGCCCCTGCAGCGTATTGGCTTGCTTTGGTGAATGTTGCGTTATCTTTTATACCAAAACCAATGAGTCGGGGGTTTCGGAGATTCATGGCATTGATACGATTAAAATATGTTTCCATTATATCGGTGATACCCGAAGTTCCGCCCGTTACGCTGGCACTACTTACCATATATATAAAGCCATTAGAAATTTCGTCGATTCGACGAATACGTGACTCGGTTGTTTGTGGTGTAATCAAGAAAATATTGAATATTCCATAATTATCGAATATTGGTTTATATTCTTCATAGTATTCGTCCATTGGAAGGTCAGGTAGAATTAAACCATCAACTCCTACTTCTTGACATTTTTTACAGAAATCTTCAATCCCGAATTGTAGGACTGGGTTGATATAGCCCATTAAAATAATAGGTATAGAGACTTTTGCTCGGATGTTTTCTAATTGATGGAATAAAACTTTCAGACTCATTCCATTATCTAAGGCAATCTGGTTTGATTGCTGAATGGTTTCACCATCGGCTACTGGGTCAGAATATGGCATCCCAATTTCGGCAATATCAGCACCTGATTCTTGCAGAGCTTCCAAAACGGTTGTTGTATCGTTGATATTCGGAAAACCTGCGGTAAAATATATATTAAGTACGTTGTTGGGCTTTTCTTGGAAAAGTTTGGTAATTCTATTCATGATTTTGTTTTAAATCTTTAACTATTGAAAAAACTCTGATTACCGCAAACAGAATGTTCGCTCCACATTAGTTTGCCCAATAATCAAGAACCAAAACTTTATCGAGGTGTGGGCCGAGTACCCCACCAAAAGCTTTGTGAGCTGGATGTGGCAAATAAATAGCTCGATCAGCTTCCGACTTGAAAGTTAAAAAAAACATGTGTGTAAAACCTTGATTAAGATTTTCTGGACTATTGTTTGTTCCCCATTCTAAACTTTTAATTTCTTTGATTTGACTAGGTAATGCACGAAAAGCATCTTCTACTTTCTTAATATCTTCAGGCGTACTTGAATCTTTAAATTTGAATAAAACGGCGTGACGTAACATTCGGGCGGCGTTCCGCTTGGTTGGTTGTTTTTTGGCTTGGGCATTAGACATTAATGATACTGACATAATGGCGATTGCGAGAAAGAGGGTTTTCATTTATTTGATTGATTAGTTGGTTTTATCATTTCAAAAGCTGTAAAAAATTGTTCAATTGGATAATTTTCCCAAGAATGAATGCCAAATTCGATAGCTTTTTTTGCTTGTTTTAAAAATATTTTTCTGTGTTTTACAATGGTATCATGATTTAGCCCTAAGACATCAATCATTTGATAAATTTGTTGGTATTTTTCGTTCTCTTTTATATATTTTGAATGAGGCGTGAAACGATTTTTTTCCTCGTCATATTCAAAATAATCGTTAGGTGAATAATCTTTTAAATCGGGTTTTAGAAAACTGTAAACTTTCTTTGTGCCTTTATCATGGTTAATTGTGTTATCTACCATGAAAAAATTATCCCAAAGCCAACCTTTTTCTTTTTTGAGCGTTGGGTCGAAATGGTCTAATTGACCAGATTTCTTAAAAGGGGTTGGTTCAATATATTTCTCATCTTTCCAATGTTTTTTATCAAAAAAAATATCATCGCATAAAAGTATTTCGGTATATGCACAGACTCCTTTTTGGCAATAATACAAATTCATTATTACATCTTTATAGAATAGTTTATGATATTTGGTTGATTCGTAAGATTCATGTATATCACCTAAATTCTCCTCCCAATGCTTATATTTTGTTGAAAAAATAGTGGTTTTATCAATATTTCTCATCGTCCTCTTCCCAGTTTACTTTTTTCTGCAATGCCTGATATTTCTCCCATAAAACAGTCTTTTCTTCTTGACTTACTCCATTTTTTAATTGTTTTTCCAAAATAGCTATTTCATCTAAAATTTTTCGACGTT
>JAFEIL010000108.1 GCA_017495105.1 Emticicia sp. | reverse complement strand
GTATTAAATACTCGGTGTTTTATTTTATATTTTTGTTGAATCATAATTTTGGGATAATTACCTAATATACAACAATTCTCGGTATTTTACCAATGGCCAATCTTCATCATCTATCAATATTTCCAGTTTATCGACGTGGTATCTTATATCTTCAAAGAATCCTTTTACCTCATTTCCATAAAGTTTAGCGTGTTCTTCGATGTCATCTATGTTGTTGATTCGTTTACGAGCTTCGGTCATATCATGAACTAATCTTGAAATGATTGTTACTCGTTCTGAGATTTCTTTGATAATATTTATTACTGGTTCGGCTTCAATTATCAACTCCATGTCTTTCAAAGCCTTAGCCGTTTGTACTAAACGAGTTTGGTATTTTAACGCTGTTGAAACTACGTGATTCATGGCTAAATCTCCGATTAGACGAGATTCGATTTGAATTTTTTTGATATAGTTTTCCAATTCAATTTCATATCTTGCATGAAATTCCCTTTCGGTTAAAACCCCCAAGCGTTCAAAAATTTCTATAAAATCTTTGTTTAGATAGGCTTTTAGTGCTTCCGGAGTACTTGAAATATTTGATAATCCACGGCTTGCTGCTTCCTCTTTCCATTCATCACCATAACCATTGCCTTCAAACAAAATCTTTTTACATTCCTTGATATAGCCTTTTAGAATTTTTACGATTATCTCTTCTTTTTTTCCTTCGTGGTCGGTCATTTCGGCATCATAATCGGTTCTGAATTTTTCTAACTGATTAGCTACAATCGTGTTCAAAATCATCATTGGTTGTGCTGAATTGGCTGAGCCACCAACTGCACGATATTCAAACTTATTTCCAGTAAAAGCAAATGGAGATGTACGATTACGATCTGTATTATCTAGTAAGATTGAAGGAATTCGATTTAAACCAAGTTTTATGTAAGCGTTTTCTCCTTTTTCGATAGACACGATTTCTTTATTTTCTAAATCGTTCAAAACCTTTGTCATTTGAGTGCCTAAGAAAATCGAAATAATAGCTGGTGGAGCTTCATTTGCTCCTAAACGGTGTTCGTTTCCTGCCGAGGCGATGCTTGCACGGAGTAAGTCAGCATTATCATGGACTGCTTTGATGACATTTACCAGAAAAGTGACAAAACGCAAACTTTCCTTCGGTTTTGTGCTCGGACTTAATAAGTTAACACCTGTATCAGTTCCTAAAGACCAATTATTGTGTTTTCCACTTCCATTAATTCCTGCGAATGGTTTTTCGTGGAAAAGTACCTCGAAATTATGTTTTCTGGCAATCTTTCTCATCAAATCCATTAACAAAATATTGTGGTCGCAAGCAAGATTTACTTCTTCAAAAGTTGGAGCTACTTCAAATTGAGCTGGAGCTACCTCATTATGACGAGTACGGACTGGAATTCCGAGTTTTAAAGCTTCAAATTCAAAATCTACCATAAATGCATTTACTCGTGGTGGAATTGAACCAAAATAGTGGTCATCAAGTTGCTGACCTTTCGCTGGGGGATGTCCAAAAACTGTACGTCCCGACATCATTAAATCTGGTCGAGCATTAAACAATGATTTATCAACCAAAAAATATTCTTGTTCGACCCCAAGAGTTGCCGAAACTTTCTCAACGTGTCGGTCGAATATAATTGCCACTTCGGTTGCAGCTTTATCGAGTGCATGAATCGATTTCAATAAAGGTGATTTTGAATCAAGAAGTTCACCAGTATAAGAAACGAATATAGACGGAATACAAAGCGTGCCAGTTCCAGCCTCATTATACATAATAAATGCAGGCGAAGATGGGTCCCAAGCAGTGTAGCCACGGGCTTCAAAAGTGGCTCTTATACCTCCATTTGGAAACGATGAAGCATCTGGTTCTTGTTGCGTTAAGGCACTTCCTTTGAATTTTTCAACAGCTTTTCCATCTAAATTTAAATCAAAAAAAGCATCGTGTTTTTCGGCCGAACCACCTGTTAATGGTTGAAACCAATGTGTGTAATGAGTTGCACCTTTTGAAACAGCCCAAGATTTCATGGCAGCAGCGACTTCATCTGCAATTTCACGGTCAATTTTATCACCGCTTTTGATGGCGACGGTAACTTTCATATAGGCCTCTGGCGAGAGCATAGCTCGCATTACCTCATCATTAAAAATATTAGAACCGTAAAAATCGGTTACTTTCCCTGTAGGAATATCTACCCTGGTCGCAGTCCTGTTTTGAGCTTCTTCAACCGCTTTAAATCTTAATCTTGCCATTTTTTTGATTGTTTACGAATAATATTGTTAATGTTAGAGGTGGATTGTCTTTATTTTAAAAAAGAAAATTTGATTGAACTTGGTTTTAAAATTGAATATAAAAGTGTTTGATAATCAATGTTTTATACTCATTACTGCATTTTATGATTTCTAAATATCATTTCTTAGCTTATATTTGGGCTAAATTAAGCAAATCAAACAATTTAATGAAAGAACGCTTACAATTTCTACTAATTTATTTTTGCTTTTGGGTAATATACTTCCTTTCAGCAAGAGTAATTTTTTTGAGTTACCATATAGAAGATACTAAATTATTGACTATTGAAACGTTTTGGGGTATTTTCTGGAATGGAATACGTATGGATTTTTCTATGTCAGGTTATCTTTCGGTCATTCCCTTTTTATTTGTTAGTATATCAAATTTTATTAAAAAAAGTAAACTCGAAAACTGGATTTTCTCTTATACATTTGTTGCGGTTTTTTTTATAACTCTTATTGTTGTAGTAGATTTACAAGTATTTAATACATGGGGCTATCGGCTTGATGCTACACCACTATATTATCTGAAATCTCCTCGTGAGGCTTGGGCGTCAGTGAGTTCATCACCTTTGTTTCAGCTTTTTATTAGTTTTATAATTTTACTGATTATTGCTTCTTACATAGTTTATCGCATCATTACTCGAAATATTGATAACTGGAATCATATAGCAAATTTGCCTTTTATTCCGATATCAATTATTTGTTTGTTCGCTTTATTTGTGCCAATCAGAGGAAGTTTGGGGATTTCGCCAATGAACCAAAGTACAGTCTATTTTTCTACGAATAATTTTGCCAATATCTCTGCAGTTAATGCTCCGTGGAATTTTATGAGTTCAATTGTCAACGGTACTTATGATAAAGTTAATCCATTTACCTATTTGCCAAAGGAATCTTTATCTGAAACAATTAAAGAACTATATTCGAATTCAAATTCGACCCAATATGTTCTAAAAAAAGAAATCAAAAAACCGAATATCATTTTTATAATTTGGGAAAGTTTTACAAAAAAAGCCACCGAAAAATTGATTAATCGAGAAAGTGTTACGCCGCAATTCAACGCTTTAAAGTCAGAAGGAATTTATTTCTCGAATATTTATGCCAGCGGAGACCGTACTGATAAAGGCTTACCTGCAATTTTAAGTGGATATCCAGCTCAACCTACTGCCTCAATCATTACCGAACCAAATAAATCGGCCAAATTACCAGTTTTGAGCAAAGACTTCGGGAATAATGCTTATTCAACCGCTTTTTATTATGGAGGAGAAACTGAATTTGCCAATATAAAATCTTATCTATACGAGGCTGATTTTCAGAGGATTGTCAGTAAACAAGACTTTGACCCAAAAGATTGGAATTCGAAGTGGGGGGCACAAGATGGAGCGGTTTATCAAAAATTCTTAAATGACCATTCCAATATTAATCAGCCATTCTTTTCAACTTTATTAACTCTGAGTAGTCACGAACCTTTTGAAGTGCCAATTACAACCAAATTTATAGGCGAAGACGAAGAAAGTAAGTTTATGAACGCCATGTACTATGCCGACCAATCTTTTGGTAATTTTATTGCTGAAGCAAAAAAACAAACTTGGTGGGATAATACGCTAATTGTTGTTATTGCAGACCACGGCCATCGAATTCCTGAAACAGGGAAAAAAAATGATGATTTTAAGATTCCAATGCTTTGGCTAGGAGGTGCATTAGAGAAAAAAGGTATTGAGGTTTCAAATGTTTATTCTCAAATAGATTTGGCTTCGACTGTACTTCGACAAGCAAATTTAAATGCTTATGCCTACAATTGGAGTAAAAATATTTTTGATATTAAAACAAAACAGTGGGCATTTTTTGCATTTAATAATGGTTTTGGCTATGTTAATCAGTCGAGAAATTATGTTTTTGATAATATTGGGCAGAAAATAATTCAGAATAATGGAGACATTTCTCAGAAAGAACAAGACTTTGGGAAAGCATTGATGCAGCGAATGTATCAAGATTATTTAGACAAATAGCAGTTTTAAAAGCCATCGGAAATTAAAATTTCGGTGGCTTTTTTTTCCTTAGAAGATTATTTGGTTTTTGAACCTACGGCCAAAGCAAACGTAGGGTTGTCTGAAAAAGAGGGCAGACAAGAATGAGTAAGAAGGGATTTATAATGAAAGTCACAGGTCGTAAAACTTATGACTTTTTTTCTTAAATATTATTTCGGATTTATTTTAATTC
>JAFEIL010000341.1 GCA_017495105.1 Emticicia sp. | reverse complement strand
CGAGTAATACCCGTCACGAAGAAACGCTTTGCGTAAGAAGTGCCAGATTTCCCATCGAGATAAATGGCATTATATATTTTACGTTCATCGTTTTTGCGAAAAACCGAGCAGTAAATAATGTCTTTTCCAACAAAGCCTTTTTCTTGAATCTTTACAATTACATATTTTCCATCACGCTTAAACGTAATAATATCGTCAATATCAGAGCAATCCATGATATATTCTACTGACTCACTCTTTTTCAATCCATAACCTACGAAACCATTTTCACGGTCGAGGTAGAGTTTTTGGTTATTGGCTGCCACGACGGTTGCTTGCACCGACTCAAACTGACGAATCTCGGTTTTACGCTCACGACCTTTGCCGTATTTTTTTAATAATTCTTTGTAGAATGAAATCGTATATCGAACCAAATTGGCCAAATTATCTTCAACTTCGGCCAGTTCATCAAGCAGGCGTTTCATTAATTCATCTGCCTTAAATGCATCGAATTTTGAAATACGTTTAATTCGGATTTCGAGCAAACGAAGTAAATCATCTTCTACGATTTCACGATAAAAATCTTTTTTGTAAGGTTCTAAACCTTTATCAACCGTTGCTACCACGGCTTCAAAAGTCGTACATTCTTCAATATCACGATAGATTTTGTTTTCGATGAAAATCTTTTCTAGCGAGCTATAAAGTAATTTTTCTTTGAGTTCGTGACGTTTGATTTCGAGCTCTCGTTGAAGTAAATGCTTAGTTTGCTCGGTGCAATCTTTCAATATATCGCTGACACAAACAAAATGCGGTTTATTATCAATGATAATACAAGCATTGGGCGAAATGGAGTTTTCACATTCCGTAAATGCAAATAGAGCATCAATTGTAATATCTGGCGAAGTATTTGGAGCCAAATGAATGATGATTGAAACATTCTTAGCCGTATTATCTTCAACTTTTTTAATTTTTATTTTTCCTGCATCATTTGCTTTTATGATAGAATCAATAAGCGTCGCAGTTGTGGTACTGAACGGAATTTCTTGAATTTCTAGCGTTTTTTTGTCAATTTCGGCAATTTTTGCTCTAACTTTTATTTTTCCACCTCTTAAACCGTCATTATAGTTGGTTACATCAACCAAGCCACCTGTCAAGAAATCGGGGTAAAGTTGAAATGGTTCATTCTTTAAATACGAAATCGACGCTTCGCACAATTCAATAAAATTATGAGGCATTACTTTGGTCGAAAGGCCTACGGCAATACCTTCTACACCTTGTGCAAGCAATAATGGAAATTTTGATGGAAGATTAACCGGTTCACGTTTACGACCATCATAAGACATTTGCCATTCGGTGGTATCTTCGTTGAAAAGTACGTCATTCGCAAATTTTGAGAGACGAACCTCAATATAACGAGGAGCAGCTGCACCGTCACCAGTACGTACATCGCCCCAGTTTCCTTGCGTATCGAGTAAGAGGTTTTTTTGCCCCATCGACACGATGGCGTCACCAATTGAAGCATCACCGTGAGGGTGATATTGCATACTCGAACCAATTACGTTGGCCACTTTATTGAAACGGCCGTCATCCATTTCTTTAAGGGCGTGCATGATTCGGCGTTGAACAGGTTTGAGTCCATCTTCGATAGCAGGCACGGCACGTTCGAGAATTACATACGAAGCATAGTCGAGAAACCAAGTCTCGAACATATCGTCAATTACTTCTTTTTGTTGTAAGGGGTCGTATTTTGGTGTTTCGTCACTCATGTTAGGTCAGCAATATATTTAAGATTATACTAAACGTTGTTGCACACAATCCAATCCAAACAGTGAGTATGCACGGTTTAGCCAATATAGAATTAGCATTTTCTGTGGCAAATATACTAAAAAGGAGTGATTTATAAGAATGGATTGATGATTCTAAGGCGATTTTCAACTAAAAAATTATGTTGTAAATCTTCGGAATAAAGACAATTACTACCTGAGATTAATGCTGCTGCAACAATAAGAGAGTCGTAAAGTTGGAAGTCGTATCTGATTATTAAGTCTTTTGCTTTTTCTAATATTTCTTGATTAAGAGAAGCTATTTCACAATTACTGAAAAGTCTATTTACTTTTAGAATTATTTCAAGTTTTGGTAATTTTAGTAATCTTTTAGAAACATTCAAAAATTCTGAAACAACCTGTGAACTAATGATTGGTTTTTCTAAAATCAATGTTTCAGCAATTAGTCGCTTATTTTCATCGGAAGCATCAAACAGATAGATTAGAATATTAGTATCCAGTGCGATTTTAGTCCTCATAGTTGTTTGCTTCGTCTCTATCGAATTTATAATTACTCAAATTAATGAGATTATCCTTGAAAATAGCTTTAATATCATCAATACTTTTTTTCGTACTATCTAGTTGTGCTTTTTCAATCTCGAAAGCAATTATTTCAATTTGCTTGCCTATCATTTCTTCGGGCAGTTTCAAAGTGTAGGTATTTTCGGTCGGAAAAATGATTTCTCTTATCAGTTCCATAATCGTATTTTTTTTATCAAATATATTAATTTTTACTAATTTCTGTTGCTTATTATACCTTATTTAAAATTATTCTAAATAATTCTTTGAGTGATAAAATTTCGCATTTACCTTTGTGATATTATTTAGAATTAGTCTAAACATAAATAAAAATAATTAAATGAAGTATTTGATTAATACAGTTTTACTTTTTTGGGTTGTGAGCTTTGCCACTTTTGGGCAAAAAGGTGCTGTTTTTGGCAAGGTGATGGACCAATCGAAACAAGCGATTGTGGGAGCGAGTGTAACGTTGAAAGGAACGGTCAGAGGTGTTCAAACAAATACAAATGGCGAGTATATAATCAAGGGATTGAAGGCTGGTAATTATACAGTTTTGGTTTCGAGCGTTGGTTTGAAAAGTAAAGAATTGAGTTTTTTACTTCAAGAAAATGAGGTAAAAAGACTTAATTTTGAGTTGGAAGAAGAAACGACGCTACTGAAAGATATTCAAGTAGTAGCAAGTCGTGGAGTAAGAGGAAACGAACATTTAGCTGAAGTGGATGGATTTTCGATTAATGCCTCGAAGAAAAATGAAGTAATAAAACTTGATAATCTTAATGCCAACTTGGCGATGAATAATAGTCGTCAGATATTTAGTCGAACTCCTGGTATTTCGGTTTGGGAGAATGATGGTTCAGGAATTCAGTTAGGTGTTGCCTCTCGTGGCTTGAGTCCGAATCGTTCATGGGAATTTAATGTCAGAATGAATGGCTACGACATTACTCCCGACCCAATGGGTTATCCAGAAGCCTATTATACTCCGCCAATGGAAGTGGTTGACCGCATCGAAATTGTTCGTGGAGCTTCTTCGCTACAATACGGCCCACAGTTTGGTGGCTTGATGAATTTTGTACTTCGTAAGCCTGATATTTCCACTCGTGTCACTGTAGAATCTCAGAATACCGTTGGTAGTAATGGTTTGTTTAGTACCTTTAATTATATCGGCGGTACAGAGGGACGTTTGAGTTATACTGCTTATTATCAAAAACGATTTGGTAATGGTTGGAGAGAAAACAGCTACTATAACACCGACCACGCTCATGCCGAATTGAGCTATGCCATTACGAATAAATTCAAAATTGGAGCAGAAGCAACCTATATGACCTACAAAAGTCAACAAGCAGGTGGCTTGACAGACAATCAGTTTGCCCAAGATGCACGCCAAAGTGTGCGTAGTCGAAATTGGTTTAGCACGCCGTGGTTGGTACCTTCACTTTCGGCAGAGTATATTTTTAGTGAGAAAACAAAGTTGAGCTGGAAAGCTTTTGGCGTGATTGCCGAGCGAAGTAGTGTTGGCAATGTTTCGGCCATCACAATGATTGATAATTTGACATCAAACCGACAAGTTGATAGAGACTATTACAATAATTATGGTTCAGAACTTAGATTTATTACTGATTATAAATTTTTGGGTTTAAACCATACGCTTGCGAGTGGATTGAGGTATTATAACGGAAATATTGACCGTAAGCAACAAGGGAAAGGTACTATAGGTCAAGATATGGAATTTGGTATAGAGGGTTTTTATCCCCGTGATTTAGACTTCAATAATATCAATAAAGCAGCTTATTTTGAGAATATTTTCCGTCTGAGTAAGAAGTTTTTAGTGACAGCAGGAGCAAGAGTTGAAAATATCAGCTCAAACATGCAAGGGCGTTTTAGCCTATCAAACGGAGTTGTTAATAATCTTTCACCCATTATCCGAAATCGTAGTTTCTTACTTTTTGGTGGTGGGGCTGAGTATCATCTGACCGAGCAATCAGAGTTTTATAGCAATATTTCACAGGCTTATCGCCCAGTTTTGATTTCTGACTTAACCCCGCCAGCAACTACCGACATCATTGACGAAAATCTTCAAGATGCTCGTGGATACAACTTTGATTTTGGGTATCGTGGAAAAGTGGGTAATTATCTAAACTTTGATGTGGATTATTTCTATGTAAATTATAATAATCGAATCGGAACAAT
>JAFEIL010000057.1 GCA_017495105.1 Emticicia sp. | reverse complement strand
ACATTGGTCATAGAAATATATCATTATTAGTAAAAGTTTCACATGGAAAAGTTTCAGGAAGCAATATTTGGTATCCTTAACTTAAATTTTTATTGTTTTCTTTAATACCTTTAATAATTGTAATGGTTTTTTTAAAAAATTTATATTTAAAAAGTTTTATGCACGTATTTTAAGGTGAAAAATCAAACTATGCCATAACATTTATTACTCAAATTTTTGTATTAATATTGGGTTTTATGGTTATAAAGGTAGCGGCTAATAATTTTGACACAGAAAATTTTGGTATCTATAATATTGGTCGAAGGGCGATTTCTTTGGTTAGTTTTCCTCTGCTATTATGCTTAGGAATTAGTATACCCCGTTACATTTCCATAAATTATAAGGATATTAACAAACATAGTAATTATTGATTTTCTGGAGTATCAATTCTATTAATATCATTGTTGTTATTGTTTCTATATGTGTGCATATGTGGCGAATTTAAATCGATTTCCAACCCAACTTTTAAGGAGGAAAAACAAATGTTGCCTATTTTAAGGAAGAAAAAACAGGCATTTAATTGATTTTAATAAAAAGTGCCAAAGCCTTTACAAAGAAATTACTAAAAATAAGGATGTTTGGAAATAAAGCTTTATTACCGTAGAAGTCATCCTAATGTTCACTGACTTGATCATTGGTATTCTAAATTCTTTGTCAAATGCTATCGTTCCGAAGAAGTTAAATATTTTGTTATTCCTGTTTTTTTTAATCAATTTATAATTAGTCAATGTATTTTTTTGTTTTTTCAATTCCATTATTTCTATTTATATACGCTTTTTATGTCCAAAAGGTTTCTGGATCATGGTTAGCTCCAGGTGTTTTTTTTGTACTATTTTGGTTCTTATGGATAATTTTACCCATAGTTTTTGCTCCTGAATATCCAGTAAGCGTATTTGCTCTTTTGGTATTAACTTTTTTTGTTATAGTTTTTTCTGTTTCAAGTATTGTTGGGGAGCAGTTAGGAAATAAGTCAAAAGTCAAAAATAAACCATTAACACTAAATAAGAAATATATTGTGTTTTTATTGGTAATATCAATAATTTTAGGGTGGGTTTATTCAACCATAAGTATGTTTGATTCTGGAATATCTTTAAAGGATTTCTTTACACTTGAAGGTTGGTTTAGTGTAACTTCTTTTTTATCCAATCGTAGATATAAAGATTATGAACCTCCTTTTTACCATCAAATGTTCTTACCATTCACATTTTTATCACCTCTTTTAGGCGGTACTCTATATAGGCTAAATATTTCCAAAAGAAGCTGGATTTGGATCATCCTATCATTATCGCCTGGGGTTCTTATGACTATTGTTGGAACTGAAAAAGCAGCTACACTACTTTCCATTGCTTTTTTTTTAAGTACTTATCTTTCTTTCGGTATCCTGACAGGTAATAACCAACTATTCAGTACCAAAAATGTTCGGTATTTTGGATTTTTATTTATATCTGTTGTTATTTTAACAATAACAGCTACCATTGCTCGAGTAGGTGGAGAAGATGATGATATATATCTACTTTTAACAGAAAAACTTAAGATTAGTATTTTTGGGCATCTATCAGTTTTTTCTAACTGGTTTGATAATTATTCATGGCAAAATCTAACCAACTCTACTAACGGATTTTATACTTTTGCTGGTATTTTTAAATTAACGGGAATTAAGAACAGGGAGGGAGGGCTTTACGATGATTTTTTTTTCTTTCCAAACGGAGAAAGTAGTAATATTTTCACAGCTTTTAGAGGGTTAATTTCTGATTTTACTATTGTAGGAACGTTCTTTTATCTAATAATTATAGGATTGTTCATTGGCTTTGCATATTCTAAAATAGCAAAAGGGCATGTGTTTTTTTTATGGGCTATATCTTTGTTCTATGGATGGACAATGATGAGTTTAATAGCTAGTCTTTTTATTTGGAATAGTACAGTTTTTGCTTATTTATTGTTTTTAATTATATTATATAGTGGCAAGTTTTCTTTTAAAAAATAAATATACTATTTCAAATGAAAGATTAAAACAGCTTTCATTTACATTTATAACGCAGCTAGTTGTATTAATAATGAGTTTTATTACAATTCAACTATCTGCTAAGTATTTGGGGGTAGATGGATTTGGCGAATATAATGTTGCTCGAAAAGTAATTAGCACCTTAACTTTCCCTTTGCTTTTAGGGTTAGGAATTGCTATACCTAAATATATTGCTTCTGCAAGTGGTGATTTTTACCGAAGTTTCTACCTAATTTTTTCTGCCCTTGTTATATTGTTTTTTACGCTTGCTGTTTTTATTATGATAAGTTATTTTAATATTGCTTTTTTTTCATTAACATTTTGGGGTAATATTAAATATCAATATTTGGTAAAGCCAACAATTTGGGCAGTTGTTGGCTTGAGTAGTCATACATTATTATCTGCTTATTTTAGAGGTTTGTTGAAATTAAATATTGTAAATACCCTTCAAATAGTAAATATAGGTGTATTACCTCTTACCGCTTTATTTTGGTGTAAAAGTAGTACCTCGAAATTATTAGAATTTTTAGGAATAAGTTGGTGCCTTACAAGTATTCCATTATTATTAATTATTACAATAAGCGGGCTCTTTAATATTAAATTTTCAAAAAAAGAATTTTACCAGACAGCAAAACAAGTGTTAGTATTTGGTATAATAAGATTACCAGGCGAGTTTGCTTTA
Organism: Emticicia sp.; assembly: GCA_017495105.1. Lineage (GTDB taxonomy): Bacteria > Bacteroidota > Bacteroidia > Cytophagales > Spirosomataceae > Emticicia. The sequence continues at coordinate 1,814 of JAFEIL010000057.1, read as the reverse complement.
TTTGCTTATTTTTCCTTGCCGATATTTTTTATTACTCAATTTTATGGTGTAAGACAAGCTGGCTTTTTTTCTCTAGGCCTATCTTTTTTTCAACTATGTGCTTCATTTTTTGAATTTAGTGGAGTCTTTTTGTTGCCTCATATTAGTAAACTATATGAGCAAAAAGAATATTTAAAAATAAAAAAAAATGTCGGCATAGCTTTAATTCTCACATCAATAAGTTGCTTAGTATTAGTTGTTTTTATTGAAGTTATCATGGAGTATTTAATAAAACATTATTTTGGAAAAGAATTTATAGCCTCTATTTCTTCAAATCGGATATTATTATTAGGTGCCTTACCATATACTGTTTATATGGTTTTAAGAAATCCATTAGATGCAATTAGCTTTTTTCCATACAATTCCATTAATCTTGTAACTGCTCTTTTGATACAGATAGTTATATTATGGTGTAGTGTTTATTTATTTCCTGATTTATATTATTTATCAATAGTTTTTAGCAGCTTTTGCTTAGCTATAATTACTTTTATAAGTTGGTCTAAAGAAATCAAAAAGAACGTATGAAAGAAATACTAATTTTGGGAGTAAATTATCATTCGGATCACGAAACAATTAATTTTATTGAATCTGTTTTAAGTTTAGTCGAAATAGACTTGATTAATTTAATAATCATTGATATAGGAGAAAGAAATTCGGATGATTGGTTCAGTAAAAAAACAGCAGAATACCCTTCATTAGTAACAGTTATAAACTGTAAGGATAATTTAGGTTATTTTGGTGCTGCAGACTATGGGTTAAAAGAGTATTTAAAAACGAATAGTCTACCTCAATGGATTATAGTTTCAAATGTTGATATTGAAATACAAAGTAAAGACCTTATATATGTTTTGAGGAAATACTCCACACAAAAAGAAATTGGAGTAATTGCACCTACTATAATTTCAATTTCAAATCAAAACAACCAAAATCCATTCATGAAATTCAGACCGAGTTCTGTTCGAATGCATTTTTATAAATGGATATTTAAACAGAGGATTATTTTGAATTTGTATGAATTATTAAATTTTATTTTTAAAAAATTAATATATTTGTTTAAAAATGTTCATTCAATTTCGATAGAAAATGATATTTCTATCTATGCACCTCATGGCTCTTTTGTAATTTTTAGTAGTACCTTCTTTTTAAAAAGTAAAGGTTTAAATATACCACTTTTCTTATTTGGAGAAGAAGTTTTTATTGCTGAAATTTGTAAAGAAATAGATTTAAAAATTTTTTATATCTCAAAAATAAAGATTTTGCATAAAGAACATGTGTCGACTGGAAATTTATTTAAAAACAAAAAAATTGCAAAATATTTATCAAAATCGGTAACTTATAATGCAGACACTTTTTTTAAATTTTAAAAACTACGAAATTTCAAAATTATTATTGCTGTAAATAATTCATTAAAGTTTTATCTGTGAGCAAAAACGGAACATGGCAATCATAACTCTAATAAAACTAAATGTCTTTAGTCAAGAAGTTTGCACTAAAGTGTAGGTATTAGTAGTCTTGGATAATATTGCTAAATTAAAGTCAAATTATAGCAATTTAGACGGCAAATGTTTCTAGAAATAAGTAGGTAAGTCTAAGAAGTTAGCCAAGAATCGTATAAAAAAATTAATTGGATAGGTGATGGTACATATCCATTAGTTTTAATAACACTAAATTTATGTATTACATTTTATTTATTACTTTTAAAAACTGCAATAGGTTTAAGTAGGGCTTGCTGAAAAAGTGTTTCTCTAAAACATAGATTTTGAGAATTGTTTTTT
>JAFEIL010000479.1 GCA_017495105.1 Emticicia sp. | reverse complement strand
GATTTATTTATATTGACTATAAACTGGACATTAAAAAGGCTATCATATTAATTTAATACAATTTTTGGGTCAACATTAATAAGTATATTTCTGTATTAAATATTGTCTTTTAGTTTCGTCGATACCTAATTCGGTTTCTAACATTTTCTGAACCGAACCGTATTTTGTTTTGATTTTATTTAGGGTTGACTGAATGTATTTTGGTTCAACTCCGGCTAGAACTTTAGCAATGGCAGGTTTCAGTTGACTCATCATTCCTGCTTTTGCGAGGTATTGCGTATAACGATTGGATAAATAATACTCTTCAATGATTGTCTCCTCCGAAACCCCCAAAACCGATAAAATTAAAGCAGAGCCTAAGCCTGTGCGGTCTTTACCTGCTGTACAATGAAATAAAGACGCTTCGCCTTGTTTTGAATTTAAAAGAGTTTCAAAAAATGGTGCGTAATTTTTGATGTTGTCGGGCATTATGGTGTAGAATTCTTCTAAAACTGACTCTGCCTCGGCTGGAGTCGTTTTTGGATTACCAATGAGTGTATATAATTTTTTCATCGCGTCGCCATTACTTGGAGAAATAGAAGTCCAAACGCGATTTACTTCAAAATCTGATGGATAAATGTCAGGACTTTGTTTTATTTCTTGTTCGTTTCTGAAATCAATAACGTTTCTGATATTTTCTTTTTGTAAAATCGTCAAATCATTAGCGGAAAATTTACCCATATCGCCACATCTAAATAATTTCCCCCACCCTACTGTTTTACCGTTATTGGTCTTAATTCCGCCTAAATCTCTGAAATTTGGTGCATTTTCTACCCATAATCTTCTTTCAGAAAATATAATCGTATCTTTTTTGAATATGGCTCCGAAAAATAATCTATCGGTCGGCAAAACCTCAAAAACCAGACTATCTTTGAGTTTTTTTGGCGTTGATTTCCAATCAATTTTCTGAGGATTAGCACCTACAAATATCTTCCATTTTGTATTGTCATTTTTATGAATGACATATATAGTAGCAGAGGTACGCTCAGCCCATAATTTTTCAGAGGAAAGATTTACTTCTTGTGCAATTGTATTTATGCTTAAAAAAAGGAACGAAATTAAATAGATTTTTTTCATGATATTAAAAGTAAAACCTACTGAACCGAAGTTCAGTAGGTAGGGTTAGGTAAGAATTAGGTGTTAAAATATATCAAATTTTAAACCGGCTTGGCCTCTAATTGAGTACCATTCTCTTGAGGTGATACGGTCGCGATTATTGCCCATATACAAACCAATATAAGAATTCGTGAGGTTATTTAATTCAACGAAAGTTCTGATTTTCTTAGAAATAGTGTATGAACCTGAAAAATCAAGTGTCAAGTTATTATCAGACCAAACATAAAAATCTGGGCCTAATTGCTGATTAATAGTTTCAACTGATTTTCCTCTGAAATTTGATGCTAAACGTAAACTCAAACCTTTCTTCTCGTAGAAAACAATCGCATTACCCATGTGTTTTGATTGATTTGGAAGACCTGTTTTTTCTGTAACAACCTTTCCATCAACTAGTCTCGGAACTTCAACAGATGAGTTTACATATGAATAATTTACCTCAATTCCGAAGCCATTCAAGAAACCTGGTAATTTTGAAAAACGTCGAGTAATACCAATTTCTAAACCTGTCAAGCTTGAGTTTTTAAGGTTTTTAGGTTGAGTTACTATGAAATTTGTACCGTTGATTGTTTCATTAGCAATATCGGTAAAAATAACATTTTGGATACTTTTATGAAAAAAACCACCTGAAATGAGACCAATGTTTTTGAAATAATACTCGCCCATTAGATCAAAATTATTAGCAAAAGTTGGGTTTAAATTTGGATTTCCTTTACTGATTGTAGGTACGGCTCTCGTCAAATCAACTGATTCAGAAACAGTTAAATCAGTAAAGTTGGCTCTAACAAAGGTTTTGGTGTAAGCTGCTCTAATATTCGATTGTTCTGTTGGCGAAAATTTTAGATGAAACATCGGCAAGAATGCATTGTAGTTATTTTTAGTCGTAATATCGGTTACGGTTTTGTTTTTAATATCTACACGTTTTCCGTTCATAGTCAATTGTGTATTCTCATTTCTGAAACCACCAATCAATTTTAATTTGGCAATCGGTTCATAGACAGCCATCGCATAGGCAGAAGCTACGTTTTCAGTACCAGTATGTTTGGTAGTTGGGTTTGTTGGCTGTGCCAGTTCTACGATGCCATTTTTAGCAAAAAAGTCCTTCGTAAATATATTGTATAATTGGTCTTGGCTGATTGGAGTCGTAATCAAATTGTCGAAAGGGCTACCAATTTCGTTAAAGAAATTGTTTGGTAAAGGATATTGCTCTGTCTGTAGATTACTTAGTTTTACCAAAGCTGGAGAGTTAGGAACACCCAAAGAAAGCGAAGGTAAATAAACATTGTTGGTAATTTCGCCTGAACGTGCTTTTGAACGATATTTCCCTCCAACTTTAAATGTCAATTTATCGGTAGCATTGATTGTAAAATCAAGTTGTGCCACTTTATCTTGCTCGCTTTGGTCTAATTCAACCAAAACTATTTGTGATAATAAGAGCTTCGATGGGTCAAGCACATCCGCAGGATTAGTTAAAGCTGCTTGAATGTTCATCGGGTCGTCACCCACGCCGTTTGGAGAATCGAATGATAGATATTTACGACCATCGCTTGATAAATTCCCAAATTTACCAGATAAACGTTGATAAAACTGAGCAATTGGAAGTCCTTTAGGATCAAAGTTAGGTGGCGTATTCAACTCAAATTTCATCAGATAATCGGAAACTTTCCATTCCGCTTTGATTTTTGGTGTAATCTGATGATTTCCACCTACCTCAAAACCATTGATTGCTGTCTCATAAAACGAATAACGATAGCTAAAACGATAACGATTTGAGTTGAATTCATAGTAAGATTCATAAACCGGACGGATATCATCAAATTTGTCAAGTAATGTTCGGGCATATATTTTGTTGTTGGCATTAAAATTATATTCTAAACCAGCATTCACTCCATAAGTACGGCGTTTGCCAAAATATCTCTTTGCATTAACGGAATTTATTGAATTTCGTGCAGCTCCTGTAAGATTTGTATTGTAGGCAATGGCTAACTCGTCGGTAGCCCAGTTTCTATCCCAAATTGATGAAGCAACTATTACGCCGAGTTTTTTATTAAAAAACCTATCTCCGTACACTAACGAGGCATTATAACTGCCATTTTCTGAACGCTGATTAAATCCACCTGCACCCGAAATATTAAAAGTACGATTTTCTGGAGCAGTTCGCATCACAAAATTAATTGACCCACCAATAGCATCGCCTTCCATATCGGGTGTGATAGCTTTTGCCAATTGTACATATTGAATCATTTCTGATGGCACAGCATCCAAAATCGAATTTCGGCTACCGTAAACACTGGCACTTGGCATACGGGTTCCGTTAAATAGCGTAGAAGTCCAACCAAAAGGGGTTCCTCTTACTGTGGCTTGGTCAGCTTCTCCGTGATAACGAGCCACCGAAACACCTTGCATTCGCTGCACAGCTTCGGCTGCATTTCTATCTGGAAGTTTTCCGATAGCATCAGCTGCAATTACCTCAATGATTGCCAATGAGTTTTTCTTGATACTCAATGCCTTCATTTGAGAAGGTGCCATGGCTGCCTTTACCACAACTTCTTGTAGTGATTGGTCAAGTTCCGTAAGATTAATTGTGCCAATATTATTGCTTCCAGGTACCAAGTTTAATGATACGATTTTTGGAGCATAGCCAACAAAAGAGACAATTAAATCACATTTGCCGATTGATAAGTTTTCTATTCTGAAAGTACCGTCAAGATCAGTCGATGTCCCTTTTGTTGTATTCTTGACCGCAAGATTTACACCTGGTAAGTACCCAGAGGCATCGGTAATTTTACCTTCGATTGATGCTTTATTTTGAGCAAAAGCAAGGTTAGTAAAAAGAAATAAAAATAGATAAATGTTTCTCATGTTGAAATTAATTAGTTCAGAGCAAAAATTTTAGAATTATTGAAAAAAGTATATTTAAAAATTTACTATTTACAACTACAAAAGTAAAGTGCCGAACTTATGAAAATTGCTGTGAGAACATAACTTAACGAAAAGATAAACTTTTGTAAATGATGGTAATGATTTGTTTATAGTTAGACAATAAAGTATTAATAATTAATCAACTTAGTTAGAGTTTCACATCAATTTGTTGTGGTTGCGAGGTTTTATAAAATCAAAAATATTGAAATTTATGCTTCATAAAGATTACCTTCCATGTTTAGTACACTATTATATTTGGGTGATTATTAAGTTATTTCAACATCTTTCCATTTCATAACTTATGCTCCGTGTGTGTTTTAGCACAATTTTGATGAAACCCAACTTATTTTTCTAAAAATGAAAGTATGTGGGTTTAGTAGAATTAAACCACATTTATATCATTCTAAAATCTTGAATTTACCCAGAAATTAATCTTTCACCAAAATTGACGAAGAACCTTAATTAACTGGAATAGAC
>JAFEIL010000562.1 GCA_017495105.1 Emticicia sp. | reverse complement strand
GTATCTATTCTTAATAGTAATAATTGATTGGATTTGTTGGGGTTTCCGACAAATTGACTGCAAAGTTAGTGATTTTTTTACAAATATAATCTTTCAATAACTCTTTTGTGAATTGTTCTGACTCATAATGTCCAATATCAGCAATAATTATGCGATTATCAGCATCAAAAAACTCGTGATATTTATAATCGGCCGTAATAAAGATATCTGCCGACCGCAGGATAGCATCGCCCAATAGAAAACCACCCGCACCTCCGCACACTGCCACTTTGCGAATTGGCTTACCCAAAAGGTTGGTATGACGAATAACGGTCACGCCCATGTTTTGTTTTAAATAAGCCATGAAATCACTCTCTGACATTTCATTAGCAAGTTCGCCGATTATTCCTGCACCAACTTCTGAATTTTGATTTTCGAGCAAAATTATATCGTGAGCAACTTCTTCGTAAATATGCGAGCGGTGCATTGCTGCCAATACTTGATTTTTTAGATAAGTAGGAAAAATAACCTCTACCCTATTTTCGTGTACTTCCTCATCAACATTGGCCGTTCCGATAGTCGGAGTTGCCTTTTCGTTCGGTCGAAAAGCACCAATTCCTTCTCCTCTAAAACTTGCGTGGCTATAATTGCCAATTACACCTGCACCTGCAGCATGAAGTGCATCTAAAACCTCTTTAGTATTCGAAACTGGCACAAAAACTATCAATTTCATCAAAACTTGACTTTTTGGAACAAGTATTTCTACTTTTTCTAGTCTTAGTTTTTCGGCAATTTTGAAATTCACACCTCCAACCACACTATCAAGATTGGTGTGAATGGCATAGATGGCCACATCGTTTTTAATGGCTTTAATAATTGTTCGCTCAACGTAGTTTTTACCCGTCAGTTTTTTTAGTCCTTTGAAAACAATCGGATGATGGGCAATCACCAAATTACAACCTTTGGCAATGGCTTCGTCAATTACTTCTTCGGTCGAATCGAGGGTAACTAAAACGCCTGAAACTTCAGCAGAAGCATTTCCAACGATTAATCCTGCGTTATCGTAACTTTCTTGATAGGCCAATGGGGCAATGCTTTCGAGGTAATTCGTTATGTCTTTTATTGTCATTCTACTTTGTATTTTCTTCCAAATATTTTTATTCTTTACAGAAATAAACTCTGAATTTTTAGTAAGTTTGATTTTACAAAATTACGCCAAATATTTTGGCAATTTTTCATCTATTCAAGCAAATACTACGAAAACTGACAAGTTAAAAACTTGTCCTACCTTAAACGATATTCAACCATGAAAAAACATTTGATTACCCTTCTATTTTTATTTTCAAACCTCATTATTTTCGCCCAAAATCAAGCTGATAAAGAAGATTGGGTGTCACTTTTCAACGGCAAAGACCTCACAGGCTGGGATTTGAAAATTTCGGGACACGAAATCAACGACAATTACAAAAATACTTTTTTGGTAGAAGATGGCATGATGCGGGTAAATTACAAAGAATACCAAAATTTTGATGCAAAGTATGGACATATTTATTACAAAACGCCATTTTCGCACTACAGAGTACGTTTTGAATACCGTTTTCAAGGAAATCAAGTGCCAGGTGGAGCGTCTTGGAATGTACGAAATAGCGGTATAATGCTACATTCGCAATCAGCGGCTAGTAATGGCAAAGACCAAGATTTTCCGATTTCGCTCGAAATGCAACTTTTGGGTGGACTTGGAAATGGCCCACGACACACAGGAAACCTCTGCACTCCCGGAACAATTGTAGACATTGAAGGAAAATTGCAAACGGCACACTGCATTGATTCAAAATCAAAAACTTATGACGGTGACCAATGGGTAAAAGCCGAGGCAATTGTAATTGGTAGCAAAGTAGTGCATCATTTAATTGAAGGCGATACTGTTTTGAGTTTTCAAAATCCTAAAATTGGTGGAGGTTTTTTGGGAAAAACTTATAATTTTGCCACCGATAAAGTAAAAGATGGCGAAGAATGGGCAAAAAAAGACGGCACACTTTTGGGCGAAGGATACATCGCGATGCAAGCCGAAAGTCATGCAATTGATTTCAAAAACATCGAATTACTCAATTTGAAAGGTTGTATGGATAAAAAAGCTTTGAACTTTAAGTCTTATTATCTCGAACCAGATAACTCTACTTGCAAGTATAAGTAGTCCACAATAGTTAACAGTCCACTCAAAAATAAAACACTATCTATCAGTTTTTTATGAAAAACAAATTTATGGATTAAATATATCAAACTGCTTAAAAAGAAATAGTTGGCAATTTTCAGTTTACAGTTGGCATTTTAATTCTGCCCACTGTAAACTGAAGACTGATGATTTATCTTGTGAGGCGGTAAAGCAATATTGCTGAACGCTGAATAAGGGCTGGATATTCTTTTAAATTTATGGTTTCGCCGGGAGCATGAGCTCCACGTCCGGATGCACCGAGTCCATCCAGACAACTTACATATTGAGCAATGTACGAAATATCACCTGCTCCTCGTGAACCAGGGTCTCCTGCTTTTACTGACCCAAGACCCATATCTTGGCTAGCTTTGTTGAGTACTTCCAATAGTTTTGAATTTGCTTCGGTAGGCTCCATTGCAGGAATACCATCCGAAAATGAAATTTCAGCACTAGTTGCATTCAGGTTTTTCCCAGCTATTTCCCGCATTTTCATTCGGGCAGCTTCTTTTTGAGCCTCACTGATAAATCTCAAATCGCCTGTAACTTCAACTTTTTGAGCAACGATATTAGTTTTTCCGACGGCCGAACCTTTTGCTTGAGTAGCGTCATAGTTCACTTCAGTACCACCCACAATCACACCCGGATTAAAGGTCAAATATTTTTCTTGGCTTAGAGCCTCGCGAAATTCATCCAAAATACGTGCAGCTTCATAGATTGCTCCATAGCCCATTGATTTATTAAATACGCCCGAAGAATGCCCAGTTTTTCCATGTGTAGTTAGGTGCCAGCCACTTGCACCACGGCGAGCTGTAGCTGCGATATCGAAACTTTGTGCGGTTTCGTAACCCAAAGCTACTTCACAATCTTTGGCACGCTCGATAAAGTCTTTTCTGCTGATACTAGTTGGTTTTCCTGCACTTTCTTCGTCACCTGTCATATAGACAGTAATGTTGGTATCATCAAGCAAACCTTGGGCATAAAGAGCTTTTAGGCCAGCAATAATCATAACATCGCCGCCTTTCATGTCATTTACACCTTGCCCCGTTGCGGTTGAATCAGTGAGCCTTGTGAAAGGACCTACCGCCATGGATTTCTCGAAAACAGTGTCAAGATGACCAATCAAAAAAAGTTTTTTACCTTTTTTCCCTTTACGATAAGCCACCAAATGTCCGGCACGATTAAGCGAATCGGGTAATGAAACCCATTCAGTTGTAAAACCCATGGCATCAAACTCTTTTCTGAAAAGCTGTCCAACTTGACGCACACCTTCATGATTGAGTGTGCCACTATTGATATTGACGGCATCAATCAACAATTTTTCGGTTTGAGACATATTTACTTTTACATGCTCAATGATTTTTTTCTCGACTGCACTTAACGACTGAGCCTTTGATTGAATTAATAGTGTAGCATTTAGAATAAAGAATGACAAGAATAAACGTTTGAATTTCATTTTGAAGTTTGTTTAGGTAAATTTAAAGAAAGACTTTGTTTTGGTGAGTTTTGCCCTATTAAAGCTGTATTTTAAAAAAGTATTATAAATAGCGTTCCTTTAAAATATTCAAGTGATGAAGCTCATGCCCTGCAAGAAACCAAGCCAGTACACGAGCATTGGTTGGCAATTGGTTTGCTTTACCCATTCGACTGAGCTCCCGCTTACCGAGCGACTTAAAAAACAAAACCGTTGATTTACGTTGAGCCTTAAATTGCTGCAATAAACTTCGGAGAGATTTTTTATCAAAATTAGTTGCCTTTACATAATTATCCTCATCGAAGCCGAGTAAAGATTGTTTTTCACCACGAGCTACCGACAAAGCACGATAAAGCAAGATTTTTTCGGTATCGACAATGTGCCCCAGCATTTCGATTGGTGTCCATTTTCCTTCTGCGTAGCGGAAATGTAGTTTTTCTTCGGGAATATTTTTGAAAAAATTATCCACAATCGAAAGGTTTTCGGATAAAGTTTTAAGAGCGTCATCGCCCGTAACTCTCTGAATATAACGGTTTTGATAAGAATTCACGTCGTACTCGTGCTCGGTTGGTCGAGAAATTTTCATATTTTTTTGATTTAAGACTTGACACACAAATATAATAGTTGTACCTTTGCACCACATTAAACAAACAGATAAATATTTTTAATGTTTGAATAATAAAAACGGTTTGGTAGTTCAGTTGGTTAGAATACCTGCCTGTCACGCAGGGGGTCGCGGGTTCGAGTCCCGTCCAGACCGCAAAAGCACTCAGCAATGAGTGCTTTTTTCATCAGATTTTTATAGTACGAGTACACATTTTGGTTTGGTAGTTCAGCTGGTTAGAATACCTGCCTGTCACGCAGGGGGTCGCGGGTTCGAGTCCCGTCCAGA
>JAFEIL010000535.1 GCA_017495105.1 Emticicia sp. | reverse complement strand
GTATTGAATATGTATAAAAAATATATTTTAATGTATATTTATGAGCAAAATAATTTTATTTTTTTCATATTAACGCTTATTTATTACTTTTGATGTATAATTAAACGATTCAATATCATGTCCGTAATAATGAATATCGTAGCTGACAACATGAGATTGTTTAGAGATAATAAGCATTTATCTCAAAAAGAAGTGGCTTTGAGTGTAGGAATACCTCAAGGACAATATAGTCGTATAGAAAATGGTATAGTTGAACCTTCCCTTTCTACGCTTGAAAAACTGACTAATTTTTTTGGCATTTCAATGGCGGAACTTTTCCAATCAAATAAACAGGTTATCAATACCAATCCAGACCCTGTAAATTTACCTTTGTTAGAGAAAGTGAAGATGCTTGATTTATTGGATAAAGACGAACAGACGGCTCTTTTGAAGTTAATTGATATGGCTATTACTAAAAAGATGCTCAAAGATTCTTTGACTAATTTAGTGGCTTCGGCTGATGCTCCTTTGGATTCGCCCACTTTTAATGCCATAAAGCTCAAAACAAAAGACTTTCAGTTTAACCGTGAAGAAGCCAACGCTCGATAATGCCCATTTTCTTAGACACTAATATTTTGATTTATGCTTACTCGGACGATGAACTTGATAAACAGGCGATTGCTCGGGCTTTGTGTAGTTTGCCCGATAGGTGGATTTCGACACAAGTAATGATTGAGTTTAGCAATATTGCTCGTAGAAAAATGGGCATGGATTGGGAAGATATTACGCTGGCTCTGCTCGAACTTCGTAAAAACTTCAAGGTTTTAACCACCACCGATACCACCATTATTATGGCTTCTCGCTTGGCTGACCGTTATCAATTAAGTTGGTTTGATAGCCTCATTGTCTCGGCCTGCTTGGAAGCTAAAGCCACTATGCTTTACTCCGAAGATTTGAACAACTCCCAAGTTTACGAAAATCAAATGACCGTTATTAACCCTTTCAAATGACAAAAGCTTTCATATTTTCGTTTCTTTGAGGTCCTCGGTACGAGATCTTGAGGGCATTGAAATGTCAAACTTAGACCTCTTGGTGTCAAGCTATTCTAGGACAAGACAGACGGCTTGTCAAATTCTTCTCATTGAGAATCTTCCAAAATCTTGATTTTTGACATACCAAATCATTGGGGTTGCGTTACAGAAAAATGAGGGGTAATATGAAATCTTATAATGGACGACTACTCAACAGAAATTAAACATATTTCTACCCTTTAAAATTTCATATTGTTGTTTGTGAAAACAAATTTTATTTTACTAATTTTATGTCGAGTTTTGTGAAATAAATTACAGCCCCAAGAGATTTCTATGAGAATCGGATATGTCAGAGTTTCCAAAGAAGAACAACATGAGCAACTCCAATTAGATGCTCTTAATAAATATGGTTGTGATAAAATCTACCAAGAAAAAGTATCAGGCGTTTCTAAAGTTCGCCCTGAGTTTGAACGCCTCAAAGAAGTACTAAGAAAAGGAGATGAATTAGTCGTCTGGGATATTGACCGATTGGGAAGGACTACTCTTGAGTTGATAATGTTTGTCGATGAATTAAACCACAAGGGTATCTTATTTAAGAGTTTATCTCAATCGCTGATTGATACCACTACCGAAACGGGCGAGTTTGTTTTTAAGTTGTTCGCTCTTTTGGCAGAACATGAACGGAAAAGATTAATACGTAGAACAAAAGCAGGGCAAGAAGCTGCTCGTGCAAGAGGAAGAATGGGTGGGAGACCAAAAGGTTTATCACCACATTATCAAGAAATTGCCCCTATGGTAATCAATGCCTACAAACAGCAAAGTAGTATTCGAGAAATTATGAAGGCGTTCAAAATACCTTCTACGGCTACCGTTTATAAAATTTTGAATGGTGGCGGCATTCCGCAAAATAAAGTTATGAGTGAAGAAAAATAAAAACACCTTTGTAATATATCAATAATAGACTATTAAAATCATTGGCTTGGGAAGTTTAAAGTTTAACCCACATTTGAGAATTCCCCATTTATGTTATTGTTTGTCATGGGTGGCGGTTTGATGATTATTATCATGTTATTTACACATTGTTTCATTAGAATTAGTGAAAGGAAGGGGTTACTGTATCATAAATATATTGTATTTAGAATAATTAATTGCGGCTATTCCTTAATTTTGATAGATATACGAAACTGTTGCGTATATCTACTCGTTATATGCCATTTTAGAACAACAGACAGCTAACAATTAAACTATGAAAATAATATCATTATTCAATAATAAAGGAGGGGTTGGTAAATCTACACTTGCTTTCCATCTTTCCAATATTTTAGCTGAATTAGGACATAAAACACTGCTAATTGACCTTGACCCACAATGTAATTTGACAATTTGTGGTATGGAGGAGGAAGCTTTACACAATATTTGGACAGAAGAAGATTCTTTTATTGAAGACTTCGACACTTCTGTAAAAAGGATGTCTCCAACAGATTATGACGCTTTTTTAAAAAAACCAAGGACTATTCATTTTTTATTAAAACCGACAGAAGACGGTCAAGGGGAACTATCACAAACTCCACCACCTGTAAACCTTAGAGTAAACTTAGATTTAATTCCTGGTAGACTGACGATTCATAAATATGAAAATAAAATTTCAGAAAGATGGAGTGGCTCATACTTAGGTGAATCACTTTCAATTAGAACTATTACTAACATAAGAACCATTGCAGAAGAATATTCAAGAATATATAATTATGATTTTGTAATTATTGATACTTCTCCAAGTTTAGGTGCTTTAAATAAAGTCATAATATCAACTGTTGACGGTTTTCTTATTCCCGCTTTACCCGATATGTTTTCATTATACGGAATTAGAAATATTGGAAGTTCATTAGCTCAATGGAGTAGGGAATTTAAAACAATTTATAGTCTAATTTCTGATGACAAAAGGAAAAAATTTCCAAATGAATTTGTTAGATTTTTAGGTTATACAATTTATAACGCAAGAAAATATACTGGAACAACGGAATGGGATTTAGCAAAAGCTCATTATAATTATGCAAAACAAATACCTGAAACAATTGAAAAGTATATTAGTGAGGAAGTAAGAAGTCATTTAAGTTCTGAATTAGCAAATTCTCCCATAGGAGGCACATCGGTTATGCATTCTCATAATACAACGCCAAATATGGCTCAGAAATACAAACATCCAATTTGGGAAATTCCTGATTTGACCAATCTTGATTCAGATGATATATCTACTATTAAAGGAAATGCTGATAAATTGTATAGACCTCTTAAAGAAAAGTATATTGAATTTGCAAATAGTTTTTTAGAAAGAATAAACACCTTAAACTAACTGACTATGAACCAAGATATAGACGAAGCCGTAAAAGCATATGTTGAAAAGCAGTTTGAATACGAACAGTTTTTAGCTGGTGTATTAGTTTTTTTTCAAAGACACCCTCAACTAAATAAATCTCCCTTACCAATTATACATTCAATAAAGTCAAGACTAAAAGACCCAAATCATCTTGCTGAAAAACTTCAAAGAAAATTAAATATTGGTCGAACTATTACAAAAGATAATATTTTCACTGAAATTACTGATTTTATTGGTGTTCGTGTTTTACATCTTTATCAAGACCAATTTCCTGAAATCAATTCAGCAATAAATAAAAAAATTGAAAATGGAGACTGGCTTTTTGTAGAACAGCCCAAAGCATTCACTTGGGACCCAGAATCTGTTCAATTTTATAAAGACCAAAATTTATTAACCGAAGTGAGAGATACGTATTATACAAGTATTCACTATTTAGTAAAACCAAATAATCAAAATTCTATTTGTTGCGAAATACAAGTTAGGACATTGTTTGAAGAAATTTGGGGAGAAATAGACCATACAATCAACTACCCCAATCCAACTGACAGCATTGCTTGTAAAGAACAATTAAGGGTTTTATCTAAGTTGGTTTCCACAGGAACAAGACTTGCTGACTCTATATTTAGAACAAACTTTGACCACGAAAACAAGAAAAACGGCATATAATAACTAAGGTTTCGTGGTGGCTGAAAGCCAAGCCATGAAACCGATGTTGAACGAAACCTTCGGTAGCGGTAAGTTCTGAATAATTTCTATTATGGAATTGTAGTTAGGTTAGGAGGTACTTTTGGAGTAGGTTTCTCGCTTGCTTTTTTGTTTTGATGGGATTTTGTGGCTTTTTAGTCCTCTTTCTGTCTACCATCTTTAAGCTAGACAAATAAGTTCCCTGACCCATAAGTTAGTTTTTTGGTTGCTTTCGGTATAGCAATGGCTCAAATAAAATTTTGGTGGTCTTCGTTCATTAAAAACGCCAATGATTACTAAATTTCCAACTTTGTAACATCTACACTTGCAAAGTAGAGCTTGAACGTAAGCCCTTAGTTACCTCTGTCTCTTAAGTCAAAATTTTGCGGTAACAAATTTTCTAATTGAAGAATGCTTGATGACTGTATTCTTCTCAAAGAATAGTTTAGCCAAGCTTCTGCATTTATATTGTGTTTTTTGTAATCACTCATAAATGTGTACATG
>JAFEIL010000317.1 GCA_017495105.1 Emticicia sp. | reverse complement strand
ATATAAAAAAGGGTTCTGTAATAATTGTACCGATTTCAAAAGCATCATTATATCTTTGAAATTCCATAGATGTTAAATTTACACCTCGGTAAGCTATTCCGTCAAAATCGGGCAATTTATCTAAACATTCAGCAAGTAACTTGCTAAAAAGATTAATTTTCTCACCTTTACTTATCCTTAATGATTCATTCAAGTCATCAAAGCCATCTTCAGTATATTTATAGATGATAGCTTTCTCAAAAACGTTTAATTGAGTTAAAACATTCTTTCTATAAGAATTTTCTATAATTCGGATTTCATTTTCTAAATAAGTTGTGGCGTATTCTTCTACCGTCATTTTTCATCCTTTGAAGATATTTTCCAAACAAATATAATGAAATCTCTTTTCTAAAGTTAAATTTGGGAAATATTTATCATACTATATTTCTTCTACCCAAACCAAAAACATGAAAAACAAACCCCTTTTATTATTTTCTTTCCTAATTATAACAACTCTCGCCCAAGCTCAACAAATTAGATGGACGAAAGATGGCAATGCTTACACTCGCACCGAAGGTGGTGAAGTGGTAGCTTATACCTTACCAACTCAACAAAAAACTACCTTAATAACCAAAGCTCAACTCACGCCAAAAGGTGCAGAAAAACCTTTGAATGTAAGAAGCTACACGCTCAGTAACGATGATTCAAAGGCACTGATATATACCAATACAAAACAAGTTTGGCGATACGATACTCGTGGCGATTATTGGGTTTTAGACCTGAAAACCAATGCTTTATATCAACTTGGACAAGGAAAACCTGCATCTTCGTTGATGTTTGCTAAGTTTTCGCCTGATGGCTCTAAAGTAGCTTATGTGAGTGAACATAATTTGTTTGTGGAAGATTTGGCAACGAAAAAAATCAAAGCCTTGACTACCAATGGTACTCGCCGAATGATAAACGGCACTTTCGATTGGGTTTATGAAGAAGAATTTGCTTGTCGTGATGGTTTTCGTTGGAGTCCAGACGGGAAAAATATTGCTTACTGGCAAATTGATGCAACCAAGATTCGTGATTTCTTGATGATAAATAATACTGACTCTATTTATTCGTATAACGTGCCAGTTGAGTACCCAAAAGTAGGAGAAAGTCCTTCGCCGTATAAGATTTTGGTGGCAAATATGGTTTCTGGAAAGACTTTACAAATGAACATCGAAGGCGACCCGCAACAAACCTATGTGCCACGTATGGAATGGGTGCCGAATACAAACGATATTATTATTCAACAACTCAATCGTAAGCAAAATCAGAGCAAAATAATTATCTGTCAAGCAATTACGGGTAAAACGAAAACAATTTATACCGAATCTGACGAGGCTTGGATTGATACAAAAGAGCGTTGGGCCGACGAACAAGAAGGCTGGGAATGGCTAAAAGGTGGCAAAGAGTTTTTGTGGGTAAGCGAAAAAGATGGTTGGCGACATATCTATAAATTGGATTTGAATGGCAAAGAAACTTTGCTCACCAAAGGTAATTATGACATCGTGCATATTCCATTGATTGATGAAGCCAATGGTTATGTTTATTTCACTGGTTCGCCACAAAATGCTTTACAAAATTATCTTTTCCGCATTAAATTAGATGGCAGTGCCGAAATGCAGTCAGTTTTGCCAAATGCTCCAACAGGAACACATAATTATGTGCTTTCGCCCAACGGAAAGTTTGCTCGACATACATTTTCAAGTGCCAATATTCAGCCAATGACCGAGTGGATTAATTTAGCCGACCACTCGCCTTTAAGTGAAAAAGAAAGTATTTTAACAAAATTGGCAAATCTGAAAGTAAACAAGCGAGTAGAATTTTTTAAAGTAAAAACCGATGACGGAATTGATATCGAAGGTTGGATGGTGAAACCCGCAAACTTTGACTCTACAAAACGTTATCCGATTGTGTTTAATGTTTATGGCGAGCCAGCTTCTGCTACTGTAAAAGATACTTATGGCACAGGAATGAATGGACTTTACAATGGCGATATGGCAAAAGATGGCTATATCTATGCTTCGGTTGATAATCGTGGAACGCCACTACCTCGTGGACGTGCTTGGAGAAAAGCCATTTACCGCAAAATCGGTGTCGTGAATATCCGTGACCAAGCTATGGCCGTGAAGGAAATTAGAAAATGGAAATACGTAGATACAACTCGTGTAGCAGTGCATGGCTGGAGTGGGGGAGGTTCTTCGACTCTGAATTTACTTTTCCAATATCCGCAATTTTACCAAACAGGTATTTCGGTGGCGGCCGTTGGAAACCAACTTTGTTATGATAATATTTATCAAGAACGCTACATGGGACTTCCGCAGGAAAATCGTGAAGATTTTGTGAATGGTTCGCCCATAACACATGCCAAAAATTTGGTTGGAAATTTATTGTATATTCACGGAACGGGCGACGATAATGTGCATTACCAAAATGCTGAAATGCTTGTCAATGAGTTAATTAAACATAACCGTCAGTTTCAGTTTATGCCTTATCCTAATCGTAGTCACGGAATTTATGAAGGAGAAGGCACTCGTAAGCACCTAAATACGCTTTTTACTAATTATTTGAAGCAAAATTGCCCTCCTGGAGCAAAATAATTAAAGGATTGCAATGCTGGCAGGGTTCAGAGCTCTGCCAGCATTGTATATAGATTTACTCAACCAAACCACTCGCTCTCACATTTTTTCCTTTTCTGCTTGTCAAATCATCGCCAAGGTCTTCTCTGGCTTCTTCGGCAATTTTTTGTAATTCAACCACAATTTCTGGATAAAGTTTCTGAACGTCATATTGCTCTGATGGGTCACGGCGGAGGTCGTAAAGTGCCATTGGTGTTAGCACATCTTCTGGGGCTTTTCCTGCAAAACCATCATTTCCTGGCAATTGATTCATGTACGAGCGACCTTTATGCTCAAAAACTAATTTCCAATTTCCCATTCTTACTGCTTCTAACGAATTTTTACGGTAATAATACAAAAATGTTTTTCGTGGACTTTCACCCAAATTTCCCTTAATTAATGATAAAATATCAACGCCATCAATTTTATTTTTAGGTAATTCAGAACCCGAAATATGAGCTATTGTTGGTAGTATATCAATCGTTGAGGCAAGTTGATTGCAAACTACACCTTCGGGTGTTGTACCTTTCCATCGCATAATACATGGGACCCGTTGACCACCCTCAAAACTTGTTCCTTTTCCTTCTCGTAAGCCACCCGAAGAACCCGCATGATTTCCAAAATTCAACCACGGCCCATTATCACTTGTAAAAATCACCAAAGTGTTTTTATCCAAACCATTTTCTTTCAGAGTTTTCATTATTTCGCCTATTGACCAATCAATTTCCATCATCAAATCGGCGTACAGTCCTTGTTTACTTTTACCTTTAAATTTATCAGAAACGGCAATCGGTACATGCGGCATCGAATGAGGTAAATATAAGAAAAATGGACTTTTTTTATTCTTTCTGATAAACTCTACAGCTTTTTCGGTATAAAGAGTTGTTAGTTTTGCTTGGTCGTCAAACGTTTTTATTTCTTCTTTTTTATCATTATTCTGAATCAGTGGAAGCACAGGATAAACAAATTTATTTTGGTTCGGTTGTGCCGGAGTACCATCAAAATTCACGGGCCACATATCGTTTGAATAGGGTAGCCCAAAATATTCGTCAAAACCATGTTGTAATGGTAAAAACTGCTTTTGATAACCCAAATGCCATTTGCCGAAAATACTAGTAGCATAACCTTTTTGTTTGAGCATTTCGGCAATGGTGATTTCGCTGGAATTGATGCCATTTTTGCTGTTTGGCATCAAAGCTCCCGAAATACCAATCCGATTTGGATAACAACCTGTGAGCAAAGCTGCTCGAGAAGCACTACAAACTGCTTGGGCGGCCAAAAAATTAGTAAATCTGATGCCTTCGGATGCCATTTTGTCGATATTAGGTGTTCGATAATTGACTGCACCGTAGCAACTCAAATCGCCGTAGCCCATATCGTCCATGAAAATCAAAATAATGTTGGGCGAAAGTTCTTTTTTAGGACTACTACTTTGTAATACTATAATTGTGAGCAACGAAAAGAAGATTTTTTTCATAAATTATTTCACTTTAAAGTGTAAAAAAAAGCTTCCAGAAAACGGTAAGTTTCAGGAAGCTAAATCAAATCATTGTATTATACTGTACCAACTTCGGGGTGTTTCCATGGCCCACGATATGGTCTTCTAAGTAGTGCATTGGCCTCTTTATCATTTACAACTTCTCGTTTTTTCGGGTCATAAACTAACGGCCGGCCGACTTTCATCGACATATTTGCCAAAATACAACTAGCCGTTGAAATATGTCCTTCTTCAATATCGGCGACTGGGCGAGTATTGTTTTCAATGGCATTCAAGAAATCGAGCATGTGCAGACGAGTGGCGGGAGCAGCATTCAATTCGATGCGTTCTTCGGTCAAATCTTCTGGATATTTTTCTTTTTCATAAACCACATCTTTGTCTATTTTTGCTCCTTTGCTTGTGGAACAAAAGTGTATTTCATGGTGCTGGCATAAAGCGTTCCTTTATCGC
>JAFEIL010000153.1 GCA_017495105.1 Emticicia sp. | reverse complement strand
GTTTAAGACGCTTTGTTTTCTACATTGTAAAAAAATTACTACTAAAAACAGTCATAACTACTCTACTTTTCTACAAATCAATACAATTTTTTGTTTTTCGTTGTTTTCGGTTGCAAATAAATAGTATTCGCCACCATCTTGCAATCCCAATTTCTTTTTTATTTCTTCAGGCTTCATCGGGAAATTTCGAGTACTGATATTTGCTTTTGGGGTCGGTAATTTTGACAAAATTTCTTTCTTATCAAATTTACATACCGATTCACAGATAAAACTTCGACCTACAAAATTTTCAATTAATTTATCCGAAGTATATAAATGGCTATTTGGAGCAAGTTTTGCTAAGTCGTATTGTGCAGAAATACTTTTAAATGCTCCAGCTTTCAAAATAGCTGCATTGGGTTCGTAGATATAAGTATTTGGTTGTGAGTATTTTACGATATTTTTCTCTTCGTTTTTGTAGTTAAACTCAAAGACTTGTTTTCTATTATTTGAAGCAAAATTGATGCAATGAATATTTATTTTATCAATTATTGATATTTTTTTACTACTACTCACAAAAAGTAACTCTTTTACTTCATTTTCAATGGCGACAATATGCACCTCCGAAATATTTTGTATTTGTTCAATTGCCAACTTAATATCAAGCATTGGCGAAAATTTCACCATAAAATTAGGTAATAAATGTTTAATTTCCAGAAGATTCGGTTCGCAATCTTCAATTTTAAAAACTTTATTTTTTGCATTATCTCGGCGGTGCGGGTCAATGTAGAAATTAGTGATTGTTTGTTGCGGTACGCCACCTGTTGGTGATTGGGTAAATTGTGCCGAGTTTTCGTTCACAACTTCAATATTATTTTGTTCTAAAATGTCAAAATTATATTTCGCTACCAATGCTAAAGCGGCGTTTTGCTCAATATAAATTACCGAATTAGTCACTTTTGCTAAAGCCCAGCTATCGAGGCCCATACCACCCGTGAGGTCAACACATTTATTATCACCAAAATTTCTTATAAAAACATCTGCTTTATAGTTAGCTGTGATTTCGGAAGAAGCCTGCTCGACGGAAAGTGGAGGAGGAAAGATTACATGCTGATTGGCAAACCAAGATGGTAGCTTATATTTAGCTTTTTGTCGAGCCAGCCATTGGTCAGCTACCAAACGTAATAGCTCGGCATCTAATTTTTGTGGATTCTTTAATATGTATTTCTGAATCTCATTTTCTTGTATTTGCAGAGCAATCAAATTGGCCTGTTTTAGTTTCTCTAGCATTGTTTGTTTAAATGAAAATAATTTCATTCATGATTCTTAATTCTCCATTCTAATATTCTAAATTTGTTCTATTAGAAACCACAATATTATGCTTAGTTTTTGGGAAAAAGATGTTTTTTTGAAAAAATATGATGTAATTATCATAGGTGCTGGTTTTTCGGGACTTTGGTTGGCTTATTTTCTGAAAAAATATCAACCGAAAATAGAAATTGCCATCCTTGAGGCTGGGATCTTGCCAACTGGAGCAAGTACCAAAAATGCGGGTTTTTCGTGTTTTGGAAGTCCATCCGAGCTGCTCGAAAATATCGAAGTCATGGGTATCAATCAAGCTATGTTTTGGTCTGAAAAACGATACAAAGGCATCAATATGATTCGTCAATGTTTTGGTTCGGAGGTTGAGTTCGACAATTGCGGTGGAACGGAATTATTTAACGATAAAATACTTTTTGAGGAAACAAAAGATCAACTAAGTTCATTAAATCATTCCATTAAAAGTATTGTTGGAAACGATAATCACTTTTATTTAGATGATAATATTATTCAAAATGCCGGATTTTCAGGTTTTCAGTATGCTATAAAAAATTCTGTTGAAGGTTCAATTCATAGTGGTAAACTCATCAATATAATGACCGAAACATTGCATGCAATGAAAGTCAGAATTTTCAATGGGGTAAAAGTACAAAGGTTTGATAATGAACTAGATAGCGTAAAAGTTTATGCTGAAAATGGACTAATATTTGAAGCCCGCCATTTGAGTATTACTACCAATGCCTTCACGAAACAACTTGTACCAGAAGTTGATTTATATCCTGGACGTGGACAAGTTTTGATTACCGAGCCAATCGATGGTTTAAATTGGCGAGGAACGTTTCATTTCGATAAAGGATATTATTATTTCCGAAATTACCGAAATAGGGTACTGTTTGGAGGAGGTAGAAACTTAGATTTTAAGGCCGAGAATACTGATGAGTTTGCCTTAACCGAATTAGTTCAAAGCAAATTGGAGCAACTTTTATATGAAAACATTATTCCGGAATATAAAAATATTAGAATAGACCATCGTTGGAGTGGAATTATGGCTTTTGATGAAACTAAAACACCATTAAGCAGATGTTTGAATAATCGACTTTCGTTAAGTGTTAGAATGAACGGAATGGGAGTGGCCTTAGCCCCGTCTCTTTCCGAAAGTTTGGCAAATGAGATATTAACGATTTTATAATTTTTTATATGATTAAATGCATAAAGTTCTAAAGATTTACATCTAATTTGTTAAAACTTATTGATAAAGAACTTCTCATAAATGATTTATCTTAGAAAAAATCTATACTGAAAGTTAGTTAACCCCTTATAAGGGGTTATTTTTTTAAGGTTTAGACTATATACTTGAAACCATTTTTATATTATTGGAGTTTTACATTAGTATTTCTAATAGGTACTATAAAAAAAGTTTATACATATGTTTCAGAGAATCTTGGTATTGATGCTACTTATTACGGTCGAATTCTCGACGGTATTAAACTGCGTTACCAGTTTCAAACCAAACATTGAAGTACAGGATATTGAAGACTGTAACGAAAATGAAGATTTTTCTAAAGATAATTTAATAGAGAAATTTTTTCTTTCAGCTCCTTCATTTATGTTTAATGTGAATGATTTTTTAGCAAAAAATACAGTCTTCGATTCTGTAGCTATCAATTTTTCAAATCCGTTTCAAACAATAGATTCTCCTCCTCCGAAGGTCTAATTATCTTCTTTTTATAATTTCTTCAAACATTTGTTTTAGTGCTTTTTCGACTCAAAATAAGTCGAATGAAAGCCTATGTTTTATTACGATTCTGAACTTTTACCGACATATTAAACTATTTGTAGTTTATAAATCCCTCTTATGAAAATATTTAATTTTAATTACCTCAAATCTGATTTCTCGTCGGGTTTAGTGGTTTTCTTGGTCGCTTTACCACTATGCTTAGGGGTAGCTTTGGCATCTGGTGCACCACTTATTTCGGGAATCATCGCAGGAGTAGTCGGCGGAATAGTTGTTGGAGTGATGAGTGGCTCACAACTGGGCGTGAGTGGCCCTGCCGCTGGTCTTACAGTAACTGTACTTACTTCTATCGCTGAACTTAAAGCTTATGATACATTTTTATTAGCTGTCGTATTGGCGGGTGTAATTCAAATAATCTTGGGCCTATTAAAAGCTGGAGTAATTGGTTATTATTTTCCATCTTCAGTAATAAAAGGTATGCTTACCGCCATCGGTATAATTATTATTTTAAAGCAAATTCCGCACGCAATGGGAATTGATTTAGATTACGAGGGTGACGAAAGTTTCTTCCAACGTGATGGTCAAAATACATTTTCGGAATTAGGACGAATAACAGAATTATTCAATGAAGGAGCGTTAGTGATTGGTCTTATTTCGTTGGGTATCATGATTTTGTGGGAGCAGCCTTTTATCAAACG
Source organism: Emticicia sp. (assembly GCA_017495105.1). Taxonomy (GTDB): domain Bacteria; phylum Bacteroidota; class Bacteroidia; order Cytophagales; family Spirosomataceae; genus Emticicia. The sequence goes on along the minus strand of JAFEIL010000153.1, from coordinate 853 downwards.
TAATACTATACTTGGAATGATTCCTGGAGCTTTGATGGCAGTGATTTCTGGAATAGTTTTAAACAGTGGTCTTACGGTTTTGCCTTCGTTCTTTCATCTCGAAAGCAATCATTTAGTTTCTTTGCCAATAACAAATTCGGTTAATGATTTTGTGAATCTCTTTCAAATGCCAAATTTTTCAGCATTTACAAATCCCGCTGTATGGAAAATTGCAGTCGTAATTGCTATTATTGCGAGCCTTGAAACACTGTTGAGTGTGGAAGCAACTGATAAACTCGACCCAGATTCGAGAATTACGCCAACAAATCGTGAGTTATTGGCACAAGGTGCGGGTAATGTGGTTTCTGGTTTTTTAGGTGGAATTCCACTTACGCAAGTAATTGTGAGGAGTTCTGCAAATATTCAAGCGGGTGGAAAAACAAACTTGGCAACGATTTTTCATGGACTAATTTTGTTAGTTTGTACGCTTGCCATTCCAACTATTCTAAATCAAATCCCATTGGCTTCCTTGGCGATTGTCTTGATTATGGTTGGTTATAAATTGGCAAAGCCTTCAATTTTTAAAGAAGTTTTTAAAGAAGGTCAAGATCAATTTGTTCCTTTTTTGATTACTGTAGTTGCCGTTGTATTTACTGATTTATTGAAAGGAATAAGTATTGGTGTATTTGTGGCAATGCTTTACATTTTATATACTAATTATAAAGGCTCAATGTCGTTTATGCGTGATGGAAAAAATGTTTTGATTCAATTTAATAAAGATATTTTCTATTTCAATAAGTCAGAATTAAAACAAAAATTACTTTCGCTTCAAGAAGGTGACTATCTTTTTATAGACGGTGAAAAGGCATCATTC
>JAFEIL010000142.1 GCA_017495105.1 Emticicia sp. | reverse complement strand
TATTTATAATTATCCTTTTTATTTGGGGTAAGGGTAAAAAAAGAAGCCTGCTGGTTTGTAACTACTTGAATATCAAGCAAATACATGGTGTTTGCGTATCTTTGTAATGTTATCAGCAACGAAGCAAGTAACCAAAAATTTCAAGAAAATGACAGTTTCTAACACAAAACCAACAAATGAAGAAAGAATCAACAATGATTTATTGTTTAATGTACTCCAATTAAATACCCAACAAGCCAGTAATATTTTAGGTGGTGTGAACCTTTCAAAACAATATCAAACCGCTATCTATGCCCCCGATAAAAACAAACTTCTGCATTTGGCAGGAAGTAATTACAAACTAATTTCAAATGTGGAATTGTACGAAAATGCCAAAAATGAAATGGCTAATTTGTTTGGCTCAAATGGCTTTAAATTCAACTTTGTGAATGAAGACGACCGAAGATTTTTTATGAAGTTTACCATCAAAGATGATAGTAAGTTTGATGTAAATGTAGGTGATGTAATTGAAACTGTAATTACTTTTAAAAATTCGTATGATGGAAATATGAAGCTATCCGCCAGCATTGGCTTTAATCGATTGGTTTGCTCAAATGGTATGACCGCCTATGAGCTAAATAATAATATTCAGATTCTAAAGCACTCAAAAAACGCCTCAGAATTCGATTTTTCAGAAATCCGTTCAAGCCTTTCGGTAATGGATGTTCAAATAATCAAGTATAAGAAATTACAGGAGCGTTTTCTTACATACAACGAAATTACCGATTTTATCGAGCAGGTAGGTAAATCAAAAGAGCGTGAGGCTTTTCCAAAAGGTTTACTAAAAGACGTTTTTCCCATCGTTGAACGAGAAAGCAGTTTGCTCAACACAGCCCCAAACGCCTGGTTGTTGTATAATGCCTTTAATTTTCATATTAACCACAATGTAAAAATAGGACTGGATTTGAAAAGTAAAGAAAAAATGGATAGCCTTATTTATGAAGATATTCAATCAACTTTTTATTGATGCTCAATTCGCCCAAATTCAAATGGACAAAACGCCCAATTGCATTTGGGCGTAACGCCCATTCATGTAATTACTCTAAAAGTGCTGATTCAATAACAAAAAATACTACTATGCAAACTGTTCAGGTTCAATTTGAAAATTCTCAATATAATTATCTTACCGATGTTTCTGATAATGCCACCAATGAAAGTGTTGAGAAATATTTCCTAAATAAGTTTTTTAATGTTTCCCCCTACCCTACTGAAAATATGCAAATGTGTACTGGAGCTGATTTGGTAGAGTTTTACTTTTTTTGTGGTAATCAAAAAATATATGTAGCCGAAAATTGTAATTTTTATACCTTACCATATACTAAAAGATTGGGTGTAAATTAGGTTTTAATGTATGATATATCATTCAATAACGCTTTTATACTGAGTTAGCGAATGATATATCATTCACGTTTGTTTTTATTTCCTTAAAATAGTTTATATTTGCATGAAAATTCATTCATTAAAATCATAATAAACACATTATGACTGATAAATCATACAAAAATTGGCTATCCATGAGTGATAATGTTTTATCCCAACAAATAGGTGCATTTATAAAACACCAAAGGATGGAGCAGAACAAAACTCAGGATTTGGTGGCATCAGCTGCCGGCATCAGCCGTTCCACCCTCAGTTTACTCGAAAGAGGTGAATCTGTTACGCTATCAACCCTCATTCAGGTGCTTCGTGTATTAGACCAATTACAAGTAATGGAGGTCTTTGAGGTTCAGCAAAGCATAAGTCCGATGGCATTGGCCAAAGCTGAAAAGGAAAAACGAAAAAGAGCCAGAAATCCAAATCCTAACAACTCAGAAAAATCAAACTGGTAAGCTATGAATACAGCGTATGTTAAAATATGCGGCGAGTTAGTGGGTGCAGTAGCTTGGGATGAAACAACAGGTTATGCTACATTTGAATATGACCCAAAATTTTAAACTAAAGGATGGGATTTGTCTCCATTATAGGCTAAATGGGGAAATGTATCTCAAAGGAATGAAATAAAAAAGCCACCTGTTCAAAAAAAATGAACAGGTGGCTTTTTGCAATTAACTAAAATGTTTATTATTATAAACATTTTAGTTAATTGTGTTTGATATTATAAACAATATTTATTTATCTTTGTAAAACAATAAAATAATTAAACTTACCAACTATGCTCACGCAAGAAATACTTTTAAAATTTCTCAAACGACGTTCTGCTATATCAGTTGCTACCCTCGAACGAGAAGCTGGTTTACCAAAAAATACTTTAGCTGGTGTCATTAGTGGTACTCGAAACCTAAGTGAAAAACATCTTATTGCCTTGTTTCCGGTGGTTACTCAATACGGATTCAGCAATGAAGCATTTGAGAAAGCAAGGGTGATTTCTATTATTAATCACAAAGGAGGTGTTGGTAAAACAACTACTACCGCCTATTTAGGTGAAGCCCTTGCCAATAAAGGTTTTAAGGTTTTATTGATTGATATTGACCCCCAAGGGAGTTTGAGTGAGGTGTTAAATATCAGAGTTGGTGAAAAACAAGTTTTTCATTCTTTGCTCAACTTAGAAACTCCTTTGGCAATTCAGCCTGTGCAAACTAATTTGGACATCGTACCAAGCGATATTGAGCTTAGTTCGGCCGAAAAAGAGCTTAGTAATAAAATTGGTGGTGAGCTTCGTTTAAAAGTAGCTATTAGTAAGGTTTCTAAAAACTATGATTTTATACTCATTGATTGTCCCCCATCCTTAAATATATTGACTATCACGGCAATGCAAGCTTCTAATGGTTGCCTGATAACGACACTGCCTGAGCAATTAGCTTACAAAGGTCTTGTTGTTCTACTGGAGCGTATTTCTGAGGTTAGAACTTTATTAAATCCGTCCCTAGAATTAGATGGTATCGTTTTTACGATGGTAAAGAGCAATAATATTCACCGAGAATACAAAGAATTAATACGTCAACAATTTTCTAATTTGAAGGTATTTGAAACTGAAATCAAACACCTTATGGATTTTCAAAAAGCAATGGTTGACCGTCAAACAATTAGTGTGTTTAATGAGCATTCAGAAGCAGCAGTTTCGTACAAAAATTTAGGAGAAGAGTATTTATTATCTTTGGACAAATATAACTAACATAAAAAATGGCAAAGAAATCTTTAGCTGAAAAATTGGCAGAAAATAGTAAATCTGTTGTAAATACTATTAAAACTAATACTATTGGAGGTTTTAGTACTACTGAAAATATTAAGAAAAATATAGTAATATTAGATGAATTGCAAAACTTAATTCCTCCCTTATTGGATTCCGAGTTTGCAGCATTGCGAGATAATCTTCAAAAACACGGCTGTAAAGACCCGCTGAAAGTATGGCAAACAACCAATAGTGTTCTAAACAGAGAGGTAGATATAGATGATCAAGAAACGGTCTATGTATTGATAGATGGACATAACCGTTTTAGATTATGTAATGAACTACAAATTCCTTTTAATATCCAAGTTGATAATTTTCAATCAATGAAAGATGTTCGGGATTTTATGATTGACTTTCAGTTAAGCCGCCGTAACATTACATCACAGCAAGCATCGTATTTGCGAGGATTAAGATATAATAATGAGAAAAAAATCGCTACTGATAATCTATTAGTATCAAAAGAAACTGAAATTTCTGAAGAATCCAATCCAATTTTCCCGAATGGTCAAAATGACCATTCGACAGACAAGCTGAAAAATACTGCTTCGGATAATGAAAACTTAATTGAAATTTCTGGACAAACTAGCCCAATTTTCCCGAATGGTCAAAATGACCATTCGACAGACAAGACTAAAAAAACTACTGCCCAAGAACTTGGAGAGTATTTCAATGTCGGTGAAAAAACTATCAGACGGGACGCAGATTTTGCTCGTGGTCTTGACAAATTAGACCCGAAAATTCGTAAGGAGGTTTTGGCAGGAAAGAAAAAGGTTGAAAAAGCTAAAATTCAAAAAATAGGTACTGCACAAGAAGTAACAGAAATCATTACGTCTTTAGATGAAGTAGATGATATTTACAAAAAAATCACTTCAAAGACTAATGAAAATGAGCCTGTAATTACTGAAGTGGAGATGATGAATGACGAATTGATTCGTGAAAGGTTTTTAAGTCTTACTGAAAAAATTAATTCTGCTTATGAATCAAAATCGGCCAAAGAAATAGATTCTTTGAAAATAGCCTTCAGTAGGTTTTTAGAAATTCTTAAATGAAAATACAAATAGTTGATTTTATAAAAAAGCTCCTTTTGTCAAGAAAAGGAGCTTTTTTTATTTTAGGTGCTTATCATTTTAACACCAATTTTCTCGAATGGTCAAAATGACCATTCGAGAAAAAGGCTAAAAATACTACTTCGGATAATGAAAACTTGAATGATAATTCTGGACAAACTAATCGAATTTTCCCGAATGGTCAAAATGACCATTCGACAGACAAGCCTAAAAATACTGCTTCGGATAATGAAAACTTGAATGATAATTCTGGACAAACTAATCCAATTTTCCCGAATGGTCAAAATGACCATTCGACAGACAAGCTGAAAAATA
>JAFEIL010000085.1 GCA_017495105.1 Emticicia sp. | reverse complement strand
CTTCTTTTCTAATTACTCCCTATTATCTTATTATTGGAATCTCCATGATTTTAGTCAATCGCCATTTAAATCGGCTTTTGCAATGACAGGCCCCAACTTCGAAGGCATTATTGACTGACTTTAACCTAGGCAGTTTTTAACTGTCTGTGCTATTTTTAAAGTACTATTAAAAGCACTATTTAATTGAATCTTTTTCAATTCATTCGTTTCTTAAAATATCACATAACGTTTACAAAAACCTTGAAACTTTTCAATTAGAACTTTCAGATTAGAAATACAAAATAAAATCTTTTTTTCTTCTAATTAATTTGGCTTAAATTTAAAATAAATTAAATTAGTGTTAATTTGACACATTGTATTTTATTTGTAGTCAACTATAAAGTTTTTAATTTATATCCTAAACAAAAATCAATGAAAAAACAGTTTTTCTTCATATTTTTTGTACAATTAACAGTATTTGCCCAAGCCCAGTCTTCTCTCAAACTGTGGTGCAAAAGACCTTCAGGAAATACTTGGGAAAATGCATTGCCCATCGGCAATGGCCGTTTGGGGGCAATGATTTATGGAAATGTAGAAAAAGAAATTATTCAACTCAATGAACATACCATTTGGAGTGGAAGCCCCAACCGAAACGATAACTTACAGTCTCTTGAGAAGTTGGCTGATATTAGAAAGCTAATCTTTGAAGGAAATCATAAAGAGGCCGAAAAATTGGCTAATCAAGCAATTATCACTAAAACTTCTCATGGACAAAAATTTGAACCAGTAGGAAATCTCAACTTAGTTTTCGATGGCCATGAAAATTACACTAATTACAATCGTGAATTAGATATTGAACGAGCTATTTCAAAAACTTCCTATCAAATTGGCGATGTGGTTTACACACGTGAGGCCTTTGCTTCGTTGGCTGATAGAGTAATTGTGATGAAGATTTCTTCTAGTAAGGCTGGAAATTTGTCATTTAATGCCAATATTTTTTCTCCACAAAAAAGAAAAACGATTACTACGACCGCTACAAAAGATTTGACAATTTCGGGTACAACAAGTGACCATGAATCCGTAAAAGGTATGGTTGAGTATAAAGGAATTACTCGAATAAAATTAGAAGGTGGTAGCATTCAATCAACTGATACATCTTTGATTGTGAAAGGAGCAAATTCTGCTACAATTTTCATTTCAATAGCTACAAATTTCAACAATTATCAAGATTTAAGTGGTGACGAAAACAAACGAGCCGCTGATTATTTATACAAAGCCTACCCTAAAACTTACAGTACTCTACGAACCGCACATATTACGGCTTACCAAAAATTATTCAATCGTGTAAAAATTGATTTAGGAAAAACTAACTTGGTAAAACTACCAACCGATGAACGCTTACGGAATTTTAGAAATACCAACGACCCACAAATGGTGGCCTTATATTATCAGTTTGGGCGATATTTATTGATTTCGTCTTCGCAACCTGGCGGGCAACCTGCCAACTTGCAAGGTATTTGAAATCATAGAATTAATCCGCCATGGGATAGTAAATACACCATCAATATCAACGCTGAAATGAACTATTGGCCAGCCGAAAAAACAAATCTTTCGGAGCTTCACGAGCCATTCTTGAAAATGGTGCAAGAACTTTCAGTAACTGGACAGAAAACCGCCAAAGATATGTACGGTGCAAGAGGTTGGATGGCTCACCACAATACTGATATTTGGCGAGCAACGGGTGCAATTGATGGTGCTTTTTGGGGAATGTGGACTGCTGGCGGTGGTTGGGTAAGCCAACATTTATGGGAGCATTATCTTTACACTGGCGACAAAACATTTTTGGCTTCGGCGTATCCCGCACTCAAAGGAGCTGCACAATTTTATGTAGATTTTTTGATTCCACACCCTAAAAAATATAATTGGTTAGTAGTAAATCCTGGAAACTCTCCAGAAAATGCTCCTGTAGCCCACGATGGTTCTTCGCTTGATGCGGGGGTTACGATGGATAATCAGATAGTTTTCGATGTGTTCAGCAAAGCTATTAATGCCGCTCAGATTCTTAAAAAAGATGCTGCATTTGTTGATTCTCTCAAAAAATTAAGGGATAAATTACCGCCAATGCACATCGGGCAACATATTCAATTGCAAGAATGGCTAGATGATATAGACAATCCAAAAGACCAACATCGACATATTTCGCACCTATATGGACTTTACCCATCGAATCAGATTTCGGCATATAGAACACCCGAACTTTTTGAAGCTGCCAAAAACTCTTTGATTTACCGTGGTGATGTCTCAACAGGTTGGAGTATGGGCTGGAAAGTAAACTGGTGGGCGAAACTGCAAGATGGAAATCACGCTTACAAATTGATTCAAAATCAATTAACACCAATCGGCAATGAGCGAGGTGCAGGCGGAACTTACAATAATCTTTTCGATGCTCATCCACCATTTCAAATTGATGGGAATTTTGGTTGTACTTCAGGTATTACCGAAATGTTGATGCAGAGTTCAGATGGTGCGGTTTTTTTACTTCCTGCACTTCCTGATGTTTGGCCTTCTGGGAAAATTTCGGGCTTAAAAGCTATTGGAGGTTTTGAAATTGTAGAAATGCAATGGAAAGATGCCAAATTGGTGAAATTGGTAGTAAAATCTAATCTCGGAGGAAATCGAAGACTTCGTACGCCAAATGAATTGAAACAGAGCAATAGCACAAAACTAGAAGAGGCAAATGGTAAAAATACCAACGCATTTTATAGTTTAGATGAAACTGCCAAACCTGTTATTTCAGAAAAAGCGAGCATAAAAGTACCGAGTTTGAGAGAAACCAAACTTTATGATATCTCTACGCAAAAAGGTCAAATCATTACTTTATTAATTAAAAACTAACAAATTAAACAGAGATAAAAATGTTAAATACAGTATCAAAAATTTGTGGCATAGCCTTTTTATGGTTTTCGATGAATGTCGCCACTGCACAAGTAACGCTAACTAATCCAATCTTAACAGGCTTTTATCCTGACCCAAGTATTGTAAAAGTTGGGGCAGATTATTATTCTGTACATTCTACTTTTTCTTATTTCCCAGGTTTGCCCATCATGCACAGCCGTGATTTGAAAAACTGGAAACAAATAGGGAATGTAATCAACCGTCCTTCTCAGATGGATTTTATGGGTGAGCGTATGAGCCGTGGGCTTTTTGCTCCTGCCATTACTTATTATAAAGGCATTTACTACGTTACATGTACTGATATTGACCATGACGGAAACTTTGTGGTTACGGCCACTAATCCAGCTGGTCCGTGGAGCGACCCTGTAAAAATGACACAAGTTCGTGGCATCGACCCTTCCATTTATTTTAATGAAACAACTGATAAAGCTTATGTAATTTACAACAGCGATGCACCTGATAATAAGCCACTTTATCCTGGCCACCGAACAGTGCAAATGTATGAGTTTGATTACAAAAACTTAAAAACTATTGGCGAGAAAAAGCAATTGATAAATGGCGGTGTAGACATTACCAAAAAACCAGTTTGGATTGAAGGTCCACATATTTTGAAACGTAAGGATTGGTATATTTTGTATTGTGCTGAAGGAGGAACTTCGATCAATCACTCACAAGTGGCCTTGCGTAGCAAAGACATTTGGGGGCCTTATGTGCCTTACGAAGGAAATCCAGTTTTGACTCAAAGAGGTTTGCCAGCGGACCGACCAAATCCAATTACTTCTGCTGGTCACGCTCAATTTATCGAAGGCCCAGACGGGAATTGGTATTCGATTTTCTTAGCAGTTCGCCCTTACGAAGGCGATTATTACAATACTGGTCGTGAAATGTTTATTGCTCCACTTACTTGGGTAAACGACTGGCCGATGATTGAACATGGCGAAAAAGTTATTGAGTATAAATACAAAACCAACATCAAAGAAGTAAAACAAAAAGATGCATTACCTCAAAACGGCAATTTTTCTTATACCATGAAATTTGATAAAGGCCTTAATCTTTCGATAATGCACTTGCGAACAGTGGATAGTAGTTCATTTAAAACCTCCAAAAATGGATTAACGCTTAAACTAAAAGCCGAAACTATTTCTGAATTGGGAAATCCTTCATTTGTAGGCAAACGCCAGCAACATTTAACAAGCATGGCAGAAACAGAACTTAACTTTTCGCCGAAATCTGAAAAAGAGAAGGCAGGTTTAGTAATATATCAAGACGAAAGCCATTATTATTTCTTGGCAAAATCTATCAAAGATGGTAAAACTCAAGTAGAATTATACAAAAGTGTTCACCGTAAAAAAGATGTAGAATTAATTAATACCCTGCCAGTCGGAAACGGAAAATTAGTTTTGCGAATAGCCACAAAAGGTGACAAATGCAATTTTTATATTTCTGAAAATGGCAAAGATTTCAAGGTTTTATCCGAAAACCAAGACGGAAAGCACCTTTCTACGAAGTTTTCAGGTGGTTTTGTAGGTTGTGTCTATGCTATGTACGCCACTTCAAATGGTGAAAAATCAGACAATAACGCAACATTTAAGTATTTGAAATATAGTGGCAATGATGCGGTTTTGAAGTAATTGGATAATTGCTGTTGAAGCGTTTTTTACAATAATAATGGTATTTAAAAC
>JAFEIL010000557.1 GCA_017495105.1 Emticicia sp. | reverse complement strand
GAAACCACTTATTGAGCCATACTGTCAGTTTACCTTCATTTGTCAGAATAATAGAACGTTTTCTTTTCTTGATGGCTTTTACAATGTGCATGGCACACTCTTTTGAAGACATCATTTTCTTTTCATCACGCACGGTTTCTTGACTTACCTCACCGTGTGCGTCAATAGCAGCAAAACGAATGTTTGATGATGTAAATCCCGGACAAGCAGTCAGTACATTTACCCCAGTATTCAAAAGTTCTGTACGGATGGCTTCGAGAAAACCATTCACTGCAAATTTGGAGGCTGAATAGCCACTTCGCACAGGCAAACCTCTAAAACCGGCAATCGAAGAGACACCTACTATTGTTCCTTTGGACTCTTTGATATAAGGTAAAGCAGCTTGAGTGAGATAAACAGTGCCAAAGAAGTTAATATCCATTACTTTACGGATGGTCGCATCAATATTCGCATCTTCAAACATAGACCGCATTGTAATACCAGCGTTATTGATAACGATATCGATAGTGCCGTAATGATAAATTGCTTCGGCAACAATTCTTTTATTGTCATACTCTAAACTCGAATCAGCCACAATGTAGTGGTTTTCGAATCCTTGCATTGAAAGTTCGTGGCTGGTTTGCTCTAATCTGTCTAGATTCCGACCGGTAATAATCAATCTACAATGCTCCTTACCAAGTTCAAAAGCAAGTGCTTTACCAATACCTGACGAACCACCTGTAATTATAACAACTTTATTTGTTAGCATGGGGAAAATAATTTAAAAAATAAATTATCACCAATGAATTGGCACAGCATTATCTATAAAGAATGTTTTTTTTCTTGAATTTGTTCCAAGTTGAGATAAAAAACATTTGACCTCCGATTACAACTAACGAATCAGATGAATAACTCCTTTATAAACTTCGTCAGTAAAAGTTAGTGCGTATAAATAATCTCCAGTTGGCTCATTTTCAGCGGTCCATTTAAAATTTCGTTCGTTGCTAAAAAACACAGTTTTACCCCATCTATTGACAATTTCAAATTTTTTAAACTGTCTTTTACAATTATCTTCGGGAATTGAACCTAAGCTAAAATAATCATTTTTTCCATCTCCGTTTGGAGTAAAAGTATTGAATACCTGTAAAGAATTATTAATAACTAAATTGTCTTTCAGAATTAATCTTACACTTACTGAATCCTGTAACTGCAAACAATTATTATCCTTTGAGGCAAAATTAACTATAAATTCTTTCGATTCTTTTCCTCCGAGCATGAAACAAGTTGGATTCCAAGTGAATAAACTGCTAACTTTCCCTTTGCCTTCTTTGTTATCAAACGACATTGATACATTCTTAAAATCAAAACCTTTAGGTGTTCCGGTTAAGGTAAGCTGTTCGTTATCAATATCTTGTGAATTAACATTGAAAGTCAATTCATTATTAATACTTGGATTTAAAATGAGTTCGGCTGTATTATTTGGAATGGTCGTAAAGACATTTGGAGAATTATTTTGTTTTCCATTAACCTCAACTGGCAATGAGTAGAGAGTCTGAGTACTGACTCCGCACCTCTGGTCTTTTACAATGAAATCTAAAAGCATTTGTTTTTGTTTGAGTGCTTCACAATTTGGTATAAACTGTAAGATTGAATTTACACTACCAATACCTTGTTTTGATGGAAAACTAAAACCATAACTTCCAAAATTAAAATTCCGACCATTTCCACTCAGTCCCAAAGTGTCATTATCAATGTCATTTCCAAAAACTGTGAATTTAAGAGTATCACCATAAGTTATGATAGGATTTCCAATCAGTGATGTTGTAATATTTGGCTTTGTATTCTGATTTTCTTCAAACTGAACCCGCATTCTAAAGGCACGATTTTGAGGAACAGGGCAACCATTATCACTAATAGTTATAAAGAAATCGGCTGGAGCATTATTTTTTGTAATAATACATTCATCCAAACAAAAAGTCGTTTTTAGCGTATCTTTGGAAGTAATCTCTACGTTAATCGTTGAAGGCAATAAAATTTTTTTGGCATCAATATTAACACCTTTAGCCGAAAGTGTTACTTTTTGCCTGAGGTCAGGGTCAGTAAATAAAATATCAAAACAACGTTTTTCTCCTTTTTTTAAAGTAATCACCTCTGTTTCCTTAAAAACTCTCTTTGAATTCTGATCGGCTACCAGCACCGTTGGAGGTGAATTAAATATACAATCTATCACTTTCAATTGAAAATCTCTCTTCATTCGCCCGATACGCTTTCCTTTGCGAAACTCTTCTACCATCACAGAGAAAACGTAAAGTCCAAGTTTATTGGGTTTTACGTTCAATACACCTGTTTGTAAATCAACACGTAACGGAATTTCGCCAGGAATAACATTATTAATATCAATACCAGTCACCCAAGAGGCCTCTCTGTAATTATTACTAGGTGAATTAGTCGGATTAGATTGACTTGTCGATGAATTTCCTATCCAAGGCACAACCAAAGTATAAACCAAACTATCGCCATCGGCATCAGTGGCACTAAAATCCATTTCAAAGTTTTGGTTAATACAAACATAGTCGGCAATAATATCTCTGAAATGTGGCGTAGTATTAGCGATTGTTACTGGGGCAAATTCGGTATAAAACACCATCCCAACATTACTTGGGTTCTGAATATTGGTAATAATACTATTTCTGCAACAACGTTCCCATACAATCATATAACCTTCGGGGTCTGAAAATTTATCAATAGAAAGGTCAATTGCAATGCTATATTTTATCAACAAGGTAGATAAATCTCCTTTTTGGCAAGAAGGATCAACATATTTTATTGGCTGACGATAAACCTTTGGACAGGTAATGTCGCCCATCTTTGCTAAATCTCTTTTTCGATAGATTTGTAAAGTTATTGATAAATCTTCGGCAGCGGCACGACCATTTATGGCGTCAAAATACAGGCTTAAGGTAACTTGATGCGTACTAGACCCTAATACTGGACTTTTAAGAGGCACAACCTCAATTTCACCTCCAACTATATGGGAGGCAAAACAAAATGAGGCAATGGTTTGAAAAAAAACAAAAAGGATAAGTCTTTTCATAGCAAATAAATTTCACTTTGAATTTTGTTTAAATAGACGAAATTTACGATACAAAAGTTGGATTTTGAACTTCAAGCTAAGTTAAATACTTTTGTGAATTATAACTAAAGAGAAACCGTAAAACATGCGATTTCAAAAGAAAAAAAAGATAATGGGAAAAGTAAAGACATTTGTAATTGATTCGATTGTAGTTGAGAGCTTTGCCGCCGAAGGTAAATGTATTGCAAAACACAATGGTCAGGTAATTTTTATTGAGGGTAGCAATGTACATCCAGGAGATAAAGTAAAACTTTTTGTGAATAACAGAAAGAAAAACTACGCAGAAGCAAATGTTCTTGAGATTTTAGAGTATTCAGCCGATAGAATTGCCCCTCATTGTCAACATTTCGGTGTATGTGGAGGCTGTAAATGGCAGCATGTACCCTATGAAAAACAATTAGAATTAAAGTTTAACCAAGTTAGCGATCAGCTCACACGCATAGGAAAACTTGATCTGCCTACAATTAATCCTATTTTAGGTTCAGCCAAAACAGAGTATTATAGAAATAAATTAGAATTTACTTTCTCAAATAGTAGATGGTTTACGAGAGACGAAATTAATACTGATGAGGCCATGAGCAAAAATGCTTTGGGATTTCACGTACCAAAGCGTTTTGAAAAAGTCCTTCCTATTGAAAAATGTTTTCATCAGAAAGACCCATCAAATGATATTCGTCTTTCTTTGAGAGATTTCGCCAATGTTAAAAACTATACATACTATGACCACATAGCCCATGAAGGCTTTCTGCGAAACGTCATGATTCGTACATCAACAACTGGTGATTTAATGGTTATGGTACAATTTGCCCAGGATAATAAAGAAGAAATTGAGGCAACAATGAATCATTTGCACACAAATTTTCCTCAAATCACCTCTTTAAACTATATATTGAATCAAAAAAGAAACGATACTTTCTTTGATTTGGAGGTTCATACATACTTTGGAAAACCTTATATTGAGGAAAACATGGAGGGTTTGATTTTCAGAATTGGCGTAAAATCTTTCTACCAAACTAACTCCGAACAAGCTTATGAATTGTATAAAATCACAAGAGATTTAGCAGGACTAACTGGAGAAGAATTAGTTTATGATTTATATACTGGTACAGGCACAATCGCTAATTTTGTTGCAAAAAATGCAAGAAAAGTAATTGGTATTGAGTACGTTCCAGAAGCGATTGAAGATGCAAAAATCAATTCGGAGGTGAACGAACTGCACAATACGACTTTTTATGCTGGTGATATGCGTAAATTTTTAACAAATGAATTTATTGCTCAACACGGCAAACCAGATGTCGTAATTACCGACCCTCCTCGTGCAGGAATGGACGAAGCTGTTGTGAGAACCCTTATGGATGCAGCACCAAAACGAATTGTTTATGTTAGTTGCAACCCAGCTACACAAGCACGAGATTTATCAATTCTTAGTGAAAAATATACAATTTCTGTTGTTCAACCTGTAGATATGTTTCCGCATACGCATCACGTTGAGAACGTAGTGAGATTAGATTTAAAG
>JAFEIL010000318.1 GCA_017495105.1 Emticicia sp. | reverse complement strand
CTTTAATACCACCTACTGATAGAATACAAGATTCGTTTTTAGGATTATTGATGATTGAAGTGAAAGATTCAATACCAAACATTCCTAAATTGCTTACCGTAAATGTATTTCCTTCCCACTCTTTCGGTTGAAGTTTACCATTTTTTGCTTTGCTACCCAAATCTTTAGTAGTTGCTGCTAAAACCGAAAGTTGAAGCGTATCAGCAAATCTAATAACAGGCACCACCAAACCTTCTGCAATTGCTACTGCCATACCAATATGTACGTGAGCATTGCGTCTGATGTGGTCTTCTCTCCAAGATGAATTTACGTTTGGATGCTTTTTTAAAGCAACTCCGCAAGCTTTCAATACCATATCGTTGAACGAAATCTTCACTGGAGATGCTTGATTCATCACTTCACGGGCTTGGATGGCTTTATCCATACAGATTTCCATTGTTAATTGGAAATCTACTGCCGATGATTGTGATTCGGCTAAACTTCTTGCAATTGCCTTACGCATTTGCGTTAAAGGTATTTCTTCAAAACTTTCTATGCCAGCCGGTACTGCAACACCTGCAGTTGACGTCGCTGCTTTTGTTTCTACTGCTTTAGGTTTAAAGTTGTCAACGTCTGATTTTACAATTCTACCACCTTCTCCTGAGCCGCTTACCTCAGTTAATTTGATGCCTTTTTCCTCAGCCATTTTTTTGGCAAGTGGGGAAGCAAGGATACGTCCGTTATTATTTGACGCTTGTGTTGGTGTATCTGTTGGAGAAGTAGCTATTGGTGTAGATGTTACAACTTTAGAAACCTCTGTCACCGCTGGAACTGGTGCAGCAACTGAGGTTGCCGTACTAAGTAACGCTTGGTAGTTTGCACCTTCTTCGCCAATGACTGCGATTACAGCATTTATCTTTGCTGCCTGTCCAGCTTCTACACCAATGTATAATAATGTTCCGTCTTCATAAGCTTCTAGTTCCATAGTAGCTTTATCAGTTTCGATTTCAGCCAAAATATCTCCAGATTTTACTTTATCACCAACTTTTTTCAACCAAGTATGAATCACACCTTCAGTCATGGTATCACTCAAAAGTGGCATTGTTACTACTTTAGCTTTAATGTTTGAAGTATCAACTGCTGGAGTAGCCGCAACTGGGAGAGTTTCAGCAACTGGAGCTGGCTCGGCAGAGGGTGTTGCTGCTTTATTATTTCCACTTATTAAACTTTGATAATCTTCGCCCGGTTTACCAATTACTGCCATAATCGCATCAACTGGAACTGCCTGACCTTTTTCAACTCCTATATAAAGTAGCGTTCCGTCATAATAAGACTCCATATCCATGGTAGCCTTATCTGTCTCGATTTCAGCTAAAATATCACCTGATTTTACAACATCACCAACTTTCTTGTTCCATGCCGCAATTACACCCTCTGTCATGGTGTCGCTCATCTTGGGCATTCTGATTACTTCTGCCATTTTTTAAAAATTTGCTTAGATTTTGGATAGTATCATTTTTCAACCCTCAAAATTATAACAAAGTTTTGGATGTCCTTAAAAAACTAATAAGAAAGTTTGTAATAAGTTTTATTTTGCCTTTTTTTGCCCACTATTTATTAAAATAATATCATGTATGTGGCTATTGCTCCTATTTATTATCAACGCAATTCTTTTAATTAAGGTTTTTTTTAATTTTTCTTGGCGTTTGTGTTTTTGTTTGTCTCTTCAATTCTTTGCTTTACTCAGTTGGATTTGTGTTGAATCTTTAGGTTTTTTTGATACAATTGACTTTCAATCATGCTTGATTTTTTGGAGTTTCCCGACAATTCCTCTAGTCATTTACAATTTTATAAATCGAAGCAGATTATCTAAATTGGAATTTTCAGAATTAAAAAAAAATAAACTTCTTTGGCTTGTTGGGGTAATTTTCTTTTTTACATTTCTATCTGGAATTCTATATGCACCAAATACAATAGATTCGACAGTTTATCACTTAACACGAATCGAGTTTTGGATTCAGCATAAAAATGTCAATTATTTTGCAACTCAAACCGATCGCATGTTATACCAGCCTCCATTGGCTGAATATATGATTTTACAGTTGAGAGTTTTGCAAGATTCCGATACTTTTAGTTTTGTCATACAGTGGATTTTTTCACTTGGAGCTTGCATTGGGGTAAGTTTACTTGCCGAGATTGCAGGTGCCAACAAAAAGGTGCAATATTTAAGTTTTTTCATTGCTGCAACCATCCCGATACTAATCTTGCAATCATCATCTACTCAGAATGATGTCACAGTGTCATTTTTTATTGTTATGACCGCATACTTTTTGTTGAAAAACTTGAAAGAAAATAATTCGTTTTCTGCTATCTTTAGTGGAGTTTCGATTGGGGAAGCAATTCTAACCAAAGGAACGGCTTATGTTTTTCTTTTTCCAATATGTATGTATTGGGGAATAATGAAGTTAATAAAGGTTTATAGAAAAGAAGCTAAGTTTTTGACTCAATTAGGCTTTTTAAGCTTACTATTTGTTTCTTTTCTCATCATCTGTGGTACATTTTATTACAGAAATTTTATACTTATAGATTCTCCTTTAGGGGTTTCAAAAGAATTATTTTATGTCTATAATAATCAGTCACATTCGATACCGAGTTTTCTATCAGTGTTATTTCGAAATATTAGTTTACACTTTTCGGTGCCAGGTCTGCATTTAGTCGCAGAGAATTTTATTTATTTTCTGCATAATTATATTTTAAATTTAAGTGTAAACGATACAAAAACTTCATTTACTCCATTCGATTTGCCAATGTTGGGTATGACGGAAGATAATGCGGGAAATTTTTTGCATTTTATGCTCATTATACCTGCATTGTTTTTTGTTTATAAATCTAAAAACTCAACGCTAAAAGCTATTGCTACTTTTGGATTGGTTGCATTTTTTCTTTTTTGTTTCCAGATAAAATGGCAAATTTGGCATTCAAGACTTCACATTCCAGTTTTTTTATTACTGAGTGTGCCGGTAGCTTTTTTCATTGATGAACTAAAATTTACGAAGAAAATCATTGGCCTTTTGGGAATTTCGGGTATTTTCTTTTCGTTGTTTTGTTTTAATCGTCCAATCATTAAATTTCCACCACTCACGACCAAAACATATTTTACACAGCCAAGAATTGCTCATTTTTACCACATGGAAGAACAAAAAGGTAAAGAAATGCATGCCTTAATTGCCTTTTTAAAAGAAAAAGGTTTTAAGAAAATCGGGGTAAAGTCAGATGAAAAGTATGGCAATGATATTTTATATCCGATGATATATGAATTACGAAAGCAGGCTAAGTTTTATCCAATACAAATGAACAATAAAACTAAAATTTTAGATAAACCAGTAGGTAATTATGACGCTGTTTTATTTTTCACTTTCAGTCCACCTAATTTATTAAAAGTGGATAAGAATTATAAAAAAATGACTGTCAATGCCGAAAATTTGTATATTTTTGCACCGTAAATAAGTACTACTCAAGCCAAATCAATGTCTGTTTTGAATAAATTATCAGTAATAATTCCTGCCTTTAATGAGGCAAAAACCATCCAAAGTGTTTTAGAGAAAGTGGCTAATGTTCAACTTTTAAATGGTATTGAAAAAGAAATTATTGTCGTAAATGATTGTTCGACAGATGACACCGAAGGTGAAATACTAAGATTTAAAACTACTTCATCGATTAATATTGTTTATCTAAAACATGAAATAAATAGAGGAAAAGGTGCGGCATTGCATACAGGTATTAAAGAAGCAAAAGGAGATTATTTGATAGTGCAAGATGCAGACCTTGAATATGATCCGGAAGAATTTAATATTTTACTTAAGCCTGTAATTGATGGTCATGCTGATGTTGTATTTGGGTCAAGATTCATGGGCGGAAATGCTCATCGTATTCTATTTTTTTGGCATACAATCGGCAATAAACTGCTTACATTTCTATCAAATATGTTCAATAACCTGAACCTAACTGATATGGAAACGTGTTACAAATTGTTTAATGCAAAGATGGTGCAAGGCCTAAATCTTCAAGAATGCAGGTTTGGATTTGAACCAGAAGTTACTGCCAAAATTGCAAAAATAAAAGGAATTAGGATTTATGAAGTAGGTATTTCGTATTATGGACGAACTTATGAAGAAGGGAAGAAAATCAATTGGAAAGATGGTTTTAGAGCCTTGTATTGTATTGTAAAATATGGTATTTGACAGATAGAAAGTTTTAACACCAATATATTTAAAGCCTTGTTGATGTAAAATTTTATATCATCGAGGCTTTTTGAGTTTTGTTTGAAAAAGAATTCTGATTGTAAAAAAATAATACCAGTTTTAGTGTTAAAGAATTATTATTTATATTTGTAAATTGTGACTAAATCTATGAATTTTTGCCTGCCGATGGCCTCCTGCTCATAGCTTTATTCACGACCAAAACCCTAAATTGATGTCGATTATCCCGTTTATAGAAGAAGAAATCATTGACCAGTATTTGTATATTTTTTTTGAATATGGAAGTCAAAATATTAGATTATTTTATTGAAAGATTTTCATATCTTAAACGTGATAATGCACACGGAGAACAAGCCCCAAATAAACCGATTTTATTATTGGCTGTCATCCAA
>JAFEIL010000083.1 GCA_017495105.1 Emticicia sp. | reverse complement strand
GCATAAAATTAGAAAATTATCGCTTTTTTGCAAATCAATTACTTTTGAGTATAAAACTATGAAAAGAAGAGAATTTTTGAACAAAACTGCTCTTACGGTAGCTGGTTTGTCTATTTCAAGCTACGCTTTTTCCAATTCTTTTATTGAAGAATTTATCACTTCTGAAACCAATTTTGGAAAAATAAAAGGGTACCGAGAAAACGGAGTAAATATTTTCAAAGGCGTTCCTTATGCGGGTAAAACATCAGGCGAAAGACGTTTTCGTCGTCCTGCTCCGCTCGAACCTTGGACAGGCGTTAAAGAAACCTTGACTTTGGGAGCTCCTGCAGTCCAAAACCCACGAAAAAATGAGCCATCACCATCGGAAGATTGTCTGTTTTTAAATGTTTGGACACCCGCCAATGATGATAAAAAACGCCCAGTTATGTTTTATAGTCACGGTGGAGGGTTTGTGATTGGTTCGGGTGGTTCTGGCGGACAAGATGGTGCAAATCTCGCTCGTCATTTTGATGTGGTGGTCGTAGAAACCAACCATCGCTTGGGCTTATTTGGCTTTTTGTATTTGGAAGAACTAGGTGGAGCCGAATACGAAGGTTCGGGAAATAATGGTATGTTGGATATTGTAGAGGGGCTGAAATGGGTGAATAAGAATATTGCTAACTTTGGCGGTAACCCAAAAAATGTGATGATTTGGGGAGAATCAGGTGGTGGAGCCAAAACGTCTTGTTTATATGCGATGCCATCGGCTGCACCATATTTCAATAAAGCATCCATTGAAAGTGGGCCGGGTGTGCGAATGACTCCGAAAGAAGTGGCAACCGAAACTACTTTAATGCTTTTAAAAGAGCTAAATATCGAAACAAAAGATTGGAAAAAGATTTTGGATATACCAGCTTCAGAATTATTAGCGATTCAAGCGAAGCTTCCATTTGTGCCACCATTCGTTGAGAAAAATAAAAATCAGGGATTTATGCGTAGAAACTATGGTGGTTTTGGACCAGTAGTAGATGGAAAAGCACTTCCCAATAATCCATTCGAACCATCTGCACCGATGATTTCTAAAGATAAGCCGCTCTTGGTTGGTTGGAATGAAGACGAATGGGCATTTTTTGCTTGGGAACGAAAAGAAACAGATTTTGCAAAGTACGATTTTGAGGCATTGCATAAAAAACTTGAGTCAACCTATGGTGAAAATACAAAAAAGATAATTGATACCTATCGTAAAGCTCGTCCAAATGCTTCGCCAGCAGACATTTATATTGCTATTTCATCTATTACAATGATGGGTTTAGGTTCGATAGATATTGCTGAGAAAAAAGCCAAACAAGGTGGTGCGAATGTTTATCTCTACAATTTTGGATATAAATCAGAAGTGAAAATTCCAGGTACTAATTACGAAATGGGTACACCTCATGCGATGGATATTAGCTTTAAATTCTATAATGAATCGGCCGATAAACCAAGTTTCTTTGGTGGTAATAAGCCCGAACGAGTAACCGCTTCTCATAATTTTGCCGAATTATGGACAAACTTTGCCAAAACAGGGAAACCTTATGCCAAAGACGCTCCCGAATGGAAACCTTATAACCTAAAAAATAGACCTACCATGCGAATTGATACCAAATTGGAGGTAATCAATGATAGATTGAAAGAAGAATTGGATGTTTGGCGAGAAGTAGGAAAGTTGTAATTCAATAATTTAGCATAAACTTGGTTAAAACAAATATTAAACAACTCTGTTTGATTTTCGTAAGTTTCTGTTTGAAAAACATTATTTAATATATTTAATTTTATAGATTTTTGTATTATTCTCTAATTCGCTCATTCACTCATTAAATCATGGCAAAATATTCTTTAAAAATCAACGGAAAAACACAACAAGTTGATGTTGACCCATCAACTCCAATTTTGTGGGTTTTGCGAGACCACCTCAATATGCCTGGTACTAAATTTGGCTGTGGTATGGCTCAGTGTGGTGCTTGCACAATTCACTTAGATGGCAACGCCACTCGTTCATGTATATTGCCCGTTTCGGCAATTGGAAAATCGGCAATTACGACTATCGAGGGGCTTTCTGAAAATGGCACCCACCCAGTTCAAAAAGCATGGCTCGAACTTGACGTAGCCCAATGTGGCTATTGTCAATCGGGACAAATCATGTCGGCAGCGGCTTTACTAAAAAGTAATGTTAAACCAACCGATGAAGATATTGACAACGCTATGAGTGGCAATATTTGTCGCTGTGGAACATATTTAAGAATTAAGGAAGCTATCAAAACGGCTGCTAAAAATTAAACTGAAATGAAAAACATATCAAATAGAAGAGAATTTTTGAAGTTTTCTGCTTTGGCGGGAGGCGGTCTGATGCTAAGTTTTAGTTGGTTTTCGGAAGCAAAAGCTGCCGAAAAGGTAGCTTCTCTGAATTTGCCCGAACAATGGTCTGAACTGTCGGCATACATCAAAATTACGCCTGATAATGTCATTAAAATCCTATGTCCAAACCCCGAATTTGGTCAAAATGTAATGACTTCATTGCCAATGATGGTAGCCGAAGAATTGGATTGTGACTGGAAAAATGTGGTAGTAGAAATGAGTACGCATGACAACGTGAAATACGGCCCACAATTTACCGGTGGTAGTAATTCGGTTAGAATGTACTGGAAACCTTTGAGAAATGCAGGAGCAGCCGCTCGCCAAATGTTGATTGAAGCAGCAGCTCAAACTTGGGGTATTCCTACGTCAGAAATTACGACAAAAGCTGGTATTTTATCGCATTCAAGTGGTAAATCGGCAAAATATGGCGAAATGGCTGCCAAAGCGGCAACCATTGCTGTTCCGAAAGATGTGAATTTGAAAGCTCCAAAAGATTTTTCTATTGTTAGAAATTCAAAGAAAAATACCGAAGGCGTAAAAGTTGTTACTGGAAAGCCACTTTTCGGAATAGATTATCGAGTGGATGGGATGTTAATTGCTATGATTCAGCATCCACCTGCATTTGGTATGAGATTAAAATCTTTTGATGCCACTGATGCCAGAAAAATGCCGGGAATCAGAGATGTTTTCAGTTTTAAACTTTACGATGATGGTTTCGAGCAAGGCGGTTTTGATACCCGTGCTTTCAATGAAATGATTGCCGTGGTCGGAAATTCTACTTGGGAGGTAATCAACGCTCGTAAGAAAATAAATGCTCAATGGGAAGCTGCTGGCGATGTAAAAGAAACCATGATGGGACGAGGTGGAAAAACTGAAAAAATAGTACCAGGAAGATTAGAAACTACGGCAAAGCAATTTGAAATGATGGCTGAATTTGATAAAAGGCTGGCCAAAGAATTAAGAAAAGACGGAGACCCAGAAACGGCTTTCAAAAATGCTACTCAGATTATTGAACGTACTTATTATGCTCCATTTTTGGCACATAATACAATGGAGCCAATGAATTTCTTTGCTGATGTGCAAGATGATAAAGCATTGGTGGTTGGGCCCTTGCAAGCACCAGGTTGGATGGAGCCATCCCTAATGAAATTATTGAATCTCCCTGCTGATAAAATCGAGATTCAAATGACTCGCATGGGTGGAGGATTTGGTCGCAGAGCTTATGGGTCATATGTATATGAAGCGGCTCGTATTTCTCAAAAACTCAAAGCTCCAGTAAAATTGATTTATACCCGTGAAGACGATATGACTTACGGAATTTATCGTCCGATGTACACTGCTACTTATCGTGCTGCTTTGGATGCCAATAAAAATCTAATTGGTTTTCAGGTAACAGGTGGCGGAATTCCAGAAAACCCTATTCATGCCAATCGTTTTCCAGCAGGTGCGGTTGATAATTATTTGGCCGACGGCTGGGAAATTCCTTCAAATATTACGATTGGTGCGTTTAGAGCCCCACGTTCAAACTTTAATGCAGCTGCCGAACAATCGTTTTTGGATGAAGTTGCCGAAGCAATGGGAAAAGATCCAATCGCTTTCCGCATTGATTTATTGAAAAAAGCCAAAGAAAATCCAGTAGGCAAAAACAATGATTACGATGCAAGCCGTTATATTGGTGTTTTAGAATTATTGAAAGAAAAATCAGGTTGGGGAAAGCCAGAAAATGCAGGCAAAAAACGAGGTGTAGCGGCTTATTTCTGCCATAATTCGTATGCTGGTCACGTAGTGGATATGGTTATGCGTGATGGACAACCGTATGTGGAAGAAGTAACAAGTGTCGTTGACTGTGGCGTAGTTGTAAACCCCGATGCCGCCCGAAACATGGTACAAGGTGCGGTGGTTGATGGAATTGGACAGTCGTTTTATGGAGCTTTGACGCATAAAGATGGCGTTCCTGAACAAAATAATTTTCATAATTATCGCATGATTCGCCATAATGAAGCTCCTAAAAAGATAGATGTACATTTTGTAGAAAACGACATTGACCCTACAGGACTTGGCGAGCCGCCATTTCCACCAGTATTTGGGGCAGTAGCAAATGCTTTGTTTAAAACTACTGGTAAACGCTATTATAATCAGCCATTTATGTCTGAGCAGGCTAAGTCATAAGTACAGAAAAAGTAATTATATATTGATTAGCTAAATGAGATTCTTTCTTTTAGCTAATCATTTTTTTTATTCGAATTACGAATCTTCGAATAGGCAATCTTACAGAGGGATATTTTAGAATAGAAAGTATGATAAAACAATAAAAAGAAGTCGAAGGCTTCAATTTCAGCCTTCGATTTCTAAAAAATTATTTGTTTTGCTCAATTATCTGTCGAAGTTGTTCAACCTCAAGCTCAGAAGGCATAGTGAGCGGAGGGCGAACATCACCTGCATTTTTACCTATTAATTTTGCTCCTGCTTTGATTAAACTTACCGCGTAGCCATTTTTCTTGCCACGTAATCTGACCAAAGGAATATAAAATTTCTGTGTGATTTCATCAACCGTTGCCTTATCGCCTGCACGTAGAGCTTTATAAAATTTATTCGCTAATTCTGGAACAAAATTGAACGCCGCCGAAGAATAAGTATTTACACCTATTGACAAATATGCCTCTGCAATAATTTCTGCCGTCGGAACTCCACCAATATAGGAAAGCCGCTTGCCAACTGTTTTGATAGTATCGTTCAAATCTTGCATATTGCCCGTTCCATCTTTCAAACCTATAAAATTTGGACAAGAATCGGCCAGTTTTTTGATATATTCTGTCGATAATATGCCATTACCACGATTATAATAAATGACTGGTAATGAGGTGTTTTGCATAATGGCTTTGGCATATTCATACACTCCATCTTGCGGACATTCGGTCAAATAGGGTGGAAAGAGTAAAATGGCATGAACACCCGCCTTTTCAGCGATATGGGTGAACGTTTTTGCTTCTGCAATACTTCTGCCCGCACTCGCAATCACTGGCACTCGCTCAGCTACAACTTTAACTGATATATTTACAATTTGCTCATATTCTGCTACTGATAATGAAAAAAACTCACCCGTTCCACCTGCTACAAAAACGGATGAAACATCGTGGCTCACAAACCATTCTATTCGCTCGGCAAAGGTTTTGGCGTTGAATTCTCCGTTTTCGTCAAAATCAGTAATTGGAAAAGAAAGAAGCCCGTCTTCGAGCGATGATTTTATTTTTGATAGTTCCATAGGCCCCCAAGCCCCCAAAGGGGGATTTATTGTTTAATTTGTTGTTTAATAAATTTGAATATTCGAAAATCATTATTTATTACTTGGAAATTGGTTACTGGTTCATTTGCGTATTAGTCTATTAATTCTTGATTTAACTATTACACAAATAACCAATCTCGAATAAACAGCCTACCATCTCGTTGCTTTAAATTTCCAATCTGGTTGTACTTTTTGCATTTCTATTTCGTCGTTTCGTTTAGTAAGACCGCACTTCTTATAGTTTTCGTGTAGTTTTGCTAAAGCTACTCGGTCGAGTTCTACGCCTAAACCTGGGCTCGATGGAACAGCGACTGCTCCATCTTCAAATTTCATGCGTCCGCCTACAATAATTTCATCAGATTGCCACGGATAATGCGTATCGAGGGCATATTTAAAATTAGGAATAGCTGCTCCTAAATGCACCATTGCCGCCAATGAAATACCCAAATGAGAATTAGAGTGCATCGACAAATCACGGCCAAAAGTTTGGCAAATTGCTGCCAATTTCATAGAATCTTGCAAACCACCCCAAAAATGGTGGTCGGATAAAATAATATCTTCTGCACCTAAAGAATAACTTCGTGGAATATCTTGAAATGAGGTTGTGCACATATTGGTTGCCAAAGGCGTTTTCAATGCTTTTCTTACGGCAGCCATATTTTCTTGTCCACGGCATGGGTCTTCCAAATATTCTATAATGCCTTCCATTTCTTTACCATATTTGATAGAAGTTTCAACAGTCCAAAGTGCATTTGGGTCGATTCTTAACGGTGTATTTTCCCCAAATGCTTCACGTAAGGCAAAAATTGCATCTACTTCTTGACGAGGTTCAAAAACACCACCTTTTAACTTAATCGACTGAAAACCAAATTCTTTGCACATGGCTTTTGCCTGTGCAACAATCTCTGCTGGATTCAATGCACTTGCTTGTCGAGCAGCATCCCAACCTGTAGCATTGGGGTCTGTTCCGAATTCCAGTTCGCCACCCGCACCCTCATATTTATAAAAAAGATACGCCGAAAATGGTACTCTATCACGGCGTTTTCCACCTAACAAATCAACCACTGGACGATTGACGATTTTACCGACAATATCCAAACAGGCTACTTCAATCGAACTAAAAATATGTACCAAAGTACGTTGATCCCAAGGAGTATCGCCCCTTTTGATAGTATCTTCTGAATCGAAATTTGCCGTCAAAATATCTCGAATTTGATTCAGTTGATATGGATCTTGACCTATGATAAATTGTCGGCTTTTTTCGAGTGCTTTATCAATCTCAATATTTCCTGGTATTTCGCTCACACCACTAATTCCATCTTCAGTTACGAGTTCTACAACTGTACGCAAGGCATAAGGAGCGTGAAGCCCAGCGGCATTGAGCAACGGAGGGTCAATAACTGCAATCGGGGTAATGTGGAATTCTTTGATTTTTGGAAATTTCATTGTTTTTAGATTTCTAAATATGTAAAATTCTTATCATTTAAAATTTGTGAATTAACTAATAAACCAGTGAACTAATAAAAAATACACCATTAGCTAATTTATGTCAAAGGCCCAGGATTAAAAAGCACTAAATCATTATAAAGCCCCAGTTTATCAGTAGCTACTTTCTTGTTTCCGCTCGCTATTTCTAGAATTAGGTGAAATAATTCCCAACCCATTTCTTCGATTGTTTTTTGTCCGAATGCCACCGGACCTGCATCAAAATCTATCAAATCATGCCATCTATTGGCCAATTTTGTGTTTGAACTCACTTTTATGACCGGCACCATGTTTAGTCCGTAAGGCGTTCCCCTTCCTGTAATAAAAACGTGCATATTCATACCTGCAGCCAATTGGAGTGTTCCGCAGACAAAATCACTAGCGGGAGTTGCTACAAAATTTAATCCTTTTTTTCGAATCTTCTCTCCTAATGAAATCACATCTACAATCGGGCTCGTTCCTGATTTTACGACCGAACCGAGGGCTTTTTCTACAATATTGCTCAATCCACCACCTTTGTTTCCTGGGGTTGTATTAGCACTTCTATCAGCTTTGCCTTGATTCAGATAGGTATCATACCAAGCCATTTCGTCTTTGAGTTTCTGGGCTACTTCTTCACTTTTACATCGAGGAATAAGCAAATGTACGGCATCTCGCACTTCGGTAACTTCGGAGAAAAACACAGTTCCTCCTGCTTTCACAATCAAATCAGCAGCAAAGCCAGACACTGGATTGCCTGTCAAACCCGAAAAAGCATCGCTTCCTCCACATTGCATTCCTACAACCAAATCAGCCACCGAGCAAGTTTCACGTTTTCTTTGGTTGAGTTTTTTGAGATGTTTTTCGGCCATTTCCATAATTCCATCAACCATTTCGTAGAAACCTTCGAAAGATTCATCTTGGAGGTAGAGAATTGAGGTCTCCGAAGAGGCTCCCAAATGGGGTGCTAAAAACTCGTCATCTGGGCGTTGGGGAGCCAGCCTTTCAGGTCTTAGTTTTTCACAACCCAAACCAATAATCATTATTTCTCCACCAAAATTTGGATTTTGGGCAATGTGTTTAATTGTACGAATAGGAATAATTGCAGCAGGTGCATCTATCGCAATTCCACAACCATAACTATGATTAAAAGCTACCACTTCATCGACATTTGGATAAAGTGGTAGTAACTCTTTTCTGATTTTATTTTCAATGTAATTCGTGATTCCAGCAACGCATTGCACGCTGGTAGTTATGGCTAGTACGTTTTTAGTGCCTACACTTCCATCAGGGTTTTTAAATCCTTGAAAAGTAAATCCTTTCAAAAGTTCTGATTTGGAAGTAATTGGTTGCACATAAGCAATGTTCTCTAAGTTGGGGGGCTGTGGCAGACTGATATTACCTTCATTTATCCAACTTCCTTTTTCAATAAATCTATTTGCAAATCCTATGATTTGTCCGTAACGAATCACTTCTTCTCCTTCTTTGAAAGACTTTAAGGCTACTTTATGTCCCATTGGAATATCTTCTTCCAAAACTATTCCATCAAGTACAATTGACCCTCGTTTCAACCCACTTGGATTGGCTGCGATGGCTACGTTATCGCTAGAATTAGTTTTTATAACTATATTTTGCATCATTTTGCAGTTTATTGGTTAATGGTGGATTAGATACTAATAAACGTCTATTTTATACTAATTTTTTTTTGACGGGTCTATTGTTCACCAACAACAAGAGTCTCCCAAGATACTAATCAACCAATCACCAATACACGAATCACTAGTTTGCTAATCATTAATTTATAAAACACCAATTACACCATTGGAAAAATCCAAGCGGCTATCATTGTTAGAATTACACCTGCTAGGCCCATCAAACTTTGCATAGGTGCAATGGTTTTAAGTGCTTCTTGCTCAGTTAGGTTTGAGGTTTTACACATAATCCAAAAACCTGCGTCGTTCATCCAAGGAATAAGTTTTGCTCCGCTTCCGATTGCCAAACACAAATACACTGGATGAAAACCTAAGTTCGCATTTTGTGCCATTCCTGCCAAAATTCCAGAGGCGGTAATCAAGGCAACGGTTGCCGAACCTTGTGCAGTACGAACAACCATCGTAATAAAAAAGGCTAATGGAATCAATGCCATTTGGTAATCTTTTGTTAAATCGGCAATGCGAGTGCTGATGCCCGTTTGTTGCAACATTCCGCCAAATGCACCACCTGCGGCTGTAATTAAAATGATTCCGCCGCCACTCATGAGAGCAGTTTGTACGAATGCAGTTAACTTATCTTTAGTAGTTTTTTTCTGATTTGATAATACCAACAGTGCAAAAATTGCCCCCATCAACAAAGCAATATTTTTATCGCCAAAGAAAAGAATTACATCAATTAATTGATTAATCAATGAAAAATCGGTCAAAGGTTCTTTAGTTTTTACAAAAGCCTCAAAAGCGGAACGAATACAAATAGTAACTAAAGGAAAAACCGCAGGAAGTAAAGCCCAAGTTAATGAAGGCAAATCCTTGTCATCTTTTTCAGCAATAGCTTTGATATCTTCTAAACGAGCATCTGACGAATCACGGAGGGGAATATCATATTTTTTGTTCAAGAAAATTGCTATCAAATAACCGATTGAGATGGTACAAAGTCCAAGAATCGAACCGCAAACCATCATAAGTCCAATCGGCACGTTCATTGCACTTACCAAATACAATGGGCCAGGTGAAGGTGGAACGTAGGAATTTGCCATCACTGCTCCAGCAATTACAGAAAGTGCTAGAAGCAAATAATTTTTCTTTAATCGCATTCCCATTGCTTTTGCCAATGGCATCATCAAGAAAATAACTGTATCTACAAAAACAGGAATCGTGAGAAAAAAACTACTCAAAATAAAACCGATTGGAGCGTTTTTCTCACCTGTAATTTTGAGCATAGCTCTGATGATTTTTTCTGCAGCACCGCTATCAAGCATTGCTTTACCAATAATGGCCGCCATAGCAATCAAAATGCCAATTTTTGCACATGTATTTCCGAATTCTATCCCGATGCGTTCGCCAATACTCTTGTGGGCTTGCTTGTAAGCATCAATTGCTGTTGCTCCTTTTGATAAATAAAATTGCTCAACCAATTCGACAGGCGTGAGCATTGATACTACTAAAGCTGCCAACAATAAAGCTAAGAAAGGGTGAAGTTTGAAGCCAATGATACCGCCAATAACTATAACAACGCCAACGAGAAGAATTAAAATAGGGTCTGACATGTGTAAGATTATAAAGTTTAAGAAAATAGGGTTTAAAGATTAAACAAAAGTATATAATCTTAGTCCTATTATCTATTGATATAATGCTAAAATATGATACTTTTTGGACGAATGACAAAAAAAGAATTTGATTATTTTATGAATTCAGAATCCAATTATTTGATAGGCTCAAACATGTTAGAGTAATTGACTGTAAAAACTAACAAATTAGTTTGTTTTTTACTTTATAAAAATGGGAGAGGTTGAATAGATTGCAGTTATATTTGAGAAGCTTCTCTAAAAATTAGATAATTTTTTTCTGGTTAGAATGTTTTTGTTGAGGGCGGGAAAATAATTAATAATGGGAATGAGAAAATAAATATACAAGAAATCGTAAAAAACTTACTATTCTGCCGCAAAAATTTCTTTTAGATTTATCTGAAAATCTGAAAAAAATTACGCTTGTAAGTATTTCATCATCAACATAAATGGTGGCTGGGCTATAAACATCCGTTTCGGTCAGATGAAACTGAAAAACGTTTTCGTGTTCTGGGTCAAAAATGAGATATTCTCTTACACCTGATTCTTCATAAAGAGCTTTTTTGAGTTTCATTTCTTTTGAAGAATTTCCTGGTGAAAGAATTTCAATAACTAAATCAGGCGAACCAATGCAACCCTTATCATCCAACTTTTCAAGGTCGCAAATGATACAAATATCAGGTTGCACAACAGTAAAAATATCTTTATTTGCTTTCGCTGATTTAGTTTTATTATATAAACGAACATCAAAAGGAGCTGCATAGAATTTACAGCGATGTCCCTTAAATTTCTGATAAACAATTACACTAAGTTCCATTGACATTCCTTGATGTCTTCGATTTGGAGTTGACATTTCAAGAATTTTGCCATTGAAGAGTTCAACTGTTTGGTCGAATTTCCATGTAAGATAATCAGCATAGGAATAAATTCCATTAGCAACATCTAATTGCGATAAACTGAAAATTTCCATTAAAAATAAAGATTTTAAACAAATATAATAAAAAGATTTAAAAATATTCTAACCATAATAATTGGTGCAGCATTTGGAATTGAGCTTGTAATGGTTATCGAATTTGCCGAAATAGGTACAAAAATTGTGTTAGCCGATTTAGATAATATTACCGAAACTGTGTATGGGAATATCGTTTCAATGCAAAAGATTAGACAAAAGTTTTTTTAATTTATCTGTTAAGATTGTATATCTAAAACCTCCATGATAGTACAGGAGTCTTAAAAACAAAATAGTACTACTTTTGAATAATTATACTCAATATCCAACCCTAACGATGAAAAAAGAAATATTACTTGCAGCTATTTTTATGCTGTTTTTTGGTCAAGTTTTTGCTCAATTTAAACTTCAAAAACTTCAGGTCAATTATCAAACTACGCCTTTGGGAACTGATTTAGGCAAACCACAATTTTCGTGGCAAATGACAAATGCTACCAATAAACGTGGAGAAGCACAAATTGGCTATCAAATTGAAGTGACGGATGAACAAAATCGCATTGTTTGGAACTCAAAAAGAGTTGAGTCTGCCCTTTCTCACGCCATTCAATATCAAGGTGAAGCCTTAAAACCAACCACCCGATATCGTTGGAAACTAACTGTTTGGGATAATTTCAAGGCTTTTTCGATTAATAATTCTTGGTTCGAGACTGGTTTTCTAAATACAAAAATAGATGCGTGGTCAGGTGCCGATTGGATAGGGGGCAGTGCTGAAGATATGCCACTTTATTCGCATTATTTGTCAGTTTTCAAACTTCAATATGATATTCAACTTGATAAAAATAGCAGTAAAGCATCATTTTTATTTGGAGCAAATGATAGTCGTTTGATGAATAAAAGTTTGAACCTTATGGCGGTTGAAACTAAAAAAAATGAAAGTTATGTGGCTCTAGAATTAGATATTTCATCGCTCAATGCCGATACTTCGAGCCGTGCAAAATTAAATATCTATAGGGTTGGCTATACTGCTGCTGATAAATCAGATAAACCTTTTAAAACCTTATCTATTTCTCAAAAAATTATCAATAACGTTAATAAATTTGATAAGCATAGTATTTATACCGAATGTAATTTTGATTTATTTGAGTTTTTTATTGATGGTTCTGATGAAGCTCATAAGCTAAAAGACCCTACTGTTTCAACAGCACCTGCTGGTCGTTTTGGACCAAGAGGAATTAATCTAAACCCTGTGGGTAGTGGAAATAACTACATTAGTTTTCCTATGTTGGCCGATATTGGTTTTAAAACCGATGCTATTCAGACTGCATATTTTTCAAATATTCAAGTAAAAAACCTACGTTATCCGAGTAATACTATTTTCGCTGAGAATTTATCGGCTGGAAAAAGTATTTTTAATAACCTCACAATCGAAAATGGGGCTTATAAAGTAGAAGGTAATCAACTCATAACGGCCAATCCAAGCCGAAACGCCACGCCAATGCTGCGTAATGTATTCAAAACCGAAGCAAAAGTCATCAAAAAAGCTCGATTGTATGTAACTGCACGTGGCATTTATGAAGTGCATATAAACGGACAACGTATCAGTAACGAATACTTTAATCCTGGACTTACGCAGTATAACAAAAACCACATGTATCAAACTTATGATATTACTAGTTCACTAAAAAATGGTCAGGTAAATGCCATTGGAGCGTGGTTGAGCGAAGGTTGGTGGAGTGGAAATATCACATTTAGCGGCGAAAGTTGGAACTGGTTTGGCGACCGCCAATCGCTTTTAGCAAAAATGGTGATTACCTACGCAGATGGTTCGGAACAAATCGTTACGTCGAATAATAAAGACTGGAAAATCTACTCTGATGGGCCAATCAGAGTTGGTTCGTTTTTTCAAGGAGAAGTATATGATGGAACCAAAGAAGAGACTATAAAAGGTTGGACAACGGCTAATTATGATGATAAGTCTTGGAAAAAAGCTGTTGCCGTTCCACTCGAAGGGACATCCGTTGTTGGCGATGTGAAATATTCTGGGAGATATTCGGCGTCGTTGCCATATAATGATTTTAAACTTGTCGGGCAAATGGGCGATAATGCAAGTATCGTAAAAACACTGAATGCAATTAATGTAGAAGAAGTTCGCCCGAAAGTTTTTGTCTATGATATGGGGCAAAACATGGTAGGTTTTCCGCAAATTAAGATAAAAAATGGTAAGAGAGGTCAAATAATTAATATTCGTTATGCTGAGATAAAATATCCAAATCTGCCCGATTATAAAGGAAATGAAGGAATGGTAATGATGGAAAACATCCGAGCGGCACTTGCACAAGATCAATACATTTTAAAAGGCGGCGATGAGGTGATTCAGCCACGATTTACTTTTCATGGTTATCGTTATTTAGAAATTACTGGCATTGAGCAAGCCATTTCTGTGGCCGATGTTAAAGGCTTAGTAATCAGTTCGATAAGCGAGTTGGCTTCTTTCTATGAAACTAATAATGCTTTGGTAAATAAACTTTGGCAAAATATTACTTGGTCGCTTCGTAGTAATTTTCTTTCGATTCCGACAGATACGCCTGCCCGTAATGAACGCATGGGTTGGAGTGGCGATATTTCTGTTTTCTCAAAAAGTGCCACTTATTTGACTGATGCAAACTTGTTTCTGAGAAGACACCTTTTGGCAATGCGAGATATTCAACCAGAAAGTGGTCGATTTACTGATGTTGCTCCAATGGGTGGCGGTTTTGGCGGTACACTTTGGGGAAGTGCAGGAATTGTGGTTGCTTGGGAAACTTACCGTCAATATGGCGATACTCAGTTATTAGCCGAACATTTCGATGCCATGAAAAAATATATCAATTTCTTGGAAACTAAAGTTGATAAAACGAATGGAATCTTAAACGAAGGACCATTGGGAGATTGGCTTAGTCCCGAAGGTAATAAAAACGATAATACTGAGTTTTGGATGGCCTATTTTGCTTATGATTTAGACATTATGAGTCAAATGGCAGCAACTTTGGGCAAAGTAGAAGAAGCAAAAAGTTTGAAAAATAGAAGCGACGAAATTAAGAAAACCTTCAACGAAACTTATGTCGATAAGGCTACACACCGAACAGTAAAATCGGGTATGAAGACTGCTACAATGGGGCCTCCAAATGCCCAAGAATCTGCGGCAAAATCTGACAAAGGTCAGTTGGTTGACACACAAGCATCTTATGCGATTCCTTTGGCTTTAGGTGCTTTCAATGCTGAAAACAAGCCTTTTGCAGTTAAATTTTTGAATGAGGCTATTGCTCGAAAAAACAAAGATGATGGTGGAATAGAACGCCCGGAAAATTCATTAATGACTGGATTCATCGGAACAGCCTCTATTTCGGAAGCACTTTCTGAAAACGGCAGTAATGATTTGGCCTACAAATTATTGGTCAATAAGCAATATCCATCTTGGTTATATTCGGTTGTAAACGGTGCAACTTCCATTTGGGAAAGATTAAATTCTTATACCGTAGAAAATGGTTTTGGAGGAAATAATTCAATGAATTCATTCAATCACTATTCATTTGGAGCGGTGGCTTCATGGATGTATAATTATTCGTTGGGTATTCAACGCCACCCGCAAAAGACTGCTTTCAAGGAATTTATCCTTAGACCAAGTCCAGATCCAAGTGGTCAAATCACCATCGCCAAAGGTTATTATGATTCGATGTATGGAAGAATTAGTAGCGAATGGAAAAGTGAAGGAAGTAAAACAACTTATAAATTTACAGTACCTGCCAATACATCTGCTACATTATATTTGTCTGCTAATAAGCAAATTACAGAATCGGGCAAAAAGGTAAAAGCTTACGAAACCGAAGGCAATAAGGTATTAATATCGCTAACTTCAGGAGCTTATGTTTTTGAGGTGAAGTAAGAATAAAATAATCTAAATTATCAACAAAGGCTATCTATCAAGGTGGCCTTTGTTGTTTTATAATATCTTAGTCAAATTATAAATGAAAGAATAGATATAATCAGCAATAGCTTCATCAAAATTTAATAAAAAAAGTGACTTTATTTATATAAATTTGGAGTCGTGAATAAAGGATTTTGCCAGTTAAAAATTCAATCATAATATACCAAAACCGTAAACGCTTTTGAAAATTTGTTTTCAAAGCAATATCTTGACCCAACCTTCTATGAAAATTATTAAAGTATTTCTATGGCTTTTCTTATTTGGTAATATTCAGCTAAAAGCCCAAATTCGACTACCAAAACTTATTTCTGATAATATTATTTTGCAACGTGACCAACCCATTAAAGTTTGGGGCTGGGCTTCTCCGAAAGAAAAAATATCTCTCATTTTCAATAAAAAAGATTATAAAACTACCACCAATGATAAGGGTACATGGGAAATTCTGTTGCCTGCACAACCTGCAGGAAGTGGTTTTGAAATGTTAATGAAAGGCAAAAACGAAATCACTATTAAAAACATCGCATTCGGTGATGTATGGCTTTGCAGTGGGCAGAGCAATATGGTAATTCCGATGGAACGAGTGAAAGAAAAATACCCTGATGATATTGCCTCAGCCAATTATCCGGATATTCGTAATTTCTTCGTGCAGACACTTACCGATTTGAATGCTCCTAAAGATGATTTCCCGCAGGGTGAATGGAAAATGGCAAATCCGAAAGATATTCTTACGTTCGGAGCCGTTTCTTACTTTTTTGCTCGTGATATTTATGATAAATACAAAGTGCCAATTGGTATAATCAATAGCTCAGTTGGAGGTACTCCCATTGAGGCTTGGATAAGTGAAGGTGGTTTTAAAAACTTTGCCGATATTCAGAAAACCATTACTAAAAATAAAGATTTAGAATATAACAACTCGCTTAATCGCCGTCCTGCTGTTTCATCAAACAAACCAATTCTTCGAGATTTAGGAATGATTGAACATTGGGAAAGTGCTGATTATCAGCCAAAAGGTTGGAGAAATATAAATATTCCAGGTTTTTGGGAAGATCAAGGGTTGAAAGATTTGAACGGTATTGTTTGGTTTAGACGCGAATTTGATATTCCACAAAGTTGGATTGGTAAAGCAATCAAACTTTATATGGGGCGAATTGTTGATGCCGACGAAATGTATGTAAATGGGAAAAAAATCGGAAATATCACTTATCAATATCCTCCACGCCGATACGAAATTCCTGCTGATTTACTAAAAGTAGGTAAAAATACCTTCGTTATAAGAGTGACAAATAATGCAGGTAAGGGTGGATTCGTGCCAGATAAACCGTATTTTATGACAAATAATGGCGAACAAATAGACCTAAAAGGCACCTGGCAATATAAAGTAGGAGAGGTTTTTCAACCAACGAACCCAAGTGCAACGGGCAATGGCGGAATCGTGTTTCAAAATCAACCAACAGCTCTGTATAATGCTATGATTGCTCCTATGTTACCATTGAAAATCAAAGGTTTTGTATGGTATCAAGGCGAAAGCAATGTTGGCAGTCCAGAATCTTATGATGCTTTTATGCCTGCCTTGATAAACAACTGGCGAAAGCTTTGGCAGGATACTAACTTGCCATTTTTTGTCGTACAGTTGGCGAATTTTCAAGAAATAAATTATATTCCCGTCGAAAGCAATATCGCCCGACTCCGAGAAGGACAAAATCATGCACTAAAATTACCAAATACTGCTGTAACGGTTACGGTAGATTTGGGCGAGTGGAATGACATTCACCCACTTAACAAAAAAGATATTGGTAAACGACTTTCACTTTCGGCCAGAAATTTGGCTTACAACGATAAATCAGTCGTTTATGCTGGGCCAATACTCAAATCTCAAAGCATCGAAAACAACAAAATAATACTGAGTTTCGATAATGTAGCCGAAGGAATTATATCAAAAGATGGTGAAGATTTACGTTGGTTTGCGATTGCTGATTACGATAAAAAATTCGTTTGGGCGAAGTCTCATATCGTTGGAAAAGACAAAATCGAATTATGGAATGAAACCGTCAAATCGCCAAAATATGTGCGATATGCTTGGCAAGATAATCCTGAAGGCGTAAATTTTTATAATTCTGAGTACCTTCCTGCATCGCCATTCAGAACTGACGCCGAAAACCTTGATGAAACTAAAGCATGGAAAGGAAAAAAATGTGCCGTTGTTCTAACTTACGATGATGCACTAAATGTTCATCTTGATAATGTTATACCAGCATTAGATTCGTTGAGTTTGAAAGGAACATTCTATTTGACTGCATCGTCAGATGCGGGTTCAAAACGTGTCAATCATTGGCGAAAAGCTGCAATTAGTGGTCACGAGTTAGGAAATCATACACTTTATCATCCATGCGATGCCACTCTTCCAGGGATGAGTTGGGTTAGGCCCGAGTACGATTTAAGTAAATATAGCTTAAAACGAATGCAAGATGAGGTCAGAATGTGTAATTCTTACTTAAAATCAATTGATGGTAAAGAGAAACGCACTTTTGCTTTTACCTGTGGACACAAAAAAGTGATTGAAGGCGAATTTATTCAAAGCCTTGCTAATGATTTTGTTGCAGCAAGAGCTGTAAGGTCAGAAATGCACAATTTAGAAGAGCAGAATCTATTGGATGTTGATTGTTATAGCATGGAGGGAACTACTGCCGAACAGATGATAGCATTAGTAAAGCAAGCCCAAAGTTCAGGCAAATTACTTGTTTTTTTGTTTCATGGTGTGGGAGGAGAACATGGCCTAAATGTTGAGAAAGAAGAACACAGCAAATTATTACATTATCTTAAAGAAAACGAAAAAGAAATATATATCGATACTATGCTTAATGTGGCCGAGCATATTCAGGCCATAAAGACTAAAACTCAACCTTAAGCCATGAATTCAATCAAGCGAATCCTTTTATTGAGCAGTATTAGCATTTCATGTTTTGCTCAATTTGGACTTACAACAGCCCAGCGTGATAGCATCAATAAACTTACGAGCGAAGACTACAATAATATGGTCGAACAGCTAGGTATTGACCGTTCAATAATTCGTAGAGGCCCTTCGGGCAATCCTAATGATGCCAATGCGGCCAATAGTTCTGAAGAAAAGGTGAATAAATATACTTTGCCCGATCCATTGATTTTGAAAAATGGCAAAAAAGTAAAAAATCTAAAAGATTGGACTGAAAAACGACGCCCAGAATTAGTTGCAGATTTTGAAAACGAAATTTACGGTCGATTACCTCAAAATCTTCCAGCCGTAAATTGGCAGGTGATTTCTGTAAAAGATACTTTAATTGGCAATCAAGCCATCAAACAAAAAATATTAAAAGGATTTGTCGATAACTCTACCTATCCAGCAATAAAAGTTGAAATGAATTTATTGTTGGTAATTCCTGCCAAGGCTCCCAAAGCTGTACCAGTTGTAATGGAATTTGGTTTTATACGCTCGTCATTTAACCCTAGTCCAATTAAACCAATTGGCTTAGGTTCGTCGAGTGAGCCTACTTGGCAAGAGCAACTTATTTCACGAGGTTGGGGATATGCTATTATTGAGCCAAGTAGTATTCAGGCAGATAATGGGGCAGGTCTTACAAAGGGAATCATTGGATTAGTAAACAAAGGTGGACGTCGAAAACCGGACGAGTGGGGAGCATTACGTGCATGGGCTTGGGGTGCTAGTCGTGCTATTGATTATTTTGAGTCAGATAAAGATGTTGATGCCAAACGTTTGGCAATCGAAGGACTTTCACGTTACGGAAAAGCAGCCCTCGTTTCGATGGCATTTGAACCTCGTTTTTCAGTAGGATTTATAGGCTCATCGGGTGCTGGTGGTGCAAAAATCCTCAGAAGAGTTTTTGGAGAACAAGTTGAAAACTTAGCATCTTCTGGCGAATATCATTGGTTTGCGGGTAATTTTATTAATTTTACTAGTAAACTCACAACCAACGACCTTTCAGTTGATGCTCACGAATTAATCGCTTTATGTGCTCCACGACCAGTTTTTATAAGTTCTGGTTCACCACAAGTAGAAGGCCAATGGGTAGATGCAAAAGGAATGTTTTTGGGAGCCGCTCATGCAAGTTCTGTGTATATTTTACATCAAAAAAAAGGTTTAGGAACTATGGAATTTCCTAAACTTGGAATGGCCTTAACCGATGGAGAAATTGCATTTCGCCAACACGCAGGTGGACACAGCACTGGTCCAAACTGGAGTACTTGGATTGCTTGGGCATGTAGATATTGGGGCGATTGCAAGTAATAAGTTTTTTAAAAAGAGGAAAAATCGAGTGTGTTTTATTTAAAATAGTATCTCAAATCATTGATATTAATAAATAGATGTTTTGAACTATAAGATTATCCAAATTTATTTGTTTATTAAATGCGTTTGACCATAACTTTTTAGTAGTTTCGCAAAGTAAAAAGAGCTAAGAAAATTATGTGGTAGCATTCTAAATATTACATTCACTCAAGCTCAAATATTCAATCCTATAAAATTTAAAAAATGAAAAAAAAATTAAATGAAACTCGGAGAGATTTTATTAAAAAAGGAGCAATTGCCTCTTCTTTTTTTATTGTTCCGAGAAATGTACTTGGTGGAGTAGGTTTTATTTCTCCAAGCGACCAACTTAACATCGCTGCCATTGGTGCTGGAGGGAAAGGCCGAAGTGATATTACTAATGCCTCTGTCAATGGACGTGAGCGAATCGTATCTCTTTGTGATGTTGATTTTTCGGGAAGTGCGAAGGAAACTGTTAAAAAATTCCCAAATGCAAAGCTTTATGCCGACTACCGAGAAATGTTGGATAAAGAAAAAGACATTGATGCGTTAACAATTTCTACGCCTGACCATGTACACGGCCCTGCGGCAGCTTTTGCAATGGAGCGTGGCAAACACGTATATGTGCAAAAACCAATGACACATAATATTCGTGAAGCAAGATTACTCACCGAAATGGCCAGAAAATATAAAATCGTGAGTCAAATGGGTAATCAAGGAGCATCGAATCCGCTTCTTAATACCGTTAAAGCTTGGATTGATTCTGATAAACTTGGTAAAATTTCAAAAGTACAGATTTGGACAAACCGTCCAGTTTGGCCACAGGGTAATCCAATGCCAAAACCAGACGATAGCCTAAAACCAAAAGATTTAGACTGGAATTTATGGTTGGGGCCAAGTGAATATAAGCCTTACATTCCAAATATGCATCCATTTAACTGGCGAGGCTGGTGGGATTACGGTACAGGAGCTTTGGGTGATGTGGGTTGTCACTTGATTGATATTCCATTTCGTACTTTGGGTTTAAAATACCCAACTGATGCCGAATGTAGTGTTGCCTCAGTATATTCAAAAATGTGGTCGCCTGATTATAACCCTGAAGGTTGTCCAGCTTCATCATTCATTACTTTGCATTTTGGAGCAACCACTAAAAGTAAATCGCCGATTGAAATGACTTGGAGTGATGGCGGTATCCGCCCTTCACATCCTGATATTATTCCTGCTAACGAAGATATTGGCGGTACAAATAGTAGCAATGGTGTACTTATCATCGGTGAAAAAGGTATCATTACGACGAATATAAATGATAGTTCGCCAATGATGCCAAAATTATTTCTAAATGATGGCACGAAAGAATTAGGCCCAGATTTACCAAAAGATATGGAGTCCGAATATGGCCACCAACGCCGATGGGTTGATGCTTGTAAGGCAGGTTTTAAAAGCAAAGAGCATCTAGGTTTAACATCATCTTTTGATTATGCCGGACCAATGACCGAAACGGTTTTAATGGGTAATTTAGCTATTAGAAGCTACATGCTTAGAAGAGAAAATAGCAAAGGGCAAATGGAGTTTTTCGCTCGCAAAAAACTGCTTTGGGATGGTGAAAATATGAGAATCACTAACTTAGAAGAAGCCAATCAATTTGTTGGTAGAACCTATCGTGAAGGCTGGAAAGTATAGAAGCCTATCATCTTAAATTCATTTTTTATTTTTAGAAATCAAATTTAAGATAAATAAATTGATGACCTCAAAACGTCGAACATAACAATAAATGTTTGATTTTTTGAGGTCATTCATTTTTAACAATGATTCATCACTGATTTATTTAAATTAGCAGTCGATAATTTTGTGATATTTGGAAAAAGAAAAAATCAGAAATGGAGATTAAAGTGCTGATAATTAATAGTTTGTTGTTTAATTTCTTAACAGAAATGGTGAAATTTATTTTTAACTCGTGTGGTCAGAAACAATCAGCCATTTACCATTAATTTTTTTGAGTATGAGTGTAAAATACCCTCCAATGTCACCTTTTTCGGGGCGAGTAAGATGCCATTTGCCCAATACCCAACAAGTAGTTTTGGAGTGAAAATCAGTTTTCTGAATATCAAATTTTAGCTTACCCATTGTAGCTAGGTCTGGATAACTTTTATTGTATCGGTCGAGTGTTGCTTTCCAGCCATAAACTACTCCTTTTGAACCAATAAACATGAGTGAGTCTGACTTCCAATAATCTTCCATAAATGCACTGATATTGCCATCGTTCCAATTTTTGTTTTGGCGAGCCAGTACATCCAATACAGCTTGGCGTTCGTTCGTTTTTTGAGCAATACTCGCCACTGAAAGCATTACAAAACAGATTAGCAGTAGGTTTTTCTTCATAAATACTTTGTTTGGGAAATTATGTTTTTTAATATAAGATTGTTTTTCAACCATTGACTTTTTATATCTTTGCATGAAAGCATAAATCTATTAAATTTTCGTGAATAAACAAGCAATTTGGTTTATTGTAAATCCAATTTCGGGAGGCAAAAAAGTACATCAGTCGATTGTTTATCTAATTGATAATCAATTAGATAAACACTTATATGTACCAAAAATATGTTTTACCGAATATGCAGGTCATGCAACCAAAATTGCTACTGACGCCGTAAAAAATAATATTCCAATAGTTGTAGCGATTGGTGGCGATGGAACTGTAAACGAAGTTGGAAAGGCCTTAATTCATACAAAAACCGCCTTGGGGATTATTCCAACTGGTTCGGGAAATGGCTTGGCGAGGGAGTTGGACATTCCGATGAAAGCTACAAAAGCTATTGAGTCTTTGAATACACCTGTAAGCAAAATTATTGATGTCTGCTACGCCAATGAAGTGCCTTTTTTCTGTACCGCAGGAATCGGATTTGATGCACATTGTGCTGATATTTTTTCGAAAATGAAAGGCAGAGGCTTGTTGAACTATGTAAAAGTTGGGCTTTCGGAATTTTGGAAATATAAACCCTTGGAATGTGTATTTGGAGCAGATGATTATGATGTTTTTAGTATAACTTTCGGCAATGCAAGTCAATTTGGTAATAATGCCTACATAACTCCATCGGCAATTATTGATGATGGAATAATTGATTGTACGATTATTAGTCCACCGACTACTTTGCAGGCTTTGCCAATGATTGCTCAGTTATTCAATGGAAATATTCATTCTTCGGAGCTTTCAGAAAATTATCGTGGTACAAAATTTAAGGTTTCAACTAAACAAAATTGCTTGATTCATTACGACGGTGAACCATTACAATTGAATACTAATGAGTTGACTATCAGTGTTTCGGAAAAAAGTTTAAGAGTTATAATATGAAAAACAAGAAAGGTGCTCCGCTTGGAATAGTATATTCGACTAATCCTGATTTTGAATATAATTTTGGTGAAGATGAACAACCCGAAACTTTATCTGCCCAGCAACAAAACCTTAAGATTTGGTTGGACAGAAAAGGTGGAAATAAAATTGTAAGTCGGATAGATGGTTTTATCGGAAAAGATGAAGATTTGCAGACACTCCGAAAAAAACTACAAAATCTGTGCGGTAGTGGCGGAACTGCCAAAGATGGCGAAATATTGTTACAAGGCGATCACCGTGATAAAATATTGACATATTTGCTAAAAGAAGGCTATAAGGCTAAGAAAGCGGGAGGATGATTTGAGTTATGTGTGTAGAGTTCTGAATTGTGAGTTTTTTGCTTACTTTACCCAATTCTATTTATACTCGACCAAAAATGGTTTGCGAAAATTCGAATAATTAATTGATTCATTATCAATACTTTGTACCGAGCGACGGTCGCCTCTGAGCCTTTGCAACTCTATGCCTTTTGAGTATAACCGCTTTTTTTTGAAATAAATACATTTAACTCAGAACTCATGACTTTTACGACAGCTGCTCAGAATTCAGAGCTTGAGCATCAAATAAAAATAGAAAGAACTGCACGATATTATACGCTTGGTGAACTAAACGATAACACAAAAACGATTTGGTTTGTGGTGCATGGTTATGGGCAGCTTTCGCAGTATTTTATTAGAAAATTTGCAAATATTGTTGATAATGAGACTTTTATCGTTGCTCCCGAAGCACCTTCGAGATTTTATTTAGATGATAATTTCAAAAGAGTAGGGGCTTCGTGGATGACTCGTGAGTTACGACAGTCGGAGATTGATGATAATAACGATTATCTGAATACGCTTTATGAAAGTTTATTTAAAAACCGCGATTTCACGAATATTGAAATTAATATTTTGGGTTTTTCACAAGGTTGTGCAACAGTCTGTCGATGGTTTGGTGCAGGAAAAATCAAATGTAATCGACTATTACTTTGGGCAGGATTTTTTAGTAATGGAATCAGAGAAGTAATTGAGCCAGAAAAACTAAAAAATATAGAAACTTACTATATTTATGGTGATAAAGATGAGTTTTTGTTGGCTTATCCCGAAGTATCAGAGAAATTTAGAAATACGATGATAGCGGAAATAAATCCAAAGATTATATATTTTGAAGGAAAACACACTGTTGATGAACCAACCTTAAAATCAATTATTGCAGGCTTTTAAACCAAACTTACAGAATCACCGATTTTTATTTTTCCACCTTTAATCACCATACACGTAATTCCACCGTGTCCACGCATGGCATTATAGCCGCCCGTTCCGAGATTTTGTTCCATTCGGCTACAAGGGTGGCAATAACCAGTCATTTTTAATATTGTATCACCTATTTTGAACTCTAAATTATTGAGAGCCAATAAATTGAGCCCCGATACGACTATATTTCTACGCAAAAGTGCCGGGTCGATACTTTCTTTTTGAAGCAGTTTGCTAGCCACTTCAATGTGTTCTGCTTGAATGAGCGTCACTTGACGTTTTTTGCTGTTTCCTTTATATCTATCGCCTTCAATTCCTTTTTTCTCAGAAACTTCAATTTCATCAACAATCAAGATTTCTCCACGAGAAGTCGGCCCT
Source organism: Emticicia sp. (assembly GCA_017495105.1). GTDB lineage: Bacteria > Bacteroidota > Bacteroidia > Cytophagales > Spirosomataceae > Emticicia. The sequence goes on along the minus strand of JAFEIL010000083.1, from coordinate 17,961 downwards.
GGGCGGTAACTTAACCATTCTACTTTTCCTGAATGGGCAAATGTTTGCATCAATTCTTTTATTTCCATCATTTTGTAGGACAGGTTTGGAACCTGTTTTTTTAAATATTCTGATTTTGTAGTGATATTATCGTTATGCGTTGACAGGCTGCAAGCCTGTCCTATAAGTGTGGTGTATCAAATTTTTGTTTTTCAAAGGCTTGACAAAATGGTTTGAGATTACACTCTGCACATTTGGGAGTTCGAGCTACACATATATAACGCCCATGTAAAATTAGCCAATGATGAGCTACCGCAATTTTATCTTTCGGAATTTGTTTGATTAATTGTTTTTCGACCAAGAGTGGTGTTTTGGCTGTTTTAGGAACTAAACCTAAGCGGTGAGAAACTCTAAAAACGTGTGTATCAACCGCCATTGCTGGTTGATTAAAGATTACTGAAACAATCACATTGGCAGTTTTACGACCAACTCCTGGCATTTTTTGTAGGTCTTCAATCGAATTTGGCACTTCAGAATTAAAATCGTTGACCAAAATACGAGCCATTCCGACCAAGTGTTTTGCTTTATTATTAGGATAACTGACGCTTCTGATATATTCAAAAATCTCGTCGGAACTTGCTTCAGCCAAACTTTCCGGTGTAGGAAAACGTGGAAAAAGTTTAGCAGTCACAATGTTCACTCGTTTATCGGTGCATTGAGCTGAAAGAATTACTGCTACCAATAATTCATAAGGATTGGTATAAACAAGTTCAGTTTCAGCTTCTGGATAATTTTCGCTAAAATATTTTACTAAGGCAGTATAACGTTCTTTTTTTTGCATTTGATAGTTTGGCGATTTTCTAAGTAAGTGTAGGCATCAAACATAGCTGTGCACTGTTGAATATCGACTGAGGACTCTTTACTTCACATTCTTTCTTCTATTTCGCTGGAAATCTTCGAGCACAAAGCCACCTAAACCATTCAATCCGCTAAAATAAGCACGGCCATTATTCACTTCTGTGAATTGTTGAACGAATTGTTTCAAGTATGGGTCAGAAGCAATCATAAAAGTTGTAATCGGAATATCTAGACGGCGTGCCTGAGCTGCAATCGTAAGGGTTTTATTGACAATCTTACGGTCGAGTCCAAAGCTATTTTTGTAGTAATTTATGCCTTCTTTTAGGCAAGTTGGCTTGCCGTCGGTAATCATAAAAACTTGTTTGTTTTTAGTTTTTCTTCGGCGTAGTAAATCCATTGCTAGTTCCAAACCTGCCACCGTATTAGTATGATAAGGGCCAACTTCGAGGTAAGGAATGTCTTTGAGTTGTATCTGCCAAGCATCATTGCCGAAAACCAGAATGTCGAGTGTGTCTTTTGGATATTTGGTACGAATTAGTTCGGCCAAAGCCAATGCAACTTTCTTTGCGGGAGTGATACGGTCTTCTCCATAAAGAATCATCGAGTGAGAAATGTCAATCATCAGTACAGTTGAAGACTGAATTTTTGATTCACGGTCAACCACTTCCAAGTCGCTTTCAAGTAGCATAAAGTCGTCAATTCCACCGTTGATTTGAGCATTTTTCAATGATTCAGTCATCGAGATTTGGTCTAGTGTATCACCAAATTGGAAGGCTCGAATATCACTGCTTAACTCATCTCCAGTGCCTGTGTATGGTGTATGATGGCTTCCGCTTGATTTTGTGCGTTTAAGTTTGCCGAAGATTTCATCAAGTGATTGTTTTCTAATGCTTTGCTCACTTTTTGCGGTCATTTTAAAGGTTCCAGCTTCCTGATTTTCTTCCGAGATATAGCCTTTTTTCTTTAAGTCATCAATAAAATTTGCCATGCCATATTCATCGCTCGTAAGTTGATATTGACGGTCGAGGTCGCTCATATAGGCTAGGGCTTGGGTAACATCACCTGCTGTTATGAGCAATAATTGCTGAAAAATATTGAGTAATTGCTCAAATTTATTATCACCCTTCATTTCGGGTTTAAACTCAGAAAAACGAAAACCTTTCATGCGGAATAGAATATAAATGCAAAAATGTCAAAAAAATGGGGCTCTATTACTGATAAACGCTTTTTGCAGATAGATAGTTTTACATTGTTTAAAAAAGCATTAAACACTAAATTTGCTAGTAAAAATTATTGCACTTTTGTGCATTTTTTCAAGCCTTCAATGCTATTAATTTATTTCCAAAAACTTCGTGGTAAATTTGAGTTTAACGCCCAAATTGGACGCTTCTTTATCATCGCCTTTTGCACCCAAAATTAAGTTTTTAGGATCTTTTGAAAGAACTAATTTATCATTGGTGAACTGTAAAAACAAATTGTATTTCTCAGAATCACTAATCAATTTCAAATTGGTTGCCGTATCGAATGTTCTGAAAATAGCCACCCCTTATTTTTTGCATCTTGATGAGTTTTTTAAAAATGAAATAAAGTTTTTTTAGCGAATTTTCAAATTACTCAACTGCCAACCTCACCAACTCAGCCGTATTTTTAACATTAGTTTTTCTTAGAATATTAGCTCGATGATTGGAAACCGTGCGAACACTTAGCGAAAGCTTTTCGGCAATTTCTTGGCTGCTTAAGCCTTTGGTGATGTACTTTAAGATTTCACGTTCTTTTTTAGATATCTTTGCAAATAGACTGGTATTCTTGAGGTTTGGAGTTGTCTTTTGCTTACGTTGTTCCAAAAGTCCATCAATTATCATGGCCGAAACCGTAGGAGGAAAGTATTTATGACCCACCGAAACACTTTCCAGAGCCTTTAATATTTCTTCTTTTGTCGTATCTTTTAATAAGTAACCCATTGCTCCATTTTCGACCGATGTAACCATGTATTCGGGGTTGTTATGCATAGAAAAAATAAGCGATTTGGTCGATGGATATTTGTCTGAAATAATTTTAGCCACTTCAAAGCCCGACATTTGCGGCATAGTAAGGTCGAGAAGAACAATAGAAGGTTTAAGCGTTTTTACTTTTTCGATGGCTTCTATACCGTCAGCGGCTTCGCCGATAATATCAATGTTTGGTTCTTCTTCGAGCAGATTCTGAATGCCCTTTCGCACCACCGCATGATCATCTACGATGAGTAACTTAATTTTGTTTGCCATTATATTGTTTTGTTTAGTTGATGAGTTTTTTTGTTTTGAAAATTTGTCAATGCTTGTTTTTTCTTGTTGCTATTGACCAGCTTTCAAAAAATCATTAGTCAATTAAAAATTATCATTCATAAGTGGAATTTTTACAAAAATACTCGTACCTTTTCCAGGCTCAGATTCTATTTTAATTGTTCCGTTGAGAAGGCGTACACGGGTTTGTAAATTGCCTAAGCCATTTCCTCCGACTCGGCTTTTTTTAGATTTTTTCATGTCAAAGCCCTTTCCGTCATCGATTACCACTAATGAAATATACTTATCTTTTTCGTTAGAAAGTATAATTGACACTTTTTTCGCTTTTGCGTGCTTTATTATATTATTGAGGGTTTCTTGTGTAATTCTATACAAATTATTCTCAACTTTATTCGGAATCGAAATGTTTTCAGTTAAATCATTGAATGAAGCCTTGAAATCTACCCCTTTAGCAGTTCGTTCGAGTAGTAGTCTGATTGCTGATGACAATCCAAAATCAGTCAGCACCGAAGGCATCAAATTAAACGAAACCGTACGGGTAGCTTCGATAGTTTCGTCGATTAATTTCTGGTGTTCTTCAAACGATTTCCTTTGTTTTTCATTTACAAAAGGCAAACTTTTTAGTTGTTCGCTATCGAGTTTAAGGCCAGTCAACATTTGACCGATGCCATCGTGTAAATCACGAGCTAAGCGTTTTCGTTCTTCTTCTTGCCCTTCAATGAGTGCCGTTGAGCGGGTATTATCGTCTTTACGAAGCAATCTAAATTTTTCTTCAGTAGCTTTTACCAAATCTTTTTGGGTTGAAATCAGTTGTTCGTTAGTTTTTTCGAGTTGTTGATTTTTGGTTTGTAGCTCATTTTTCGATTCCTTGATTTTGAAGATAACTTCTTGAACATATCTAACTAAGGGTATAAAAATCAATAAAGCTTCAAGAACTAGAGTGATAATTGTAAATCCGAAAAGTATAAATTCGATTCGCTTGACGTTTTCTACTTTTTCTTTTGCTTCAAAATCATATTGGAAAACGATTTTATCCATTATTTTCAAAAAATCACGCTCATTGGTAAGCATATTTTTGATAATAAAATGGCTACTGTTGGCAGTATAATTTTTTTTAGAAACACTATCAGCATTGCTACTGATTATCTGAAACTTTGGTTCAATTTCGTTGAATAGCTCTTGTATAGCTTTACTATTTTTAACAAAATATTTTTTCTCCAAACCCAGCTTTCCATTTTTCAGTTCGTAATGATATTTTACCCAAAGATTGAGCGTTTCGTTGAATTCATTTTCATAAAAGGCTGCTTCTTCGGAAAAATGAGCTTTGTTGGTTAGTAAGATGGCCATTTTGCATAATCTTTGGCTAAGCATCCGTTGCCGACCAGCTAAATTCACGACGTGGGCATCATTGCTTGATTCATTGAGTGACCGTTGAATCAGCATTTGTCCAAACAACGAAAGCAATGCCACCACAAAGAGTGCCACCATGTAATGACGAGTTAATCGATGCGATACTTGTTTGTCGAGATTTTGCATTCTGAAAAATTAAAGCATTTTTTTTGAACTAACAAGTCAGCATTCAAAGTTCTTTGTTATATTAAAGTTTTTGTTTCTTTTGTGCTATTTGTGTTTTAAGTAATTTTACTTAATTTTTGTTTTGTTGATAATTCTTTGTGTAAAATGAATTATTATGAAATTATCTTTGGTTAAACTGTGGTTTAGGCAAATATTGAGTTTAATTTTATGCAAAAAAATGATTATTTTATTTCTTAATTCAGGGTTTCTATTTATAACAAATCCACTTTTTTTATAACTAAATATTAATACTCTATATTATGCACTCTAAGCTAACACTCGTAGGTGCGGGTCCAGGCGACAGCGAACTCATTACATTTAAAGGAATTAAAGCATTACAAAGTGCAGATGTAGTATTGTATGATGCTCTTGCCAATGATTCTTTGCTCGAATACGCACCGAAAGATGCTATAAAAATCAATGTCGGTAAACGCAAAGGCCAGCATTCATTTAAGCAAGATGAAATCAATAATTTGATAGTTAACTTGGCACTCGAACACGGCCATGTTGTTCGTCTAAAAGGTGGCGACCCTTTTATTTTTGGACGTGGATATGAAGAATTAGAACACGCCAAGGCATTTGGAATTTTGGCTGAAGTGATTCCCGGAGTTTCGAGTTCGATTGGTATTGCAGCAGCCGTTCAGATTCCGATTACACACAGAGATATTGCTCGAAGTTTTTGGGTCTTTACAGGTCATACAAGCGATGGTAGTTTGCCGAAAGATCTAGAGCTTGCGGCACAATCATCGGCAACGGTTGTTGTGTTGATGGGAATGGGAAAATTGGCTGAAATAGCGGCGATTTTCGAGAAATACGGAAAAGCGAATCTGCCAGTTGCAATTATTCAAAATGGCACAACTGGCGAACAGAAATCTGTATTCGGAAAAATTAAGGATATTGTAGAAAAAGTGAACGAATCAAAAGTAAGTAATCCTGCCGTAATTATTGTCGGCGATGTGGTAGGGCTGCACCCTGAATATGTGGAGTCTTATGTGGCAGAGATGAAATTGTGATCGTATTTATCTTGTCACCTTTCGATTAGGGTACTACGTTTTCTCTGTTTAAGTCAAGTTTTTAAAAAAACATTTTTACTTAAATGTTGCCTAATTTACCTTAGTGAAACTTCATTATTATTGGCATCTTTGCTTTTAATTGTAAAATTTTGATAACATAAAGAATTCTTTGAAATGGATTTTCGTTAGTTTTGTAAGCAATTGTTAAAAAACAAAACTATGTTGAAGATTATTCTTTCATTATTGTTATTTCCTTTCATTTCTTTTGCTCAGTCGCTTGCAGGCTTTTCAAAACCTGATAGTGCTGATATTTTTGTTGAATACGGCGATGGAAACATACTAAAAAAAGCCAATGATTTAATTGAAAATGTTGATGCACAAGTATTTTTGAGAGATTTTCACAGAAAATATCCAAATACTTTTGATAAAGATATTCGTTACGTTTATTTGATTTCATCCAACGTTGATGATTGGGAAATTAAACTTTATGACGAGCGAAAAAGTCAATTAGCTTTCCTAAAAAATTATCCAAATCTTGCAAGTCTTAATCCTGAATTTCAGTCTTTGGTAGAAGCCAATATTCGATGGAATTATTGGCATTTATTGCTCGCTTACTCAATTATTCGTAGTAATATTGATACTAAACTTACCCGTGTTGTGTCGTTGCCAGCCGTAATGACGGAAGAACTTGACCCTGCAAAAGTATATGACGAGAAACTAATGATGGTAGAAAGCTACCGTAATTTTTTGCCATTTTTCGTGACTTATTTCAATTCGCAAGAACAAAAATTTGTTAAATATGCCGACCAATTAAAAGCCATTTCTGATAAAGGAAACTTGGCTCAAAAATACCTTAAAGGGCAAGTTTTGGACTATACCCTTACGAAACTTCTCTTCGATAATTGCGGAAAACTTACGGCTTCTTCGGCCAAATTTTGGATTAGCCAGATTGTTGCCAATGATTACCGAAATTTACTTCTAAACCATTGTAAAGAAACGCTTAATAAGAAAGAAGAAGTTGCGAAAAAGAAAGATGATAGCAAAGAAAAATTGCCACTTAGCATGAGCGATTACCCAGTTTTAGTGGGTATTGATGGCAAACAATTTAATTTTGCCAAATATAAAGGCAAAGTAGTTTATGTTGATTTTTGGGCTAGTTGGTGCGGGCCTTGCCGTGCAGAATTTCCATTTTCTAAAAAAATACATGATGGAATGACTGAAAAACAAAAGAAAAATATCGTTTTTTTGTATGTTTCGATTGATGAAGACCCGAATAACTGGAAAGGTGCGATTGATAACCTAAAACTCGACAACGGCGACCACGGAATTTCTGAAGGTGGTTGGGCGTCGGCTGTTTGTCAAAAATATAAAATCAATAGCATTCCTCGTTATATGATTATCGACAAAAACGGAACGATTGTTCGACCAGAGGCATCTCGTCCGAGTAGTCCCGAAACTTTAGATTTACTTTTGAAGTTAATGGAGTAAAATAAAGTTCGTTCAAATATTTTTGCAAGTTTTTCTAATCTTAGTGTAACTTTGTTTTTTAAAATTTAGATTCAATGAAATATATCATTTTAATTCTTTTGGCAATTGCATTTGTGCCTGCTATTCGCCGATTTTTATTCGACATTTTGGTAGGAAATCAAATTGCTAAACAACAAAAACGCTATAATGATTACCAGGAAAAAGAGCGTGGCAAAGAAGGTGAAATAAAGGTAAAAACACCGCCAACGAACTCAAAAGGTAAAGATTTTGAAGGTGGTCAGTACGTTGATTATGAAGAAGTTAAGTAGTGTAAGTTTCAAACTTGCATGGTGATTAATAGAAAATGCTAAAGAAATATTTAAAACCAACTTCTCTGCCAAACCAAGTTAGTTTGGCAGTTTTAGTTTTACGGCTGAGCTTCGGATTTTTGATGATTCCGCATGGCTATGATAAACTACAAAAATTTTTGGTAGGAAAGCATGATTTTCCAGACCCACTTTATATCTCACCTTTTATTTCCCACGGACTAACTGTTTTTGCTGAATTCATCTGCTCAATTTTACTCATTTTAGGTTTATTGACTCGACCTGCCCTCATATTTCTGATTGGTTGCATGTGCATAATCGCCTTATTGATTCACGGCAGTGACCCACTCGGCGATAAGGAACACGCACTTTTGTATTTATTTACTTATCTCGCAGTTTTTTTGACTGGTGCAGGAAAATATTCGATTGATGCGAAGGTTTTTAAATGATGCTTAAAATTGCTTTTAACCCAATATACCGTCACCTACTTCCCGAAGGACATCGTTTTCCGATGTTGAAATATGAGCTGATTCCAGAGCAACTTATTTACGAAGGAACTTGCACGGAGGAAAACTTTTTTTCGCCAACAGAAGTAGATAAACACTGGGTTTTAGGAGTCCACGACGAAAAGTATTTCAATGATTTATTAAATCTCAGCATTAACCCCAAAATGGAGCGTCGGATTGGTTTTCCGATTTCTGAAATACTCGTAAGGCGTGAACTTGTCATTACACAAGGCACAATTGATTGTTGCCATTTTGCTTTAAAATATGGCATTTCGATGAATATTGCTGGCGGAACGCACCATGCTTATGCTGATAAAGGAGAAGGTTTTTGTTTGCTCAATGATGTGGCTATTGCAGCTAACTATTTGCTTGAAAATCAGATAGTTAATAAGGTTCTGGTAGTAGATTTAGATGTGCATCAAGGAAATGGAACGGCAGTAATTTTTCAGAATGAACCACGAGTCTTTACGTTTTCGATGCATGGAAAAGAGAATTATCCACTTAAAAAAGAAATCTCCGATTTAGATATTGAATTGCCAACTTACAGCGAAGATGAACAATATTTAAATCTTCTTTACGAAACTTTACCCCAATTGATTGACCAACAAAAACCACAATTTATCTTTTTTATTTCTGGAGTTGATATTTTAGCTTCCGATAAATTGGGCAAACTAAAAGTTTCGATGGAAGGGTGCCGCCGACGTGATGAATTTGTTTTTGAACAAGCAATAAAACATAAAATTCCTGTCGTTGTTTCAATGGGAGGAGGTTATTCGCCACGAATAGCCGACATTGTTGAAGCCCATTGTAATACTTTTCGTTTGGCTGAAAAAATGTACTTTTAATCTAATTTTGAATGGGTGAATATTTTTCTTTTTCTAACACTCAATCATTCAATTATCCTATTATTGATTTATTCATGATTAATTTATCCAAATACATCGACCATACCTTACTGAAACCAACGGCTACCGAGATGGATTTCAGGAAATTGTGTGAAGAAATTTATCAAAATAGCTTTTATTCGGCTTGTGTTCCTCCATTTTATGTTGGTTTTGTAAAGGAATTACTCGAATACAGCGATGCCAAAGTTTGTACCGTTATTGGCTTTCCCTTAGGTTTTCATTCAATTGACGCAAAAATTGCAGAAGCTCAAAAAGCTTTGACTGATGGTGCCGACGAACTTGATATGGTGATGAATATAAATGCTTTTAAATCAATGGCTTATGAAACTGTAAAGCAAGAGATTAAGACATTAGTGGAAATTGCTCACGAGAAAAAAGCCCTGCTAAAAGTAATCATTGAAACGGCTTATTTAGATAATTTTGACATCAGAATCGCTTGTGAAATTTGTGAAGAAGCAGGTGCTGATTTTGTAAAAACCTCCACAGGATTTGCTACGAAAGGTGCTGATATTGAGCAAGTTAAATTGATGCGTGAAGTTTTGCCAAGCAATATTCAAATCAAAGCTTCAGGCGGAATTCAGACTTTTGAGCAAGCATTGACTTTTATAGAAGTCGGAGCAACTAGACTCGGAACTTCATCGGGTTTGGCTATTGTGAGTGGAGGAATTGGGTATAGTGGGTATTGATTTCTCTAAAGTATGATTTACCACAGAGGCACGGATTACACAGATTGACACAGGGATTTTCTTCGTGTTAATTTGTGTAATATATGCCTCCGTGGTAAAAAATCATTTCTCCATCAAATTTCCCAATAAAACATCAGGTGCAATCATTATTCGGCTATCAGTTTCAGCATTTTCAAGATTCAAAACTCCACGCGGACAAACTGCTGAACAAACCCCACAGCCTACGCACGACGAACGCACAATATCTTGCCCTTTCTGAGCATACGCTCGTACATCAATCCCCATTTCACAATGCGTTGAGCAGTTGCCACATGAAATACACTGTCCGCCATTGGTAGTGATTCTAAACTTTGATTTAAATCTTTGTATTATTCCAAGATATGCCGCCAACGGACATCCGAACCTACACCAAACCCTATTTCCCATTAAAGGATAAAAACCTGTACCTACAACGCCCGAAAAAATTGACCCAATCAAGAAACCATAGCTTGATTTTAGGCTTTCGGTTGGGATAAAACCGAGTAACGTATAACTACCTGTAAAGTAAGTATAAAGCACACCGATTGTCATGATAATTGCGAATGCTAAAACTCCATGAATGAGGTAACGCTCAATCTTCCAAGCCTTTAATGATTTGTCCGATAGTTGTCTGAAAGGGTCGCCCAAAGTTTCGGCCAAGCCACCACAACCACAAACCCACGAACAATACCAGCGTTTGCCGAAAAAGTAGACCATCACAGGTACACCAACTACAAAAAGTGCAATTCCCCACACTAATAAAAATATGCCAAAAGCTCCACTTGTAAGCAATTTATCAAGCCTGTAATTAAAGAAAAATGAATAATCTAGTGGCCACATATTTTTTAAATCTGCCGAAGGTAAATTCAGATTCGACATGATTTCTGGTAAAATGAAAGCAATGCAAGTCTGAAAAAACATAATAGATAAAGTTCTTATAATCTGATATTTAGAATGACGATATTTAATAATATACCTTATTCCCATTACCAAAACAGAAATCGTATAAAGAAAACCGTACATAAACCAGCGGCTCGCTTCTCCGCCGTTGATGAGTTTACTTACTGGGTCAATAAGCATTGTCCAATTGGCAATGTATTGTGGCTTAAAATAAAGTGCGATATAAAATGATATAAAAAAAGTACCAATGCAAATTCCCAACCATTTTCGAGTCATGGCAGGATTAAAATAAATTCCGTTGTTTTTGATGCCTGCTGGTTTTTGTGCTTCGGGAAGAATAAAAAGTAATGCTCCAAAAATAGCCATTCCAAAAGTTAAAAAAAACATAAAGCCTTTGTTATCAACTAAATACCCATTTGCAGAAGATTTTACAATTGATAAAATAGTATCTTCATAAATCTTTTTATCCCATGCTTGTTGGGCATTATAGACTTTATTTAGCTGCTTGATGCCCTCTGATAATTCATTGGTGAAAGTATAAGAGTTTGAATAACTTTGGTCAACCATTGAGGCCAATTCTATTTTTGCATCGAATAGGGCTTCTTCTTTGAAATTTTTCTCTAAAATTTCATCAGTTAAAGTATAATTATTCATGCCCAATGTGCCAATAAAAAGCCCAAATGCAGCAATGAAAATAATAAGTCCGAGTTTTTGTAACATGGTTTTAGAATATTTTTGAGAAAATCCCTTTTTTTGATTTTAATGTTAAACTGCTACCAGTTTCTGTATTGTATTTTTTTAATATTTCTGCTTCGTGTTGTTTAAAGAATTCGGGGTCGAAATTGGCTTTAGAAAGGTTTTCTAAAACATATTCAATCCTTTTTGCAGACGAAATCCATTCGTCCCAAACCTCATGCCGCATCCTAATTCCGAATGTGTTCATGCCCGTAACGGCTTGGTTTTCAGCAGTATAATTTATTCTTACGCAGATTCTACCCGAAGAATGTTCCCAATAAAAAGTTTTCGTATCCTCTGGAAGTTCGGCAGGAACCTGACCAAAAGTTTGGTACTCAATATCAAAGAATTTGGCAGAATTGAAGAAAACTCCAGGTTGGTATTTAGTTCGTTTTCCTGTAATTGTACGAGCAATTGTTTCACCCATAATACGGCCAGTGTACCAAATCTGTTCAAGTTTTTTGCGACCTTTTTGTGGATTTTCATGCTCTACGCAATCGCCAATTGCATAAACATCAGGAATATTCGTTTCGAGATATTCATTCACCAAAATACCAAGATTGAGTTTTATTCCACCAACGCCTAACACAAAAGCAGGTTTTTCTCGCCCAATCATGTTGCCCTGTGGTACTTTTAGTAAACTAATATTAGGATTCACACCAACTGTTAAGCCCACAAATTGACATTCGATTTCATCTCCATTTTTAGTTTTTATCGCTTTTACCTGCCCATTCTCATCGCCAATTATTTCATCTAATTCGCTCGAAAACTTGATATTTATATGATTTTCTTTAATATGTCTCGAAATCAAAGTTGATTCTTCGGGCGGTATTACGGTATTCCAAAAGCTATTTTCACGCACCAAAAAAGTCACTTCAATACCTCTCGAATGTAGCATTTCGGCTAATTCTACGCCAATCAGACCGCCACCAACAATAACTGCTTTTTTGATTCTTGGTGTTGTTTCTTCCAAAGATTTTAAATCTTGATAGCTATAAAGCCCTTGTACGCCTGCTAGATTTTGCCCTTTCCAGCCAAATTTATTGGGTGTTGAACCAAGTGCTAAAATCAATTTGTCGTAGCTGATTGAGCCACCGATTTTAGCTTCTTTGTCAATGTTATTTGGCAGCCGGAAATAAAGTTTTTTCTCTTCAAAATCAATTGTTTTGACCCACGCACGCTTCAATTCGATGCGATTTTTCTCCCAAAACCAATCTTCGTAAGGTTTTGTATGTTCAAATTTCATTTGGCCCATATAGACGTACATTAGAGCTGTACGAGAGAAAAAATGGTCAGTTTCGCCCGAAATGACAGTGATTTTGCAATCAGATTGTTTTCTGATGTGTCGAGCTGCTGTAATTCCGCTTATACCATTTCCGATTATTACTACGTGCTGCATTTGTCGAAGGATTTGCTTATAGACGAATATACGAAGGAAATTTGGAATAAGTTTTTAGATTACCATTTTTACTAAAATACCAATCGAAATAGTAAGGGTAAAACTAATGAGTGTACCAATTAGTACATATTCGGTTCGTTTGAGGTCAGATTCTTTAAATCGAAGTAAGGCTTTTGCTGCAATCAAAAAACCAATTGGTTCATATTGGTTATTAATGATGAATGTTAGAATCAATATTCTTTCAAAAATACCAATCCATTTTCCAGCATCATTTAGGCTTTCTTCTTTACTTGTATTTACTTCTTCTCTCCAACGTTTGGTGGCAAGTCCAATGAGTATTCCTAATGGAATAGTACAAAAAACATAAGATACAAATACCAGCCATGTTTTGAAATCTGCAAATATTGAAATAAATAAATTCGTGAATTGGTTAATGCCGTTGATAATATATAACCAGCTGATAATTAGAATAATAAAATGAAATACTTGGTCGAAAATAAATGATTTGACACTTTTATCTTTATTATAAATTTTCCATATATCAATGCCATAATGTGTAATGCCGATGAAAATGGCTACTAATAAGTTTCTTGAAAAAATTCAAGCAATCAAGAATGTAAGTATGATGTGGAATATTAATTTTTTTGATTTAATTTTCTTCTTTGTCTTTTACCCAACTTGATGGTTGCAAAAAATAGTCAATAAGAATATGTGCAAATATAAGTTTTAATAAAACCAATGCTTGTGTAGCCGTAAAAAGATTAGACATTTTGGAAACGATTTAATATTTTTTCGATGATCTGCCAAGCCGATGATTTGATTCTTGTACTTACCGAAGGTTGCCCAATTTTGATTATTGAAGCAATTTCTTGTTGATTTTTTCCCTGTAAAAGCCAAAAAATAACTTCAGATTGATTGGCAGTTTGTTTTTCAAACAGATAATCTATCATTGAGCAGTAAATCTCCCATTCTTTGTTTTTTTGTTTATCGTTTGTGGAAATTCTCAAAATCTCATTTTTATTTTTCATTTCGTCCAAATTTCTGCCTGATAGCCAGAATGCTTCTCCATCAGAATCAGAAATTTTTTCACTTAAAAATGTTACCTCACCCAAGCCTATTGATATTTTGACTTTTAGCGATAATTTTATTTGTAGATACGTTTTTATAATTAATGCTTCATGCAAAGCATCTTCATTTAACAATACCTGAAAACTATCTCCACGTATGAAATAGTCATATTTTCCTTCGGAAATGCTTGATAAAAAATCAAATGCTTCACGTAGTTTTAGGCGACTTTCTGCATCAAGATTTGATGATTTTACAATATCTCCTGTAATTACTTGTACTCGCATTTATCTATAAAATATTAAATAAAACAAAAATATTCACAAATATATAAATAAATATACTTTATTTACCTATTTATAAATAAAAGTCCTTATTTCTTAGGCAAATGAACTTCAGCCATCATGCAGCGAGCTGATCCACCACCACAAGTCTCAATCATTGATAGGTTAAAGTGCTGAATTACAGCATATTCTTCAAGTTCAAGTAATTGAGAACGATTGAGTGAATTATAAGCTGAGGTTGACATAACCAATAAGTTATTTTCTTTTAAACTCTTGACCAACAGCATATTTCCAGCAAACTGATTCATTTGTTCGAGTGAAATTTCTATCACATTTTTACCGCTTTTCGTCAAAGAATCTTTAACCATCAATCGTTCGTCCAAATCAGGAATAGATTCAAGACAGATTACAGCAAAATCATCGCCAATGCACATTATTACGTTTGTGTGATATACATCTTTGTTTTGTCCGTCAACAGAAGTGAATTTTACTAATTTATAGTTCATCTCTTTTGCCCAAGCATCCAAAACTTCGGCATTAGTTCGAGGCGAAATACAGGCATAAGAAGTGCGTTGCATTCGGTCGAGCACCATGCTTCCTGTGCCTTCGAGAAACTTATTTTCTTTCTCGAAATGTGTAAAATCAAGTACAACTTCTACATGAAATTTTGTGCGTAAATCTTCAATAATGTCATTTCTACGCTCTAAACGACGGTTTTTTGCCTGCATTGGGTAGACACAAACTTTACCCGAATGATGAAACGAAATCCAGTTATTGGGAAAAATACTATCGGGCGTATGTGGCTCAAGGGTATCGTCATAGACCATCACATTTACACCAGCTGCACGCAATTGGCTAACCATCGCATCAAATTCTCGGAGAGCTTCCTCTTGCGTGGTATTGTTGGTCAGAGATTTGGCTTTTACATCTTGAAAAGCATTACTTTCGGCAGTTTGCTCATTAAAAGCAAAATTTACTGGCCGAATCATGAGTATATTGGAAGTTGTTTGTGCTTGCATATTTTTATTGTTGAATGAGTGAATGGTTGAATGAATGATTGAATGAATGAAGGAGAGAATGATGAAATTAGTAAATCCTAAATAGGTTGTTACAAGAAAAGATAAAATTCTCTATTTGCAAATATTCCAATATTTACTAATTCAAGATTCTCGTAGTATCGGCATACTCATACAATGCGACCCGCCTCTTGCTCTTGAAAGTTCGGCCGAGGGTAACATAATGATTGTGTCGGTCAAAGTTTCGGGAGAGAGTTCGTCTCTCTCAAATTTTTCGAGTAATTCTATTGCTCTAATGGTCTTAAAACCTGCATCTCTGAAGGCTTCGGCGGTTTTATCGTTGCGGTCATAACCGATAGCAATTCCTTCTTTTACAACTAATAAGTTGCACGAATCTGTCCATTGTTCTCTTGCCCCGTACGGAAATTCGTTATTGCCCGAATATATAAACTTTATGGGTTCATAACAATTCAAATCGTCTTTTGTAATCGACGAAAGTAAATCTTCGAGATTTGCAAAATCTTTTACCTTTACGCCATCGTCTTTATTTATAAATTGCTTGATAGTCAGTGCTTCATAGCTTGGCTGTTGACCGAGTTCTTGCCAAATAGAATGTTTTTCTGCTTCTTCTTGAATTCTTCCTAGCGAGCCTAATAGTACCCAAACATTACGTTTTATTTGTGTAAAAATGGTGTCAATGTGCATGTAATCACGTTTTTGTGGTATTTTCACAATTGTAACTTTCTGCACAACGTTTTTCTCAAACAATAAATCAATGGCTTGTTTGGCAGCTTCAACCGTAGTTCGTTCGCTCACACCGATTAATAAATGATTGGGTGCAACCATCATTACATCGCCACCTTCGAGCGTATTTAAACGACCTTCTTGCTCTTCTTCGGGAAGTAAAAAATGATTCTCATCCTCTGTGATTTCAATGATTTTTTCTTGTAAATCTTCAAACATCGGATGATTAAAGAATATATATTTTGCCAAAAGCGACTCTCTCGTTCGGGCGTACTTAGCAGGCTTATTGAGCAGTAAATGGTCGTTCACAACAATTCCAATATCACGTGTGAAAATCAGATTTGGAATTGGTGGAAAGAGCATTTTATCATTCGGTAAAATACCAGTTATTAGTACTCTTGCCAAGTCGATATTTTGCATTTTAGCCATTTCGTTTTGAAATTTGTAGGAACATTCTTCTACCGCACAAACTGCCGCAATGAGTTGTATACGGACTTCGGATATTTTCAAAATATCCGAGAGTAGTTTCTCAAACTCAATTACCTTATCCGAATTAAAATATTTTTTGTTGCAAGGCTTATAAAAATCTCTTGACTTATCAGCATCAATTTCGCTCAGTTTTCCTTTAATTTTCTCGTTATCAAGAAAATACAGAAGAATTTTTACGTAAAAATCATACTCATCTCTACGCATAGTTTCGAGATGTACAATGTCTTCAAATAGCCAATCTTGGGCTTTTGATGGTACAACTTTACCCAAACCACTATCAGGACTATGAATAATAAGGCGAAGCAAAGTGCCTACTTCTGACGATACAAATATATTATTGCTCATTTTTTTGCGATTAGAATTTAGCTTTGATAGCTTTTATTTGAAAGTTTTGAATTTTTCTAAAAATTATGTTATTTCCGAACGCTAGGCGAGAAAATCGTTCGTAGCTTTCGGTAAATGGCCAAAATCTATAAAAAATTAGTAAAAACCAAAATTTGCCATGAAAGCAAGCAATTGAAAGAAGAAAACTGAAATTCTGTGGGGCTGACAGAAATGGCGATATAAACCTGTAGGATTTTCACTACAATTTCCGACGAGCCAAAGGCTGCTTTGGGCTATATTTTTTTGTATTACAATCATACTGTATTGCAATATTACAAATCATTGGCTTGATTTCAAAGGTTTTTCCAGCAAAATCCCTAACAATTGATGTGTAGTTTTGATGATTGTTGAGGTTTTTGATTGAATTAAGATTTTTACATCTTTTTTGACCTTTTTCGCTTCATCAGATTTTTCTGCACGTCAAGGTTTACTTATAAAAACAAACCTTAACTAAAAACTATGGCGATAGATATGGATTGTGTTGCGTATGAAATTTTAGGTGTTGGCTTTGAAAAAACAAAGTTACAAATTCTTGCTTTTGTCCATCATTTGTTTTTTTGCAAATCTAAAAGACTGATTTTAAAACCAGTCGAACTTATGGGGCATCCCACCTATCTAGAGAATAAATTTATTCTTACATTATTCCAACCATTTTAAACGTTAATGGGTCAATCGCATATTAGTATTGCAATTTAATCTATTTAACAATTTAATTAAAAAAATGAAAAAAAGTATTTTTTTAATAGCTCTATTTGTGTCTGCATTGGCTTGTACAAAAGATTCTATTACTCCAGCAAGTAACACTACCTTTGTTACTATCAAAAAAGGTAATGATTATACCTTTGTATTACCTATTGAATCATCGCCAGGTTCAACGGGTATTATTTGGTATAAATCTACAAAACCTAATGAAAAAATAGCTACAATTGATGAAGGTGAAATAGTAGAAAACACAAAGTCAACTTCTATTTGGGGAACTAATATTTGGAAAATAAAAGGTGTTGCCAATGGCAAAACGTCATTAGTATTAAAGTTTGGTCGTCAATCTGTGCCTTCCGAATCTTTTAATGAACAAAGTTTTGAAATTACTGTAACAGAATAGTGAAATTTAGTGCTGTTACTCTGAGAGAAGGACTATTTTTGTTAATCACTCGTTAGGCGGAAGTGTGCCGCAAATTTATGCATCTATCTAAATGTTTTATAAAAGATGGCGTTCCATCAGGGTCACTTCTAGGCTAAAGTTTACCCATAAAAATTTAACTTAAAAACTATGATGATATATATGGATTGTGTTGCGTATGAAATTTCAGGTATCGACATGGTCATAAAG
>JAFEIL010000278.1 GCA_017495105.1 Emticicia sp. | reverse complement strand
ATTTTATTTGGAATAGTACAATATAGGTTTTTCAAGAAATATCATTAGATTAAGAATTATTGATAGAAATATTTAAATTTTCTGGTTTGTTTCAAAACTCGTTTACCAAAACCACCAATAATATAGGATATTAAATTCAAATTCATCAACGCCAACAATTTTTGGCAATTTAGTGACTGAAATCTGATATTTAACCATCTGACTTTGATTTGTTGAATTAGTATTTTTTACATAAAAAGCCTTCCTAAATGAATTTTTAACCGTATAACTTTCACAAAAACAGCTAAATGACCATTTGAAAAAAACGAGATAAACAAACTAAATTTATCTTAAAAAACAGAATTTCTCCTAACTAAAGAGTAAATAAATTGCCCATTCGTTAGAAGAAATTATAATCTTTCTATATTGTCGTCATGTTTTCATTGACAACAGGATGATAATAACCGAAGTAATTTATTTATCGTTGGAGGTCATTTTACTAAATTCCAACTCACATCTCCGTGACCTGACCAACTTTCACTTTTCAGAACTCTTATTGGTGTCAATTGAACATTACTTTCTCTTGTAATTGATGGGCATAAGGTAAGAGCAAATTCGTCGCCTGTTTGCCAATAATAATGTCCGTCTGTTACAAACAATTCACAATTAAGGTTTTTCAAAACATTGACTAACCAAACACCCGAAGCATTACCGCCCCCGCCGCAACCACCTCCATAACGAATATGAATAATATGGGAAATATGTGCTTTGTAAGGAACTAGTTTATTGCAATAAAAGGACTCATTTTCGGCAAAAGCATAGATAACTGGATAAGAAATAGTGCCAAGTATTTCGCTTACTATTCTAATTTTCAGAAAAAGTGCTTTATCGGTCACCTGACTGCCTTCTTTAAAATGGACTAATTCCTCATGAAGAGGAAGATTAAGTTTTGGAAGTTCTTCAATATGATCAACAATAACCATTGTTCTGCTATCCATATAAATGATGCTATGATCCAAAAATGTGGAATATTTCCATGGATAATAGTCTGTGAATAAAAAAATGTCAGGCGATTGTGGTTCTAATTCAGAGGCTGGATTTATTTTAGAGTAGCTTGGATCTAAATAAAGTAATGCCCGAAAATCTTCTCCAGCTGAAGGATACCAAGCAATTCTTGGTTCTCCATTAATGCCGTCTAAGAATTTTTTAAATTCCCCTGTTCGGTTACCATTTATGTTATAAAGTAGTTCTTTTGACATTGTATTTTAACATTAGTTTCTGTTATAAAGTCACTGATGATCACTGCTAAGGTTTTCGGGTTTGGCGAAGGTGGCGGAATTAGAAGTACAAATGTTCAATTTGGTACTAAAACCGCTACCTCGCAAAAAAACTGTAAAAGCCGTTTTTCTGTCCGTTATTATTGGTTATTCAATTCATCAAATTTCGCCCTCATCGTCGGATTGCCGTGCGTTAGTTTTTTAATCGTTAATTCCTCCGTTTTGTCATTGGCAAGTCTTAAATTATTTTCAGATGATAATAAAGCAGTTTTAGTTTTTTCTAATTCCTTTATGGTTTTATCAATTCCATCTATGGCGTCCTTAAATTTTCGACTTGCTAAATCATAATTTCTTGCAAAACCTTCTTTAAACGTGGTCATTTTTTCTTCAAAATTAGTAATGTCAATGTTTTGACTTCTCACTAAGGCAAGTTCAGATTTATATTGCAAAGAGTTCAAAGCAGCATTGCGAAGCACTGTGATAATAGGAATAAAAAATTGAGGTCGCACAACATACATTTTATTGAACTTGTGTGAAACGTCCACAATACCCGAATTATAAAAATCGCTTTCTGTTTCTAAAAGCGAAACAAGGACAGCATATTCGCATTTTTTCTCTGTTCGGTCTTTGTCAAGTTCCTTAAAAAAGTCTTCATTCTTTTTTTTGGTAAGTGTTTCTGCACCCTCATTTTTCATTTCAAACATGATTGAAATGATTTCATTACCTTTATCGTCAGTTTCTCTATAAATAAAGTCGCCTTTACTACCAGATTTTGAGTCGTTGTCCTTTTCAAAATATGCTTTTTGAAAGGCTGTTGCACGAAGTTTATTGAATTCAATTTCACAGTGTTGTTCAAGTGTCTCGCCTACCATTTTGGTAGAAAGTTTCAACTTCATGTCCCTAACACGAGCAATTTCATCTTCTTTATATTTGATTATTACATCTTTATTTTGCAATTCTGTTGAATATTGTTGTTTCAAAGAACTTTCAAGATTTTGCTTTTCTAATTCTTTTGTTTTTAAATCATTTGCTAATGCTTTTAAATCATTCGACAAATTGTCTCTTTCTTTCTCAACCTTTTGCACAGCCACATTTACGGCAAGTGTTTTCTCGATTTCTATATTATCAATTTTTGCTTTTAGTTTTGTTAGTTCATTCTCTTGTTTTGCAAGTTGTTCTTGCAAAGCATGTCTAACATTGGCTTCTGCTAATTTCACAGCACTTTCTTTTGCTATTTCAGCAAGGTTTAGTCTGTTTTGTAATTCTTCTTCAAATTGGTGGTCACGCACTTGTTTTAAAATGTCGGCAAATCCCGATTCATCAACTTTGAAGGCTTTACTACAATTTGGGCAAATAATTTCGTTCATATTTTTGTGTTTTTGGGTTTTCCAAAATGAGTGATTGAGGGTATTTGTATTTGGCTTTATGTTCGGGTGGGGGTTAGGCGTGCAAAACTATCTAATGGCAGAGGAATTTGATAGAAGCACAAAGTTCCAAGTTTGCATTAAACCACGCCACCCGAGCAAACGATTATTTAGGGCTGTAATTAGTCATTTTCTTCTACGTCTTTATTCAAATCGCCCGATTCTTTCGCTCGTTTTGCAATAAATGAAATCAAGAGGCTAATATTTACAGACCTATTGTTTATTGAATTCCTAATTGTTTCGATTTCACTAATTATGTTTGACAAATCAACATTTAAATTATAGGTTGCGTGTAAACCAACTTTTTGTTTCAATTCATGCTGAAATTGTGGCTCCCAATTAAACTTATGGTATTCATTACTTCGCAAAAATCCAATTAAACGATCAAGCAATTCATAATCTAATGCATTGTCGACCAATTTTTTTAACTCAACGCTTGTTTCGGTGTCCATGTTATCATTGTCATAATAGCTGCATAATGAAATAATATAATTTACTTTAAGAGATTGGCCTATATTATGATTGTTGAATAAAACATTTTGTAATACCTGTTGTAAATTTTTTAATACTTTTGCATGCATGATTTCTCTGAGTTAAAATTTATAATTTAGGTTTATTAATTCGGACTTAATGATTAGTAAAATATTAATCAACAAATTGAAAATACTATAAATGTTGCTAAGGAATATTTTATCGTTGAAGAGAACCTCTTGACAAATTATTTATTTTCTTCTACGTCTTTATTCAAATCGCCCGATTCTTTCGCTCGTTTTGCAATAAATGCAATCAAGAGGTTCATATTTACAGACCTATTATTTATTGAATTCCTGATGTTTTCAATTTCAGAAATTATGTCTGAAGCATCAATGTTTCCAAAATTAAATGTTGGAGATAAGCTGATGTTTTGAGACATTTTTTCACGGTGAAAACGGGGCTCCCAACTAAAGTCTTTGTCTGAAATGCTTCGTAAAACTCCGGTTAATTTTCCAAGCAATTCATAATCCAATAATTGGTCATTCAATTTTTTCAACTCATCATCTATTTCTGTGTTGTTGCTATCACTATTATAATAGTTGCACAATGA
Organism: Emticicia sp.; assembly: GCA_017495105.1. Lineage (GTDB taxonomy): Bacteria > Bacteroidota > Bacteroidia > Cytophagales > Spirosomataceae > Emticicia. The sequence continues at coordinate 893 of JAFEIL010000278.1, read as the reverse complement.
AACAATATAATTGGCTTTTCCTGATTGGTCTGGATAATAGCCATGAAATAAAACGTTTTGTAAGGCTGTTTGTAATTTTTCTAATACATTCGTATTCATGATTTTTTGAGTTAAAGTTTAAAAATTCTTTTTTAATGATTGTGACAATATGAATCGACAAATTCAAAATACTATAATTGTTCCCTCGAGAAAAATCAAATGCCTAATGGCTTTCTATCAGGATATTTGTCCAATTCTTTTTTTAGTTCTATGGCAATTTTTTTCAATTCAAGATTGTCTGGACGGATGTCAACGAAATATTCCTTGTCGAAGTCTATTAACGTTATGTATGGAGGGCGAAATTCAAGGTCGAAGTTTATCCTAATCATTTTTTTGTCCGAATCAAACTCATTAAAAAGTTCAAAGAATAAATTAGGTTCAATAAAACTCAGGAAAGTACGGCCAGGATTAATATTTTTTGAGAGTTTATCAAACCAATTGATCAATTTTTCAACATCAGCGGTTGTCATTGAAGGATAAACAGTACTCCAATTTCCAAAATTGCTTTTAACATTCAGAGCAATATTTAGCCAATTATCAGCTGATAGCGATTCAGCAACAGTTATCTCAGGAAACTGATAGCCGGTTATTTCTATTTCAACAGTTTGATTGTCAATTCCCCAAAAAGTCATATTTTAATCTAAGTTTATAAAGGTTTTATTCTCAAAAGGCACAGAGTTGCAAAGGTTCAGAGGAGACCGTATATCGGCACAAAATGCTGATAATGAGTCAATTAAATGTCTGAATTTTCGCAAACCATTTTTGGTAAATTATAAGTGCCGAAACAGAGCTACAGCGAAAAAATACAATACTGCTTAAATCTTTTTAGGGAAATTGTGTACTACTTACTATGG
>JAFEIL010000542.1 GCA_017495105.1 Emticicia sp. | reverse complement strand
TCCTGTTTTAATTTTTGCTTCAATTGTACTATTTCATTCATTACGAAAGTACTATTGCCTTTTGTCTCTAAAAACCGTTTTTTTGCTTCTGCCAATTTCTTTTCTGTCTCTATTGTTTGAACTTTTAGCAGGTCATACAAAGCAGCTTTTATGTGTGTAGAGATAGCTACTTTAGTTTCGTTTATATCAACGAATCTAATCTCTACAAGTCTTTCGGCAAGGCTTGTAGAAAATCTGTTTATAATGTCATTTTCTGTCATTTTGCTCTTATAAAATTTGTTTCTTTCAATACATAAATTTACAAAAATATTTTCTTTTATTAAACGGTTTCACAGAATATTTTTCTTTGTTGAGAAAGTAAATAAATAAGCTGAAACAGCTTGAAACAGCCTGAATCAGTCAGAAACAGGCTTGTTTCAAAGTTAGAAACAATCAGAAACAGGCTTGTTTCAAAGTTTGAAACAAGAAACTGATCACTGATTCTTTGGTTTCTTTTTGGCTTCTTCTGAGCAACTAAAACACAAGCCTTGGCGTAGTCTGCTACACTGGTGGCCACATATTTTTATTACTGCAGGTCTGTCTATTGCGTTCATCTTCGTTAGTTGGTTCTGTTTTATTTAGTAGTCCGAGCATTACAGCTATGTAGTGTAAAACACTAATAACTATTATAAGTATGATGGAGAATACAGCAGCTACAATAATCTTCAACATTGCTGCTATTTTTTGCGGTAGGGTATAAATATCTCGTTTCATAGTTTTGCTTTGTTTTGAAGCCATACAAATAAATGTTCGGCATAATCTGATAATTTCAAACCTCCTGTTTTATCAGCCAGAAATACGTCTTTTGCTACCATGAGTGCTACTCTTGCATTTTCGGCGGTTTCGTTTTTCTTGAAAGTTGCAAAACCTGTTTTTTTAGGTGCAAGTATTTCCTTTATTCTACCTGAGTAGGCTGGATTGCTGTTTGGTATCAACTCGTATTCTATTTCATCACCGATTGCTTTTTTGGTTGGGTGTTCGGCAGAAAAATAGTCTCCGACTGTACCATCATTCATTTCTAACTGATAAATATGAGCATTACCCCCTATTTTATTGGCGATGGTACTTTTATACTTCAAATCTTTAATGATTGCTTTAGGCATGGTTTTTTTTGTTTATTTGGTGCTTGATTGATAATAATTGGTTGAAACTTTTAATATGATGTTTTCCGGCACAGTAGTTTTGTTGAAAGACAAATCTTTATTTATCAACGAATGTATAAATGCTCTACCGTATTCTGTCCATTCGAGCTGGTGACTGGTTTTTTCTTTTCCTTCTGGGTCAGTGTAGGTCGAAGTAACTATTTTTGCATAGTTTTTGCCATCGTACTTAGAGGTGAGAACATACTGGTTACGGATCTTGTATTGTACCTTCAATTTGACCAATAGGCTATTTAGGCGAACTGCCGTCATATTTAGGTCTTTTGCAATTTCTGTTGCCGTGAAAGTAGAAGTTGAAGCAATAACTTTATCGAGATACTCAGCCTTTGGCAAAAGGCTGTTGTTGAGTTTCAAAAGTGCTTCTTTTTCTTCTTCTACTTTTATGACCATCAATGCTAATTGCTTTGGCGTAAGTATCTGTTTTAATTTTGTTTCGCACTGGATAAAGTACTGTCTTGCTTCTTTACCTTTATCTGTTCTTTGAATCATTGAAATTTCTTTGGCACAATCGAGTGTTAAGGCATAATCAATTGGATTTGATTTACTTATTTTCTCCCCATTTTTGAGGAGAATAGTATAATCTTGATTTTCAGCAAATCCATACTCAAACATTCTTTTACACCAATCAGTGAAATCGGTTTTTACTTCTAAAAATTGATGCAATTCTCTTGCACTTACTGTTTGTTCTCCGATTTCGTTTTGAGAAACTTTTATTAATGCTTCCATTGATTATTTGTTTACAATTTTAGTTTTTTGTCTATAAAACTTTGTCTTACAAGCAGGAGAACAATACTTTTCGTAGTGATGTAAAGTTTTCCTTTTTGCGGTATCTGCCAAATCAATATCAGTTGCACAGTTTTTACAAGGTTCTTTTACAACTTCAATCTTAGTTGGAGTGATTTTTTCAGAAATTATCTTAGCTGGTGGGCTTGTATTCTTTGTTTCTGCAAAATCTTGATGAACTTCCGATGATAAACCGAGTATAAAATCAGCCGTACAAGTCCATTTATTTTCGTAAATCAGTTCAACGGCTTGGCATCTTAGGTTGTTTATCCTATTATCGTTATGCCTATTGATAACGTAGCTCCTTCTGAGCCTAATTACTTCGGGGTGTTTTGGTGGTGGTAACATATCAATTGATCCTAAAATAATCGTTAGCAAATTTTGTGGCTTCGTCGGTTGCTGGCTTTTCATTTGTCCTGATCTTATGAAAATAATCTCTTACGGCTTTATCGTTGTATGGTTCACCGTGTTGGTTATATTTTTCATCAATACTTTCATACTGCGAAACCATAAAATCTCTGATAAACTTTAGGCGGTCTATTCTGGCCCATCCTTTGGCTACTTTTTGGTGATAAGCCTTTCGCCAATCGTTTGGCATTTGTGCTTGACTGATATAATTTTTAAAAGCCTTGATAGCTTTATTCATCTTGATTTTCATATTTTTTGTTGTTTTTAATCTATACTCCAGCCAAATGTTTCATTTTCATTATTGTATTCTGTAATTTTTCCTACTAAATCAATCACACGATTGTAGGGATACATAAAAGCCATTGCTGGCATTTTATTATCTGAAAACAATGAGTTTTCTCCTTTAAACATTTCGGTACTGACTGGTTGCAATAAAAAATCGTTGTATGCACAAATCAGTTTTGAAGCTCGTTCAAAGTTTTTGCTTTCTGCTGCATACTTTTCTACTTCTGCAACAAACTCATTTAGGCTTATTAGTTTTTCCATTGTCATTTTTGTCTTTTGAGAAACTCTTTTAGGTTAAAAATTACTTCTTCTATCGTGGCATTACTGTCTAAATGTTTACCTCCGAAATAGTATGGTTTTTGAAAATCAGGACAAAACAAATGTGTAGTTTCATATACAGATATACCGAAGTATTTTGAAATGAATGGTATATCAACAAATCTTTGATTGTTATTGAAAGTCATTAAATCAGTTAAAATTAAAAAATCATAAAATTCAAATCTTGAATCTAACGCTGGCATTTCTACAATTGCAAAGAATGAATGCCTGTCTCTCCAGTTCTTTGATTTTATTTTTTTTTCGTAGATTAGCTCGCCATTTTCAAGATGGTGCAGCAGTTGTTCTAAGGTGATGTTTTGTTGGTTTTGCATTTTATTGTTTTTTTTCTTTTAGTATTAACTTTTCAACTTCATTTATACATTTTTCTGAACCTATTTCGGGTGTCATAATAAAAAGTTGCATGATTTTATATTGTTTTCGTTGTTTTTTTAAATGATAGTCTGTTTTCATTTTTTTATTTTTGTCTTTTGAGAAACTCTTTTAGGTTAAATATTACGTCTTCGATTGTGGCATAATCGTCTAAATGATTACCTCCGTATAAGTGAGGTTCTTGAGAATGAGGAAAAAATAAATGCCAAGCTTCATCTATATCTATTCCAAAGTATTCTGCAATAAATCGAGCATTAACAATCTCTAAATCGAAAATCATTCCACCATGAAATGAAAATTGTGGATTAAATGTCCACCTGCTATCCAAGGCTGGCATTTCTCCGATTGCACAACCTGCTGTTCCGCAGTTTGGATATTTTGATTCAACATTAGGAAAAATGTTGAATCCTGAAAAATTAAATTCTTTGTGTATTCGCTCGCCATTTTCAAGATGGTCGAGCAGTTGTTGTAAGCTGATGTTTGGTTGGTTTTGCATTTTAATTTAGGTTTAAATTGTAAAAGTCTGGCTGTGTTTTAAGTTCATCAAATACACCATGCATTACATCGTGCATAAGACGTAAAACACCATTTGATCCATCTGCCTGACAAAAAAACTCAATTCCCATTGGGTCATTGATGTAGGTAGTCATTAAGATTAAATTACCATTATTCAATCCGTTTTTATCTAATATTTTGCCAATTTCAGTAAGCATTGTTTTAAATTGCTTTTCGCTTAATCTTTTCATTTTATTGGTTTGTTTAATTGTTTATTTTGTATCTATATCGGTTTTATGTGCCAATTAAAGGACACCCACACACACGCATTAAGTCAATCAATTCCGAACAATCATTTAATGTGGTCAGATGGTTATCAAACGAATTTACATAAACTTGCCAATCTCCGTAATGATGATTCTCCAAAATTTCAATATCTGAAAATTCATCTACTTGTTCTTCTGGTGACATATCATCAATATATTGCGGAGAAGGAGAAAGAAGTATATCACAATCATAACCCTCAATTTTGTAATACACCCTAAATTGTTTCCATCTGTAATCAAAAAATCTTACAGCCTTAGAAAACCCTTTTGAAATAAGAAAATCGGAACATAACACATTATTTGCGTCAGTGGGGGTTTCGTGCTTTTTTGAATCTGTCTGCATATTTTTATGTTTTGTGCTGTTAATAATCTTTTGTGGTGTAACGCCCCACATAAATCAAATAATCAATCTGTATTCCATGCTATAAAAGCTGTGGTAAATATGCCCTTGCCA